>JBDSYV010000037.1:0-4234 GCA_040110925.1 Ferruginibacter sp. | reverse complement strand
ATTTTTGCAAGGTCTACAGGATTGCCTGCATCCCGGAGGTTTACAAAATTTACACCCTTCACTGTGCGGCCGTCTTTTATATCCAGGCATGGTATAATTCTTTTCTTAAGCATATGCCGACAATTCTTTTAGTGAAATCTTGTTTTCATAAATGGCTTTGCCGATCACAACGCCTTCGCAACCTAAGACAGTCACAGCCTCCACATCTTGTATTGAAGCAATACCACCACTGGCAATTAATTTTATTTTAGTTTGCTCTAAAATGGTTCTGTACAAATCCAGCGAAGGCCCAAGCAGCATACCATCTTTCGAGATATCCGTACACATTACATACTGTACGCCTTTCCTGTTATAATCGCTTATGAAATCAATCACATCAAGTTCTGATGTGTGCAGCCAGCCATTTGTTGCTATCTTATTATTAATGGCATCTGCGGATAAAATCATTTTCTTGCTGCCGTAAATGTTTATCCATTCCTCAAACAAACCTGGATTCTTGACTGCTACACTTCCAATACAAACTTGACGGGCACCGCTTTCAAAGGCTGTCTTTATATCATTGTTGGATTGAATGCCGCCACCAAAATCAATTTGTAGTTTAGTTGCTTTTGAAATTTTTTCCAGCACGGATTGATTAATAATTTTTCCTGCTTTTGCACCATCAAGGTCAACAAGGTGTAAATATTTTATGCCAGCGTCCTCAAATTGCTTAGCAACTTCCACTGGGCTTTCATTATAGATTTTACTGCTGGCAAAATCGCCCTTGCTAAGCCTCACACATTTGCCATTGATAATATCTATTGCAGGAATGATTCTCATGTGAATGTTTTAGCTTTTATCTAACCTCACCCCAACCCTCTCCAAAGGAGAGGGAGAAGAAAGAGAGGAGTTGGGGTGAGGTAATGCTAAAAAGTTTTTTAAAATCAGCTCACCTGCCAGCCCTGATTTCTCAGGATGAAATTGTGTACCATAAAAATTTTCCTTCTGCACCACTGCGGCAAAAGGATGAATGTAATGACAGCTTGCAACAGTTTCTTTTGATAACTCAGCATAATAACTGTGCACGAAATACACATCAGCATTTTCAGCAACGCCATTCAACAAATTACTTTTAAAATCGTACAGGTTATTCCAGCCGGTATGCGGCACATTTGCTGCTGCCGGAAATTTTTTTACCACTGTATTAAAAACACCAAGGCCAATCGTATCATCTTCTTCCGATTGTTTACAAAGCAATTGCATGCCGAGGCAGATGCCAAGAAAAGGTTGCGTTAGCATTGGAATTATTTCATGAAGACCCGTTCTTTTCAAAGCAGTCATAGCGCTACCAGCAGCACCCACTCCGGGAAGAATAATTTTATCAGCAGCTAACAACTCATCCTTTCTTGCAGTAATCTTTACTTCATATCCCAGGCGTTCTACTGCATTTCTTACAGAAGCTGTATTGCCTGCGTCGTATTGAATGATTGCTATCATATTACTCCTTTTGTACTTGGTATAGAACCATCAGCGTTTTTGCTGATTGCCATTTTCATTGCCTTTGCAAATGCCTTGAATATTGATTCTATTTTATGGTGTTCGTTGTCACCTTCAGCTTTTATGTTCAGGTTGCACCTTGCATTATCGCTAAAAGATTTGAAAAAATGCATAAACATTTCAGATGGCAACTCTCCAATTTTTTCTCTTGTGAAGGTTGCATCCCATACCAGCCATGGTCGCCCTGAAAAATCAAGAGCCACCTGTGCAAGGCAATCATCCATTGGTAGTAAAAAACCATAACGCTCAATACTTTTCTTAGAACCCAACGCTTTATCAACTGCTAAACCAAGGCAAATAGCCACGTCTTCAATGGTATGGTGTTCATCAATATCCAGGTCGCCTTTTACTTCTATAGTTAAATCAATATTGGCATGCCTCGCAATTTGATTAAGCATGTGATCAAAAAATCCAATGCCGGTATTGATGCTGGCAATTCCATTTCCATCAAGATTCACGTCTACAACAATTCTGGTTTCCGATGTTGTTCTTTCAATAATTACCTTCCTGGCATTAATGGAAAGGAATTGATATATTTCTTTCCAGCTTTTAGCATGACAAGTTGATTCAGTAATTTTTTCTTCATTGAGTAAAATTGATTTGCAACCGAGGTTTTCTGCAAGCTGTACATCTGTGGCCCTGTCGCCAATCACAAAGCTCTGTTGCATATCTGCAAGCCCTTTCATATAATGTATAAGCATGGCTGTGCCCGGTTTCCTGGTAGGCAAATTTTCTTCCGCAAAACTTTTGTCAATTAATATTTCACTAAAGGTTATGCCTTCATTGGCAAATGCCTGTAGCATTTTGTTGTGTGCAGGCCAGAAAGTTTCTTCAGGAAATGATGCTGTTCCTAATCCATCCTGGTTGGTAACCATCACAAGGTCATAATCCATTTCCCTTACAATTTTTCCAAGCCATTGAAACACGCCGGGATAAAATTCAAGCTTCTCTAAGCTGTCTAACTGCTTATCAATTGGAGGCTCTATTACAAGTGTGCCATCCCTGTCAATAAATAAATATTTTTTTGTCATAATTGTTTTAATGCTTTAATGAGTATGTCATTTTCTTCCGGTGTGCCGATACTAATCCTCAGGCAGTTTTTTAAAACACTGTTCCTGTTACGTACGATTATTTTTTGAGAAATTAATTGTTGGTAAATTTTATTGGCATCTGTTACTTCCACTAAAAAGAAATTTGCATCTGTTGGATAAACTTTTTTTATACAATCAATATCCTTTAAAGCCATGCTTAATTTTTTTCTTTCTTGTTTTAATATTTCAAGCGTTGTCTCAAACTCTTTTATGTTTTCTAATGCCTTTAAAGCTCCCTGCTGATTGGCTGTACTAATATTGTATGGCGGCTTAACTTTGTTTAGTAAATCAATGATAGCTTCTGCGGAAAAACCAATACCTATACGCAAAGCCGCAAGTCCCCATGCTTTGCTTAGGGTCTGCAGCACAACGAGGTTAGGATATTGATCAATTTTATTTGCAAATGATTCTTCATCACAGAAGTCAATATAAGCTTCATCAATAACAACAATGCCATTAAATTTCTGCAGCATTTCTGTTACCAATTTTTGATCCATCAAATTTCCTGTTGGATTATTGGGCGAACAAATGAACAGCAATTTGCAGCTTTCATCATTTACATATTTCTGTAAAATATTTAGGTCAGGCTGAAAATCTTTTGTTAATGGTATCTCTATAATTTCAACATCATTCAGTGCAGCCGAAACTTCATACATGCCATACGTAGGCGTAAAGCTGATTACTTTATCTACTCCCGGTCTACAAAATATCCTGAACAATAAATCTATAATTTCATCACTGCCATTTCCGAGGAAAATATTTTTTACGACAATATTTTTCACCTTACTGATGGCCTGCTTTAATTGGCTTTGCTCACCGTCAGGATAGCGATTGTATTTTCCAAACGGGTTTTCATTAGCATCAACAAATATGCCTTCACTTCCTTTGTATTCCTTTCTTGCACTGGAATAAGGATGCATGTGAAGAATGTTCTGTCTAACAAGTTGATTAATATCTGTCATAATTGATTACACAAATTTTAAAAACGAATTACAGGAATTTTTCATATTTTTAATTTTCGATTTCTTTTTGGCTATTGTATATACCTATTGTCTATTTTTTATTGCCTATTGTTTTTAACCTTATACTAACCGCATTCTTATGCGCCATCAATCCTTCTGCTTCTGCCATCAGTTCTATTGCCGGTCCCATATTTTTTAATCCTTGTCTTGATATTTTCTGAAATGAAATTTTCTTCTGAAAACTATCAACTGACACACCACTGTAGCTCCTGGCAAATCCATTTGTTGGCAGGCAGTGATTTGTTCCTGATGCATAATCACCAGCAGACTCACTACTATAATTGCCAAGGAAAACAGATCCGGCATTTATAATTAAAGGCAATAATTTATTGGGCTGCTTCACGGCAAGTATAAGATGCTCAGGAGCGTATGCATTGCTTAATTCAACTGCTTCATTCAAACTTTTTACTATAATGGCCTTGCTGTGTTGAAGAGCAGAAATTGCAATATCTTTCCTTGGTAAAACATCCAACTGTTTGTACAATTCCGTAAAAGTTTCATCAATTATTTTTTCACTATCACTCACCAGGATTACCTGGCTGTCGGGCCCATGCTCTGCTTGCGACAACAAGTCTGCAGCAACAA
>JBDSYV010000036.1:0-10867 GCA_040110925.1 Ferruginibacter sp. | reverse complement strand
CTTGCCGACCTGATAAAACTAAAACAAACCCGAAACTTAAGTTCAGTTTCCCTGGCTCAAATGTATAGCCAGTTGCAACCCAATGGACAACGTTATGGTGTAATAGGCAATCCAAACCTGGGTGAAGTAAGGGGAATACTCATTGGAATAGAAAATACCAATGCCTCTCTAGCTTGCGGGGAAGTATGGGTAAATGAATTGCGTTTATCATCTCTTGATGAGAGGGGTGGATATGCTGCGCTTGGAAGGGTAGATGTGAACCTTGCTGACCTTGGCACAATTTCACTTTCTGTGAATGGACATACATCAGGTTTTGGTACCCTGGAACAAAGAGTTAATGAAAGATACCGCGATAACTTTATGCAATTTGATATAGCAGCACAATTAGAACTGGGCAAATTGCTTCCTAAAAAAATAGGCATGAGCATTCCTTTATATGCAAGTTATTCTCAAACCCAAAGTACACCCGAATATGATCCATTTGACCTGGACATAAAGCTAAAAGATAAATTAAGGACGGCTTCTGCTTCCCAAAAGGATTCTATCAGAAATAATGCGGTAGATTTCACCTCTATAAAAACACTGAATTTTACCAACGTAAGAAAGAATAAAACCAATGGTAAAAAGCCAAAGATCTATGATATTTCAAATGTTGATGTTAGTTACTCTTACATTAACACCAGTGCCCATAGTCCATTGATTGAATATAATGATGTGACCCGGCATAGGGGAGCGGTAGGTTATAATTTTGCTCCTCAGCCAAAATACCTTGAACCATTTAAGAGCTTATTTAAAAAATCAAAAACACATTGGTTTGACCTTTTGAAGGATTTCAATATTAATTATGTGCCTTCCCAATTAAGTTTCAGGGCAGATTTATGGCGCCAGTTTGGTGCCATACGGCCACGCAGTATTGGCACATCAAAATATGCTATTCCTGAAACCTATGATAAATTCTTTGTGCTTCAAAGAGATTATATAGCCAGGTGGAATTTCACCCGCTCACTGGCATTTGATTATACTGCTACCAATAACTCAAGGGTTGATGAGCCTTATGGTCGCATAAACACGCCGGAAAAGAAAGATACCATCTGGAAGAATTTATTAAAGGGTGGAAGAAATACGTTGTTTAATCAAACAGCAGCATTTTCTTATACATTACCCACGGCAAAATTTCCATTGCTCGACTGGACAACAATGAATATAAAATACCAGGCAACTTACAAATGGATTGGCGCATCAAGGCTTGCAATAGATTTAGGAAACTTCCTTGAAAATGGTCAGCAAAAAGAAGCCACAGTGCAACTTGACTTTACAAGGTTGTATCAAAAATCTAAATGGCTAAAACAACTGGATGTACCAGCCAATATTGCTGATAGGGATAAATGGCGCAATCGTTATACTAAAGTAACAGATAGCGTAACATTAAAAAGTGGAAAAAGGGTTTTGAGAACAAGGAAGGTTTTAGATAAAACTGCAATGCCTTATGTAAGTGGAGTGCCAAGGGTTTTTGGTAAATTGCTCACTAGTATCAAGCAGGTTAATTTCTCTTTGTCAGAAAATGCAAACACAAGGTTGCCAGGTTATATTGACAGCACGCAGCATTTCGGACAAAACTTCAAGAGCATGGCGCCGGGTTTTGATTTCATACTTGGAAGGCAACCTGACAGCAACTGGTTAAACCGCAAAGCTGCAGCAGGCCTCATTACAAGAGATACTAATTTTAATTATCTCTTCCAGCAGAATTTTGACCAAAGAATAACGCTAGGTGCAACACTTGAGCCCGTTAGGGACTTGAATATTACTTTAAACATTACCAAATCATTCAATAAGAATTACAATGAAACCTTCCGATTTATTGATACAACAGGAGGGCTTGACAGGAAGTTTATGCACCTGAATCCATTTGCCGGTGGGGGATTTGATGTATCCTACATAGCTTTCAAAACACTGTTTGGAAAATTTGACCCCAACAGGGTTTCTGAAACTTTTAAGACTTTCCAGGCAAACAGGATTATACTTTCAGAAAGGCTTGGTAAGGCAAATCCTTACAGCCAGGTGCAACTTTCTGATGGCTATTACTACGGCTATAGTAAATATGCAGTTGATGTACTTGTCCCTTCTTTCATAGCTGCATACACAGGGCAGGATCCAAGAAGTGTAGCCTTAATTAAACAAAGTAACCCTAACCTTAAATCGAATCCATTTAAGGCCATAATGCCAAAGCCTAACTGGAAGATTGACTATACTGGTTTGAGCAGGGTAAAAGGCATTGATAAAATATTTACCAACTTTAATATCTCACATGGATATAATGGTAACCTCAGTATGAACGGCTTTACATCTGCATTGCTTTACCAGGATGTGTCCTCATATGGATATCCTTCATTTTACGACCCGCAATCGCAAAACTTTATGCCATATTACCTTGTGCCCAATATAACTATACAAGAGCAGTTTGCACCATTGATTGGTTTTGATATGATGTTTGTTAACCAGTTGCAGGCAAGGTTTGAATATTCAAAAAGCCGGCAGCTTAGTTTAAGTCTTTACGATTACCAATTAAGTGAAGTGAGAAGCACAGAATTTATTATAGGCGCAGGTTTCCGCAAAAGAGGATTGCCAATTTTAGCTGGCTTGAAATTGCCAAAATTCCTGAGTAAGGATGGCACGGCCAAACTGGATAATGAAATAAACTTCCGTTTAGATTTCAGGATAAGAGATAATGTAAATGCCAATAGCCGCCTTGACCAGGACAATAATTTTGCCACCGGTGGAAGTAAAGAAGTTACCATCAGCCCAACTATTGATTATATTCTTAATAACAGGATCAACCTGAAATTCTATTTCGATCAGCGAAGGGTAACGCCTTATATTTCCAGTAGTGCACCTACAATAAATACAAGGGCAGGTGTGCAGGTGAGGATTTCATTAGCGCAGTAGAGGGAGTTGACAGATGGTAGTTAATAGATGACAGTTTGTAGACGACAGTTTGAAGTTGTCAATCTTTAGTTGATAGTTTGCTACTATTGGATATTAGGTGTCAGAAATTAGAAGAGAGGGAAGTTGAGATCGGATTAAATTCAAACAAGTATTTGAATAAGATGAAAACGGAGGATAATTTATTTAACCCTCTTTAGCAGCATTACGTAACCACATAAATCTTTTTTCTTCTTTTTATTTACCTGCACTGGTTTAATCATGTGGTATTCACTGAACTGGGGTATGTAATTGTAGCTGATAATATTTCCATCTACGTCGCCCCACATTTTTCTCTGGTAAACCACTTGTTTTTCATTCCAGTCAAACATTCGTACTTCGTAAAGTTTTGAGGTAATATCACCAATGAAGACAAACTGGTACCAGGTTCCTTGTGTCATAGGTACAATGATAGGCATTTCGTATTCACTTTCCATGGTCATGGAATTTTCTTTAATGACTATAAATCCTTGTTGTGTGAGTAAATTTTTAATGCTGTCGGCCTGGTGCATAATGAATTCGCTTATACAAGGTTTTTGGTGGATTACTTCCTGGGCTGAGCAAATTCCAGCAAAACATAAGACAGCCATAAAAATGAGGAGAACCCGGTTTTTCATGCGTATTCGAGTAGCTTTTAGAGAGGTTGCAATTATTGTTTAGGGATAAATGCGTATTACTTCACTACAACGGCCTCACTAGTCGAATATTGTGCCATTGAAAACAATACAGGCAAGGAAAAGACTCATTTTAATAAACCTTAACTGAAATAGTTGCTAATGCTCTATTTTGTATTTTTATTAAAATAATATGTGCCAGCTTGTTGCAGGCAGGTTATGGTAAGTTCATTAATACAAACATGAGGTGGAAGGCTGCAACAATAATATATGGCATCGGCTACATCTGCACCAGAAAGCGGAACAAATCCTTTGTATGCCGACCCTGCTTTTTCTTCATCTCCTTTAAACCTCACAATTGAAAATTCAGTTTCTACAGCACCCGGGTGAATACCAGTCACTTTTATGCCGTGTTTTAATAGATCAATCCGCATTGCTTTGGTAATGGCATCCACGGCAAATTTGCTTGCACAATACACATTCCCATTTTCATACACTTCCTTTCCGGCAATAGAACCAATATTAATCACATGGCTTCCTGGACGTTTCTTTAATAATGGCAGTATGGCACGGCTTACATAAAGTAATCCATCTACATTCGTGTGTAGCATGGTTTCCCAGTCTTCAATATTGGCCTCATCAAATGCTTCCCGGCCAAGCGCAAGACCGGCATTATTGATAAGAATGTTTATCGCCTGCCACGGTTCAGGTAAACTGTTCACGGCCGTAAAAACAGCTTCTTTATCCTGCACATCAAAGCATAAAGTATAAACATCTACATTATATTCCTTACGCAGATCGACAGCAAGTTCAGAAAGCAGTTTAGCTCTTCTGCCCGTGGCAATAATATTATATCCTTCTGATGCAAATTTTTCTGCACAAGCCTTGCCAATACCAGCAGTTGCACCTGTAATAAAAACGGTTTTGTTCATGATTGCAAAATAGGAAGGAATTTGTTACAAAAAACGTATTGGTTGATGTGAATTATGGAGTCGGTTTTCCATTGTTATTATAGGTTTCCAGCATTTTTTTTAAATCAGCCAGTGTATTAACGTCTTCAATTTTCTTGTCTTTCCGCCAGCGGCTCATGCGGGGAAACCTAAGCGCTACGCCAGATTTGTGGCGGTTACTTGCAGCTATACCTTCAAATGCCAGTTCAAATACCAATTCTGGTTTTACGGTACGCACTGGTCCAAATTTCTCAATGGAATTTCTCTTCACAAAATTATCTACCTGTGCAAATTCTTTATCTGTAAGGCCGCTATAAGCTTTTGCAAAACTTACAAGTTTGTCGCCATCCCTTACCGCAAAAGTATAATCTGTGTAGAGATTGCTGCGTCGTCCGTGACCTTTCTGGGCATATATCATTACCGCATCAATGGTTAGCGGATCTATTTTCCACTTCCACCAGTCGCCTCTTTTGCGGCCTGCCTGGTAGGGTGAATTTTTTCTTTTTAGCATGATGCCTTCACTGTTGATATCCCTGGATTGCGTACGGATATGTTTTAAATTTTCCCAATCATCAAAAGCAATTATTGGGGAAAGATGGAAAGAAGGGTGATCAATATTTTTAAAAATACTTTCAAGTTGTTGTCTTCTTTCTATTAATGAATGCTCACGAATGTCTTCATTATTTATTTCAAGAAGGTCGTAAGCAATAAAACCAACCGGTGCATCTTTCAAATCTTTTTTTGAGATATTTTTGCGGCCTATTCTTGTTTGTAAAACTGAAAAGGGAAGGGGAGTAAAATTACATATGCCACCCGGCGAAAGGCAAATGATTTCGCCATCTATAGCCATGCCGTTTGGCAATTTATCCAGCAACAATTTATATTCTGGAAATTTTTCTGTAACGAGTTCTTCTCCCCGGCTCCAGACATACAATTCATCATTGCGCTTTATTATTTGCCCCCGAATGCCATCCCATTTCCATTCTGCCTGCCAATCTTCTGAATTGCCAAGGAGAGAAACTTCTTCATCAACGGCATAGGATAAATAAAATGGATAGGGTTTTGAGAAATCCTCTAAGCTGTTTTTGCTGCTAAGCAGTTCATCAAATTTAATGGTAGAAGGATCCCAATGACCCATAATGCGATGAGCAATTATACTGGAAGAAACCCCTGTAGTTTTTGCCAATGCATTTACTATTATTTTTTGTGATACACCAATCCTGAATCCGCCTGTGATCAATTTATTAAAAACAAATTTTTCATTTTCATCCATTTGTTTCCAGCTTTCTATAACAAACTTTTCTTTTTGAGTATCACTTTCTTTTGCAAGAGATGAAAGCATATTCATATAGTAGGCCAGGCTATGATTCTCGATGTTTTGTTGTATGTAATTTTGGGAAAGAAGTAATGCGATTGTTTCCGCAAGATCTCCCACAGTATGGTAACTTTCTTCAAAAAGCCACGCTGGCAGCCCGGTTTCCTGTATGCACCATTGGCGCAGGAAAGCACTGCTCAGGGTTCGCTTTGGCCTCCTTCCGGTAAATAATGCAATGACCCATATTTTATCTGCATCATTTGCTGTAAGAAAATATTCCTGCAACGCTGCCAGCTTATCATTAGTTTTTGTGCTCGTCGCCAGGATTTGTATGAGTGATGCAAAATGTTTCATAAGTAAAAAATCAAAAATCAATTTATTTAATCACCCTTAAACAATCTCTACTTCTTCTTCATCATTTCCATAAGCGGTTTTTACTTCTGCTGCTTCTATTCCAATCTCATTAAGATAGCGGCTGAAACCTGATTGAAAACCATGCGTTGCAAATACTTTTTCTGCGCCTGTAGCTTTTACTGCTGATAACAACCCTTCCCAATCGGCATGATCACTCAGTACAAATCCTGCATCAGCATTTTTGCGTCTGACATTGCCACGAACCTGCATCCAACCGCTGCAAATGCCGGTGGCATAAGGATTAAATCTTTTTATCCATTGCGTACCTTCTGCACTAGATGGCGCAATTACAATGCTGCCCTTTAATTCTTCTTTGCTGGTTTCAGGAGTTACCCTTTGAATTAAGGGAAGCTGCCAGCCTGCACTTAATAAAGTTTGATGCACATTGTAAACTGCGCCATGGGCAAAGATGGGTAAACCGGTTTCTGCAAGTGGCTGCAGTATGCGCTGCGCTTTGCCAAGGCTATAGGCAATCAAGACACTTGTTTTATTTTGTGATGAGTTTTTATAAATCCAGTTTTTTATACTTTCAAAAATTTCATGTTGTGGTTTCCATTTGTAAATGGGTAAGCCAAAAGTACATTCAGAAATAAATGTATTACATGCAACGGGTTCAAACTTTCCTGATAGTCCGTCATTTTCAGTTTTATAATCGCCACTAAAAACCCATACTTCATTTTTATATTCCAGTCTTACCTGTGATGAACCAATGATATGACCAGCAGGATGCAGTGAAATTGTAACGCCATTCATTAGAATTCTCTCTCCCCATTCAACGGACTGATAATTATTTTCTCCTAACCTTAATTGGAGTAAAGGCTTTGTAAAATGGTGACATAAATAGGAGTGGCTTCCTGCCCGGGCATGATCGCTGTGAGCATGCGTTATGATTGCTTTATTCACAGGCTTCCAGGGGTCAATATAAACATCAGCCTGGCGGCAGTACAATCCATTTTGTGTAAATTCAATTAATGGCATAGGAAAGATTACAACATTAATTACACCAAAATTGTAAAATTGTTCTGGGTTAGGTTATGGGTATAAATTCTTTTGTGAAAGTTTATTCTTCGTAATACTTAACGCCATGTTGTTGTAAAAAGGATTTTATCGCTTTTACATGAATACACTGGCCAAGATGAAGGAAGGCATAATCATTTATTTTTTTGGTACTCGTATTTACCATGATTTCCTTATCCACCATATCAAAACCAAGGTGCAGGTGCTTGGTGGAAAACTGCATGCCATAAACGGTACCGTTGCTATCAAACAATGGGCCACCGCTTTGCCCCCTCAGGCCTGGTGTGCTCATTTCTATTCCGAATAATCCTGCATCCTGGTCGGCAAGAAAACGGGTTACCATTCCTTCAATTGGAAACCTTGGCGATACGCTAATGCCCTCTTTAAGCCATACGATATCATCTGTTTCGGCATTGAAGGTATAATTGTTAAACTCCGGAAAAGGAAAGCCAAGACGGCAAAGAAATTTGCCCTGCTGCACATTGTTATCATCTTTTAAAAAACGGGCACATTCTGTATAATGAATTTTATTATAGTCATTAAATTTCAGGATAGCAAGATCCAGTGTGGGATGATTGTGCCAGGTAAAACCACTCATGGTATCTACACAATCAATAAAATTGTTTTTTACCTGTATGATGCTATCTGCATTGTATTTATATTTTAATTCTAGCCCCTTCATCAATTGTCTGAATTTTGGATCGGCAGATGCCTGCTGTTTTTCTTTTCTGAAATTATTATACGCCTGGTTGATATTTTCTGCACCTGCAAGCAGATCAATTACATGCTTACAGGTAATTGCATAACCTTCTTCGTTTACAAAAAATAAAGTGGCAGCTCCGGGAATGATTTGTTTGCCTGCATAACTACGCATGATGCTGTGTACAGGTCTTGTGTATTTTGCTACTCTTTCTATGGCGGAAATAAACATGTATTTTAATTTTTAATTAGAGATGCAGCGGCTTTGTCAACAAACCAATACAAGTTATTGCTTTTAGGATTAATGTACTGTGCCGGGTAAGATTCTGGGAGGTATTGGCCTTTCATTACCGTGTAAAGCATTGCTGCTTTTTCATTACCATTTACCAGGAAAAAAATATGAGCAGCATTATTAATCAATGGAATTGTAAAACTAATTCTGAAGTTTCGCTGTTCTTTTAAATACACTTCTTTTACCAGTACTGACGTTTCGTGTAAAATATCTGTATGAGGGAAAAGTGAAGCAGTATGGCCATTGGTACCCATGCCAAGAAGAATTAAATCAAACGAGGGCAAATCGCTATTAAAAAATTGTTTTATTTTATTGTTATAATCTTTAGCGGCATTGGCAGGAAGCAATGTTGTATTTATCCTGTAAATATTTTGGGAGGGAATATTTATTTTATCTAAAAATATTTTTTGGGCAGTGTATCCATTATTCTCATCAGCATTCATATCAGCCATGCGTTCATCTCCCCAGAATATGAAAACTTTTTTCCAGTCTATTAGGTTTGCATAATTATCAGTTGCAAGCAATACATACAATCCTGAGGGCGTGCTGCCGCCACTAAGTGCAATTGTAAAGCGGCCGCTCTCATGTATATATTTGGAGGCCAGTTCGATGATTTTTTGGGCTACAGATTTCTGCAAGTCATCTGTATTTTCAAATACCGTTATTTCAGCCATGATTGTTTTTTTCAAAAGGCATTACAATCCAGTTATTACCATCCTTTGCAATTAAGGCTTCTGCAGTTTCAGGTCCGGCATGGCCGGCCGCATAGTTGGGGAAATTTACAGAAGGGTTGGCTTCCCATGTACTGAGAATTGGCATCAGCACTTCCCAAGCGGCTTCCACCTGGTCAGCTCTCATGAATAATGTAGCATCCCCTTCTATTACATCCAGCAACAATGTTTCATAAGCTTCCGGTGTTCCGCTTGTATAAGTGTCGCTGTAGTTAAATAACATATCTACCGGGTTTAGTTGCATTTGCAGGCCAGGTCGCTTTGCCTGGAAACGCAGGCGAATGCCCATGTCTGGTTGTATGTTCAACACAAGCCGGTTTGGCTGCCAGTTTTCGGTAGCCTCATCCGGAAAGGACTGGTGTGGAACCGGTTTAAACTGGATGGTAATAACTGAAATAGATTCAGACATTCGTTTGCCAGTGCGTACGTAGAAAGGAATATTACTCCAGCGCCAGTTGTCAATAAAAAATTTTATTGCAACAAATGTCTCGGTGCAGGACTCTGCTGGCACATCTTTTTCTTTGCGGTAGCCGGCTACTTTTTTTCCTTCCACCCAGCCTTCGCCGTACTGTCCTCTCACCGCATAAAGATGCACATCTTCTTTACTTATTCTTCTTATTGCATGAAGTACATCGGCTTTCCTGTTTCTTACTTCATCGGCATTAAAAGAAACAGGTGGTTCCATGGCAATCAGGCAAAGTAGTTGCAGTAAATGATTTTGAATCATATCCCTTAATGCGCCACTATGCTCATAATAATTTCCACGGCCTTCCACACCAATTTTTTCGGCAACAGTTATCTGCACATGGTCAATATAATTGCGGTTCCAGATGGGCTCAAATAATGCATTGGCAAAACGGAAGGCCAGAATATTCTGAACTGTTTCTTTACCCAGGTAATGATCTATGCGGTAAAGCTGGCTTTCATCATATTCAGACAGAAGGGATTTATTTAATTGTTTTGCCGTTTCCAGGTTGGTGCCAAAGGGTTTTTCTATTACAAGTCTTGAATTTTTTTTATCGTTTATTAACCCAGCATCAGCAATTTTTAAAGCAATGGATTCAAAAAACGGCGGAGGTACGGCCAGGTAATAAATTTTGGTCACGGGGCTATCAAATTGTTTTTCTACATCAGCAATTGTTTTTTTTAGGTAATTGTAAACGGGAGCCTTTGTAAAATCAGCATTTTTAAAAAGAATGTTTTTTGCAAATTTCTCCCATTCATTTTTTTTTGTTTTACCCCTGCGGGAAAATTTATCAACACCTTCTTTAAGTTTTTTTACAAAAGCCTGCTGGGCGATTTCCTGTCGCCCCATGCCGATGATTGTAAAATTTTCCGGCATCCAGTCATCAAGATAAAGATTGTATAATGCAGGGATAAGTTTACGCCAGGTGAGATCACCCGTACCCCCAAATATGGCTATAACTAATGCTTTGTTTAAATGATCCTTATTATTCATTTTACTGTATAGTTTCATTCCAGATTGTGTGAAAGCTGCCTTCCTTGTCAGTTCGCTCATAGGTGTGTGCGCCAAAAAAATCTCTTTGTGCCTGTACAAGATTTGCCGGTAACCATCCACTGTGATAACTTAAATAATAATTCAAGCAAGCACTAAATGCCGGCATGGGTATGTTCTCATCAATGCCAGTTTTTATGATTTGTTTTAATGCATTTAAACCTTGCTTTAATGGTTGTGAAAATGTATTTGATTGCATTAAGTTATTTAATGTTTCCTCCTTTTCATATGCCTGCATAATATCTTCCAGCATTGCCGCCCTGATGATACAACCGCCACGCCAGATGGATGCTACATCTTTAATGGGGATATCAAATTTATAATATAAAGATCCTTGCTG
>JBDSYV010000035.1:0-5210 GCA_040110925.1 Ferruginibacter sp. | reverse complement strand
AAGACCGGTGCGTATATTTTTTTGTGCTTTATCCAGCAATCCCCCAAACAGTTTGAATTCTTTTTTAACGGCGCTGAGTATCTGCCATACTTCGCTGCTTCTTTTTTGAATGGCCAAAGTGCGGAAGCCCATTTGCAGGCTGTTGAGAATGACAGCCAAAGTGGTAGGGCCTGTTATCACCACGTTGCATTCCCTTTGTATTTGTTCCAGCAGGCTTGCCTTGCGTACTACTTCTGCAAACAAGCCTTCAAAAGGAAGGAACATGATACCAAAGTTGGTGGTGTTTGGCGCATCAATGTATTTGTCACATATATCTTTCGCCATTTTCTTAATAACATTCTCAAGATTTTTTTGCGCAGCGTCTATACCCTGCAGGTCGCCGGTCTCGTAAGCGGTTTGCAAATTTTCATAAGCCTCTTTGGGAAACTTGGCATCAATAGGCAACCACACAAAATTGCGTTCGCCTTCTTTGTTGGGAAACTTAACAGCATATTCCACCCTCTCACTGCTGCCTTTCTTTGTAGCCACGTTGGCTTCGTATTGTTCAGGAGCCAGTATGCTCTCCAGCATCATGTGTAGTTGCACTTCTCCAAAGCCGCCACGCATCTTTACATTACTCAACACTTTCTTTAAACCACCCACATCCTGCGCAAGCGTCTGCATTTCACCTAGTCCTTTTTGTACTTCTATTAATTGTTTACCTACCGTTTCAAAGCTCTGGCCTAATCGTTCACTCAACGTTTTCTCTAATTTTTCTTCCACCGTTACACGAATGCTCTCCAGTTTGGTTTCAGTATTTTTTACAAGGTCATTTTGCTTCGACTCCATTAACCCAAACTTTTCCCGCTGCAGGTCATTAAATGATTTGATGTTGGCATCAAACGTTGTTTGAAAATCTTTAAAGGCTGTAACGAGTGCTTCCCTTATCAGCCGGTTATCTTCTTTTGCCTGCGCATTTATTTTTTCCAGTTGTAGGATAGTGGCATCAGAAAAATGGGTTATGTTCTTTGTAAGCTCGTCCCGGTTGCTTTGGTTATTAACCTCAATTTTCGTGGTCAGTGCCCCAACTTTTTCATCAAGGGTTTTATTGATTTCCTTTAATGCATGCTGGCTTTGATCGGTAATATTTTTTAGGGTATTGTTTAATTCAATCCGGCCATCTTTTGCAATGCTGGCATTCTCTTCCCGGTTAATCCGGAAATCTTCTTTAAGATTCGTTTCAATTTTTGAAAGACTGTTTTGTAATTCCAGGACCTTATTTAAAACTGGCGCCAATGCATTTGCCTTATTGGTTCGGGACAGCAATAACAGTAATATAACTATAACTAATAATATAATAATAAGGATTAAAAGAGGTTGGTTGGCAATCATGAAATAGTTAGTTAAGGTACTCACCGCCGGGGCACGGAAGGGAGTTCTTGCAAAGTAAGTTTTATAAAGGATAATTACAAGGGTGAATCTCCAACAATATATCCATTAAGTATTGGTTGTGCTGCCATTTTTCCAGAATCACATTTTGTTTTCGAAAACAAAAAACCCTCCCGGCGCCATCATTAAACGGGCAGGGAGAGTTTGTTATTTATAAGGCACTAAGAAAAGGTTACTCCAGCGATTTCCAATAGCTGATCACGGGAGTACTGGTAACACCGGCCTTCATCATGATCTGTTTTTTGTCAGGACTGGTTATGGCGGCTTTTGCTTTTGCCATGTCGGTGATATCAAGAATCACCTGCACCGTGTTATCGTCAGGTATGCCACGGGCTACCACTACATCGTGCATGCCTTCGCTTATGCGCTTGTTCATTGTCTCATCATCAAATGCCTTGAGCCAAGTAGCAAAATCTTTTACCTTATGTGTAACCATTACCCATGTTTTTTCATGGCTGCTTGTGTCAAAGCGCTCAACATGGTAGAGAGCAGGCTTGGCATTGCTTACCCCAATCTTTTTAATGTGCGCCTGCAATTCCGGCGATTTCATAAAAGCATTAGAGCGGGCCGTATCATCTACCATCATGTCTATTTGCAAATGTTTTGGATTGTTTACATCCTGGGCCACTGCAAGGGTGTGCATGCCCGCAGCAGTTCGCTGTGCAGAGTCTTCGGCAAAGCCTGCCTTCCACGTTGCCACATCGTTCACCATAAAATCAACCTCCAGCATTGTAAACTGTGACGGAATAGCTGGCGTAACATTCATCGGTGCTTCAGGTTTAGTTGCCATGGCACTGGAATCCATCATTTTGGTGTCTGTTGTTTCTGTTGTTTTGTCGCCGTTGCAAGCCTGCAAACTGAGCAGGAGGGCGCATGCTGGTAGAAAGCCCTGGATAACCTTTTTCATTTTTATTTAATATTTAGTTTGGTGATAAAAAAAATAGTTGGGCCTGCGTGGCAGCAATGGCTGCAACCCGCAGAAATCTAAAGATGTGAATCATCGGTAGATTATCAGCATTTTGAGTGAGGTGTTTCAAGGTGCTGATAACATGTTGGCTGATCTGTTACGGCCTTGGTTAGCAGTAGGGAAGATAAGTGATTTTTTTACTTCTTGTATGGTTATTATTCAATGGTTTCCGGGCAAGGATAGAATAACCTGTTGTAAATTATGCCCGGCCGGGTACCAATGCAGGTATTTTAATTTCTGTTGAATAAAGTTTTCTTTTAGTCATAAAAAGGTTTAATTAACCTGCTATGACATCCGCTTTAGGTCGCATCCCGTATCTGAAATATGAAGCAAATGATTTTTTCTGCATTTGGGTTATTGGTTTTTATGAACACAAATGCACAACGCATAGACTATACATCTACTTTTCGTCAATTAGATGCTCCCTCCTATTTTCGTTTTCATTACGACAATGATTATTTTACAAAACAGGACCAGTATTATACCCAGGGCATTACAATGGAATATGTGAACCCCTACCTCCACAAATTTCCCCTGGCCATTTTGTTATACAAGCCTTTTGCAACTCCTGCTCAGTACGGTCTCACTTTTAATTTATTTGGGTATACACCAACAAGTATTTTGAGCGACAGCATTCTCTATGGCGACAGGCCATTTGATGCTAATATTTCCATGCAATTTTTTTCCTGGCAAACGGATACTGTGCGTAAAAGAAAAATGTCTGCAACCCTGAGCCTGGGTGTAATGGGTAAGGCAGCACAAGGCTACGAGATACAATATAATATTCACAAGTGGCTTGACAACCCACTGCCACATGGTTGGCAATATCAAATAAAAAATGATCTTATACTGAATTACCAGTTGGACTATGAAAAACAATTACTTTCTGCAGCCA
Source organism: Ferruginibacter sp. (assembly GCA_040110925.1). Lineage (GTDB taxonomy): Bacteria > Bacteroidota > Bacteroidia > Chitinophagales > Chitinophagaceae > Ferruginibacter. The sequence goes on along the minus strand of JBDSYV010000035.1, from coordinate 1,920 downwards.
ATCATTTTCTGCTTAATGCAACAGCAGAAGTACGCCTTGGTACCCTTAATAATAAATTAAATACTGGTATTAATTTTATGGCAGGACGCTTTAACGACCGCTATCTCCCGCTACCTGCAGCAAAAAGAAAAGCTGAATATTATTTCTATGGGCAGGGCCGCCTTAACGGGGTAGTTTACGATGCTAGTCTGCAGGGTGGTTTATTGAACCGAAAAAGCCCCTACAGTATAGCGTCAGCAAATATTAACAGGTTGGTTTTCCAGGCCGATGCGGGCATTATTGTAAATTTCAGAACCATTTATCTTTCTTATACCCAGTCGTTTATTACCAGGGAATTTACATCCGGTTCCAACCACCGTTGGGGTGGTGTAAGTGTAGGTTTTGCATTGTAGAAAAAGATATTATAGCCGCTATCCTTATGCCAGGGGAGTAACAGTAACATTAAGGATTTGGTTATTTAAAAGCTGGCTATGGTAAACAGCCCTGCACTTATATGACTGGCGTTGATCACATCAGTGGTTCGGGCTTTTTCCGTTCCGTTTACGAAAATAACGAGGCTTACATTTGCACTGCTGGAAGTTCCGGACCACGCTGCTGGTGGGTATAACGTTAGCTTTGCCACGGTGATTGCGCTACCCTGTGACGGATGAGTAATTGCCCGAGGCCTTTTTTATTTAAAGTAATTTGCCACAACTGCGCTGTGGCTAAGCAATGTATTTTAATTTGATCATTAACCTTAGTGAAAACCTTTTTATGTTTACAAAAACCTTGTGGGCTGTGCCGGGTTCGAACCAGCGACCCTCACGTTGTCGACGTGATGCTCTAAACCAACTGAGCTAACAACCCTTTTCATTGCAAAATAAGAAATAAGTATTCACAAATTTTCAAATCCAAATCTTGATAATGTAATGTATAGAGTAAGTGACAGTGGAATTCCTAATCCATGAATATCAACTTCAGTAATTAGTTTTGCATTATGACGGAACTAAATGAAATCTTTGAGCTGGAATTTGGAAATGGGACTATACAGGTAGAGCAAATTCAGATACCGGGTCAGGCTTTCTTCAGGGTCATTTTTTCAAACCAGGTTGCAGAATTAAGATTATTAAGGGCAACAAATGCCAGCCAGGAAAAATTCTGGACCTCAGTACCTGAAGGCCGCCAGGAGCTGGCCCAACAGGTTGGCTCCTTAATTGAAAAATATTATCGTTCTAAAAAGAAATAATTATGTGCTATTATAATGGTGTAAAAGTGACAAGGAGTGAATTCATCCGTTTAAAAAATATTGAAAAAGCAATCGCTAAATACGATTTCCTGGATAAACCCCTGCATATTGGTTTTGATTACAGCAATGCCCCGGTATTGAAAAAGATGGATGGTCAGCAAGACTTTGATATTGTTCAAATGGAATGGGGTTTCCTGCCCGAAGCAAATAAATGGCCCTTCATTAAAACAAGGCAGGATGCATTTAATACCCGGCATGGTTATAAAGATGCCAAAGGAAAATTCATTCCACCTATTACAACCCTTAATGCTGTTTCTGAAGAAATGCTGCTGCCAAATAAAATGTACAGAGATGCTGCATTGCAGCGCAGGTGCCTGGTACTATCCACCGGCTTTTATGAATGGCGGCATGTATTTCCCAAAAATAAAAAAACGGGAGCTCCTTTAAAGACTGCCATCAAATATCCTTACCATATAAAACTTAAGGACAAAGAATATTTTTTTATGGCAGGTATCTGGCAGCCCTGGAAAGATTTAGAAACGGGCGAATACATTGAAACCTTTGCGACTGTAACAACTGCTGCAAATAAGCTGATGGAGCAGATCCACAACAGCAAAAAAAGAATGCCCACAATTCTCACCGAGGACCTTGCCTGGGAATGGTTATTTGATGACTTATCAGAAGAACGGATAAAA
>JBDSYV010000034.1:0-2812 GCA_040110925.1 Ferruginibacter sp. | reverse complement strand
ATTGCATACTTCAGGAAAAAAAAGTAGTTGTACTCAATAAGTTTTTTCAAACAGAGGGCCGTATCAATACCTTAATTGACCTTAGTCCCCAATTAGAAATCAATGTGGATGCCCTTACTCACGAAAGCCAGAAACTTTATGCTGAGCTTTTAGTTAGCACATCACAATCTCACTAATCCATTAGCAGCTTTGGCTTATTTTTGAAATGTGAATTACCCCCCATTAAAAATAACTTTCCTTGGCACCGGCACAAGCTCAGGTGTGCCTATGATTGCATGCCCCTGCGAGGTATGTGCCTCTACAGACTCCCATGACAAACGGCTGCGAAGCAGCATACTGGTTGAAAGTGAAAAAACTACGCTGGTTGTAGATACCACTCCTGATTTCCGATACCAGATGCTCAGGACCGGAGTGAAAAAACTGGATGCCGTTCTTTATACACATCCGCACAAGGACCATATTGCAGGGTTAGATGATATTAAAGCCTTCAATTTTTTCAATAAAAAAGCGGTAGATGTATTTGCCAATGAGCTAACACAAAAGGCGCTGAGGAATGAGTTTCATTATATATTCAGTGAAAAAAAATATCCTGGTATTCCAGAAATCCTGCTAAAAAAAATGCCTGCAGAAGTTTTTCTTGTTGGTGATATTCCGGTAATACCATTCCAGGTAATGCACCTGCATATGCCGGTTATGGGTTTCAGGTTTGGGGATTTTACATATATTACTGATGCCAATTTTATTGATGATCTGGAGAAAGAAAAAATTAAAGGCAGCAAAATATTGGTCTTAAATGCACTCCGGCATAAAAAGCATATCTCCCATTTCAATGTACAGGAAGCCATTGAACTTGCCGATGAACTTCAGGTTCCTCAAACTTATTTTACCCATATCAGCCACCAGCTCGGCCTGGATAAAATGGCAAACGAACAGCTTCCTGCTGGTAAATTATTGGCTTATGATGGCCAGGTGATTAACCTGTAAAAAAAATACCTATAGTGGGTATTGCAAAGTTTTTTTTGCTATGGTATTTTGTGGTATGGCCAGGCAAAATAAAAACCATTATTTACATTTTACTAAAAAGGAAAGAAACGGCACTTCTTTTTTGCTGGTCATTATTTTATTGGTGGCCATTATACCAATTCTTATAGGCGTATTTTTTAAAAAAGAGATACCAAATGTACTGGATTATACAAATGACATTGCTGCTCTAAAACAAAAAGAAAAAGAAAATGCTTATAAAAAATATGATAACAACGCAACTGCAAACCAGCATGAGCCTTACAATTCCAACAAAGTATATAATAATTCGCCGGTAACCCTTCATCCCTTTTATTTTGATCCTAATACCTTACCTGCAGATGGATGGAAGAAAATCGGCCTTAGAGAAAAAACAATTGCAACAATTTTAAATTTTGTTGGCAAAGGAGGAAAATTTAAATCGCCAGAGGATATTAAAAAAATATGGGGGTTGAAAACAGAAGAAGCAGAGCAACTCGTTCCATGGATAAAAATTGCGGCAACAGAAAATACTTCAGAAAGAAAATTTGAAGCGCCTTTTACCCATACAGAAAATAAAAGACCAATTGAAATAATTGATATAAATATTGCTGATAGCGCCACCTGGGAATCATTGCCTGGTATAGGTTCAAAACTATCACAACGCATAGTAAATTTCAGAAATAAACTCGGGGGTTTTTACACTGTAGATCAAGTGGGCGAAACATTTGGTCTGCCTGATTCTACTTTTCAATTTATTAAGCAAAGGCTTAACCTGACTCATAAAGACATAAAAAAAATAAATATTAATATCGCCACCCTGGACGAACTGAAGGCTCATCCTTATATAAGATATCATTTGGCAAATGCAATTGTTCAGTACAGAACGCAGCATGGAAATTTTACTCAGCCAGAAGATCTGAAGAAAATAATGCTGATTGATGAAACAGTCTATTCGAAAATAACACCATATATCACTATAAACGACTAACACCTGTTAGTAAAATCAAATTGCTTAAATTGCGCCCTCAACGATTGTAATTACTATGAACTTTCTCCAGGATGAGCTCACCCAGCAGGTAATACACACTGCCCGTGATTTTGCACAGCAGCACATAAAACCAGAGTTGATGGTATGGGATGAATCCCAGGAATTTCCCTTGCATATTTTCAAAGCAATGGGAAAACTTGGATTGATGGGTGTGTTGGTTCCTGAAAAATATGGCGGCACAGGCATGGGATATTATGAATACAGTTATGCAATACAGGAAATTTCAAAAGTTTGTGGCTCTATAGGGTTATCAATGGCAGCCCATAATTCGCTTTGTACGGGGCATATCCTGGCTTTTGGAAATGAAGACCAAAAACAGAAATATCTTCCCAAACTGGCTACCTGCGAATACCTTGGAGCATGGGGACTTACAGAACCCAATACCGGAAGTGATGCTGGCAATATGAAAACAACTGCCGTAAAAGACGGTGATAACTGGGTAATCAATGGCACCAAAAGCTGGATTACGCATGGCAAAAGCGGCGATATAGCAGTTGTAGTATGCCGCACTGGTGAAGCAAGAGCAAAAAATAATTCCACAGCATTTATTGTTGAACGGAATACTCCTGGTTTTTCTGCCGGTAAAAAAGAAAACAAGCTAGGAATGCGTGCAAGTGAAACAGCAGAAATGGTTTTTGAAAATTGCGTGGTACCGGATAGTTGCAGAATGGGCGAAGTTGGTGAAGGATTTAAACAATCGATGAAGGTGCTTGATGGGGGGCGTATTTCAATAGCGGCACTTGCGTTAGGTATTGCAAAAGG
>JBDSYV010000033.1:0-5325 GCA_040110925.1 Ferruginibacter sp. | reverse complement strand
TAATACAATCCTGTTGAATACTTACACAACTCTGCTAAATTTTATTTAGCAAGTAAGCAAGGTTTTTATGCAGTAATTAATTTTATGGATATGGAAGATGTAAAGTTTGTAAGGCAAAAAAACTGTTTCTAAATAACGCAACGTCCCCGGCCTCCCCACAAGGCTTGTTGGGAGACGTTGCTTCGAAGTAAACTGTTCCCAAATAACGTAACGTCCCCGGACTCCCCACAAGGCTTGTTAGGAGACGTTGCTTCGAAGTAATAGTTTGTAAAGCAAAAAGCTGTTTCTAAATAACGCAACGTCCCCGGCCTTCCCACAAGGCTTGTTGGGAGACGTTGCTTCGAAGTAGAATTTGGTTGATTATAAAATAAAATAAATAATAAAAAAAATCCTGCTTCCGCAGGATTCTGATTATTGCAAATGTGTACAGTTTAAAACTGAAAATAAATAAACGAACTGCTGCTCTCCTGGCTCCATATCAACAACAACAATAAAACTGACCAGATGATTCCCAGCAACCACCAGGGCAATTTTTCGGCTACTATCAAAACTCTTGTGTTACGCATCATCCAGTGAAAGATTACCACAAAAAATATGATGACAGAAATTTTAATGATGCTCAAGGTGGTTAAAAGCACAGCTCCTTTAGGCACATGAGAAAACATGGAGGTTAGTAAATGCCAGGCCGAGGTAAAATCGGGTGCACGGAAAAATACCCAGGTAACATTGATAAGAAAAAATGTGAACAGGGCCAGCATAAAATTGCTGAAGTTTTTCTTTTTTAAAATTTCCGGAACCGGCCCAAGTACGCCCGCTTCGCCTGCAGGAGTTACCGCTAATGATTTCACTTTATCATGCCGGAAATCTACAATGAGCTTTTCAACCCATAAATAAAAACCGTGCAATGCACCCCAAACCACAAAGGTCCAGTTGGCACCATGCCACAAGCCACCCAATAACATGGTAAGCATTAAATTAATATAGGTTCTGAATTTTCCGTTTCGGTTTCCACCGAGTGGAATGTATAAATAATCCCGTAGCCATGCCGATAAAGTGATATGCCACCTGCGCCAAAAATCGGAAAAACCAATGGCGGCATATGGATATAAAAAGTTTTGTGGCAATACGAACCCAAGGCATAAAGCTACCCCAACAGCACAGGTTGAGTAACCGGCAAAATCAAAAAATATTTGCCCGCTAAAAGCCAGCACACCCATCCAGGCATCCAGTGTACTCAATATTTCCTTTGACCCAAAAACTTTATTGGCAGAATCAGATAACATGCTATCGGCTAAAACAACTTTCATAAACAAACCCAGCGTTATAAGTAACAAACCCTGCATCATTTGTTGTTGATTTGCCTTACGTGGTGTTTCAAATTGAGGAACCAGTTGCGGCGGCCTTACAATAGGCCCTGCTACCAGGTGAGGGAAGAAAGTAACAAACAAAGAAAAATCGAGCATTGATTTAACCGGTTTACTTTTTCTTTTATACATATCAATAGTGTAGCAAAGTGTGGTGAATGTATAAAAAGAAATACCTGCCGGTAAAATAATACTGGGCTTGGCAGGATGATAATTCATGCCCATAGCATTTACAAGATGTGTAAAATTTTCCAGTAAAAAAGTGCCGTATTTAAAAAAGATAAGCATACCCAGGTTGCCGATCAGGCTTAGCACAAGCAACAATTTTCGTTTGTGTTTGTTTTCCTGTGTGTACAACGCTTTACCCACAAAATAATCTACTATTGTAGCCAGCCAAAGCAATAAAATAAAAGGAGGATTCCATGCTGCATAAAAAATATAACTGGCCAGCAATAAATTTACTTTTTTTGTCTTCCACGAAAATGGCATGTTATGCAGGATGAGCACAACAATAAAAAAAGCAATAAAAGTATAGGAGTTGAATACCATAAAATTGAATTGGTGGTTTGCTAATTATTTTACTGATGCAATTGTTTTAGGAAACTTCCATCCCTTTTCTTCGCTCAATATTCTTATAAATTCCTTAGTGAATATTTTTGCCTGGCTTAAACTGAGGTGGGATGATTCCGGGCATTCAAATCCTGCTATCGCCGGGTAATCTTCATAATGTATTCCTTCACATCCGGTCTTAGCCAGTAACTCGTTCCAGTATTTTTCCCTTGGATAACCTTTTTTCTCAGCCATTAAAAAACCACCGCTGGAAGGAGTACGTGTAAAGATTACTTTGCCTCCTCTTGATTTTATTTTATCTACCATCGTCTTAACTGATGTAAAAAACGAATCGAGGGTTACGCCTGATATAGGAGGTGTTTTATTTGCCTGCCCAAACATATACCAGATATTTTTCACCACATTCTGCAGCGTGGTATCTGCTGCAAATCTGTCGGTCATAAATTCCTGCCGGTTAAATTTCACCCTTCCAAAATCAGGGGGAAAGCCTTTAAAATTTTTTACCTGGGGCCTGTCTTTTAAGGGAAATTGCTCCAGTTTTGCACCTAATGAATTCCATTCTTTATCGAGGAACACCAATTTTGACTCAAGCAGGTGATTGATATGAAAGCTGGCCCATTGGGCAGGCGTTTCTTCTTTTAAATATTTTAAATTCGCTGTGGGTCTGTCGTCGCTGCCTTTAAGTGCAAAGAATAAGATTTCGGTTACATCTACAACTAATTTTCCTTTAAAATTTTTATCATTAGCCAGGTTCTCCAGTATAGGAATAGGTGTGCTGCCCACACAGGCCAGTTGTATGGCATGGTCGCCGGTAATATTTTGCCAGGTATCAATATCCAGGTCGAATTTGATACGGGATGAACCAATGAAAACCGTGGCTTTATCAGCAGGCTCATAAACCATATCCCTCGTATGCTTCCACAAAGCAGGGTCGTCATAATAAGTGGTTTCAAAGCCTTTGCTGCGCAGGTAAAGCTCCCAGCTTACTACGGCGGTTATTACCAATACTAAGGTTAGTATTCCTGCTTTTACTAAAGAAGTAGTATTCATTTTTTAAAAATTAATGAACGATAATTATATTAAAGGGAATTGGAAAGAGAAAAGCGGCATTAGTTGTATTTGGTCTTTCGGCAAAATACTATAAAAGGATAGTGAAAATGTTTAACAGGGCTAAAGATATATTGCAGAAATTGAAATTCATAACAATTAAAAAAAATAAGACCTGGATTGCATCTGATAGTTGTGTAGAAAAATAAGGGTTAGATTTTCTTTCGTTGTGGGCAGGGGTAAATGTTTGTTTGCTTTTGATTTGAATCTATTCAATCGTAAATTTATAACCCCTGCCATGTATATTTATAAATTTAATGCTGTTATCGTCGCTAAACTTTTTGCGTAATTTAGACACCAATACATCTACATTTCTACTGATTACCACAACACCTTCAACTTCCCAAATTTCTTTCATCAGCTTTTCCCTTTCAACGATCATATTTACATTTTCTGAAAATATTTTTAATGCTTTTGTCTCTTTTTCAGAAAGGGTAATATATTTATTTTCAATTTTAAGAACATTCTTTTTGGTATAAAATCTGAAGTTTCCTATCGGAATAAAATCATTATTATCTGTCAATGATTCTTTCTCTACTTTTTGCCGTAATATATCTTTCAAATAAAACCAAATAAAACTAAACGGAATAATTAAAAGCAACCACCAATAAAAGTTAAGCTTACTTGATTTCAAAAGTTCAATTTCAATTAAATAACAACCTACTGCAAGACTACGACCTTTGCATGGTGCTAAATCGCCAGTTTTGCCAATGACCTCAAACCCAAAAACAGTTTCCTTTTGTTCACAATCTCTTACATTGACTCTATAATCTTTTACTAGATCATTTTTTTTAAATTCTCTTTCCACTAAATTAATCAGTGTGTCTGAAATAAAATTAAAGCTGTTTTGGAAGGAAAGCCGGTAAGTATTTTCATTTAATTTTTTTACCGGCAATACTCTTGAAGTAGAATCTTTGGCAGTAAGTAAAAGCTGATGCCCTATATTACGAAAAACAATTTCTAAGTGATTGGGAGGTATTTCATTTTTTTTATAGATAAATGCAACTGCAGCAATTAAAAAAACAATCGCCATTATTGAATATCCTAAAAGCATATTTGACTTCATGTGTGCAAAATAAATATATCCAGTAACAGTTTTGCGTGGGTTTACAAACGTTTTACATAAGTTTTACAGTATTTTACACATAATAATCAGCTGTATTATTTACCGCTAATACCTTTGCATCATCGTTTAATCATTTAAATTATGGTCATGATAATTCCTAATTTCTTCTTTTTAATCTTTTTTCAGTTTGCTTTTAACAGCAACCAGGGTGTTGAAGTTTTACAACCACATGCTAAGCATGATTGTAAGCAAAAGGAAACTGTGCCGGCTGCTGCAAACATCATTTTTAAATCTATTGACGGGGGGCTAACATGGCAGGACATTAGCAAGGGGCTGCCTGAAAATATGCAGGGGGAAGGTTTTTTTGCAAATGATAAGGAACTTTATTTGGCCGTAGGAAATATGTTATATCATAGCAAACCAAATTCCACTGCTCCTTTTTGGAATAAAGAAATTTTCCTTGACGAACATCGTAATTTTTCGCCGGGTAAGATGGGGATATTTGCTTATAATTATGATGGCCCCATTTTACAAAAAATAAATGGAATGGGTATTTGGTTGCCTATGTATCCTGATTTTAATGATAAAAGGATATTCAACATTTTTGAAACGGCTGGAGGTACAGTTTTTATTGGTACCAACAAAGGACTTTTTAAATCGGCTAATGGTGGAAAAAGCTGGAAACTGGTACGCAATGAAGGGTGGGTGATGAAATTAGCAGAGTATGACGGGGTATTGATAGCAACGAATAATCAAGGCATATTACGCTCAACCGATAATGGTGAAAACTGGGATTGGGTGATTAAGGAAGGAGGTGTTGGTATAGCTGCAGAGTGCATCCAAAACGGTTTTGCTGCTATCACTTATAGCAATGAATCAAAAACAAGACGAGTGCGTACTTCCTACGACGGCGGAAAAACCTGGCAGCGTATTGATGTAGGTATGCCACCACAATCTTCTATTGCTTCAATAATTCAGGTGGGAGAAAACTTATTTTGTGGTCATCCGGATGGCATTTTCCAATCGACAGACAAAGGAAAAACCTGGAAGCTGGTATTTCCTTCTATAAAAAATAAAGTTTTCAATTTATCTGTTTCGGGTAATGTGATTTATGCCATACCACGGAGTGCTGGTTGTTAAACTTTTCAGTTTCACTTTTAATGTATTTGAAATTTTATAGATGCAGAATTAATTTGTAAGAGTGCCAATGCAATAATG
>JBDSYV010000032.1:0-6415 GCA_040110925.1 Ferruginibacter sp. | reverse complement strand
TGTAATCGCTGCGTAAATATTTTTACGGTTTCCGCACCGGCGGTTGCCGCAAGGAAGGCCAGTTCATCCAGGTATTCTTTAGCCTGCTGTTCTTCCTGGTCTCTTTTAATGGCCCCGATAAGTATGGCCCGCTCACTTACCTGAATGGATTGTTTTTTATCTATCAATAGAATTGTTTTATAAAATGTATTGGCAAAAATAAAGCGGATGATTGTCTCACCCGCTTTAATTTTATATTTTCAAATGCCCTGGCTTTTTAATTCGCTTTAGTGGCCAGTGATGCATCTACCCATTTTTTCATTGAGGCGCAATTTTTATATTCATCGTCAATCATGATATGATAAGTGATGATTCTTTTATCAAACCATTTCTCGAGTGTTTCTTCTTTCTTTTCTTCTATAGCTCTTGATGCAATCTTACTATAATCATCTTTCATGTTTTCCCTGTGGGGTTCTGTTTTGGTTTTAAGATATACTATCCTCACAGCTTTTTTACCCCTGTCATCTGTATATTCTGTGGGTTGAGAATATTCCCCCAGCTTTAATTTACCCAACATAGCAACCATCCCTGGATCTAACTGGTCAATGGTTAAAAAACTACCGTCTCTGCCCTGTATCATACCAGCCGTAAACTTGCTGCCTTCATCATCGCTGTACCGGTTTACTGCAGTGCCGAAATCAAGTGTACCGGCTATTAGCTTTGCCCTAACTGAATCCAGTTTGTCAACACCTGCCTTTGTTTCGTAACTGGTGACCTGCGGAATGCGTAGTATATGACGCACAATGGCATCATCGCCGGAACGGCTGACGAGCTGAATAATATGGTACCCGAATTTTGTTTTAAAGGGATTGCTGATCTGCCCTTCCTTAAGCGTTAATGCCTTTGACATCCATGCCGGATCCATATCCTTCTGGTTGCGGTTTATTTCATACTGGCCACCACGGTCTTTACTCCCGGGGTCTTCAGAATATAAAGCAGCAATGCTTTTAAAATCCCGCTTACCCGTTTCAATATCTTTTTTATAGCCTGCCAGTTGTTCTATGGCATATTCTTCCGCTTCCCGGGTGGCTTTGGGATACACAACGATTTGCCCTATCTCCACCTCAGATTCATAATATACCAGGCTGTCCACAGGGATGGCATCAAAATATTTTTTTACTTCATTGGGCGTAATTTTTACATTCTCAATGACTTTATTGCGCATGGCAGCCGCCAGTTTCTGGTCACGCATGCCGGATTTAAAATCTTCTTTTAGCTGGTAAATGGATTTGCCTGCAACAGTTTCCAACTCTTCTTTGGAACCATACTGACTGATAAAATAACGGATACGATTGTCAATATCCACTTCTATTTCTTCGTCGGTAACGGGCAGAGAATCTTTTTCTGCCTGGAGTACAAGGGCCTTAATACCCATGGCCTGCTCAAGTAAAAGACAATGGGCATTTTCCGGTATAGCTATCTGCTGGCGTTGCATATCCAGGATGCTATTGTCGATATCACTTTTTAAAATGATCTTATCGCCAACAACTGCAATGATCTTATCTGCAACCACTCTTGCAGGCTGTGCTAAAACACTTGTGGCAAATAAAAGGAAAACGGAAACTATAATAGCTATTCTTCTCATAATAATTTGCAAACGCTGTTGCGGGTTTTTTATCAGTCAAAATTAATCCTGTGCTGTTCTGCATAGATTTAATGCTGGTCATTTAACAAAAGATTAGCCCCTCATCCCCTTCCCATTCTCCACAGGAGGAAAAGTGCAGAACTTCTGATCTTTAATAAACATTTGTTCTTCCATTTCAACATTGGTTGTAAGCTCAACAAGTGCTGACCTCAACCTCCTTCTCCTTCTCCAAAAGAGAAGGAGCGGTACTTCTTATCTTTAATAAACATTTGTTCTTCCATTTCGTCATTGGTGAGGCAGCAGGCACGATCTGAAATCTTAATTACAATGAGATGCAAAAAAAATTGAAGAAGCTGCGGGGAAGCCCATGAATGCAAAACCGTACAAGTGAGTGACACAACAAAAGCTGATTAAAGTAATGACGCTTGTTCCAAAAAAAAATTATAACGTACGTTTTACTTCTACTTCTTCAAATGCTTCAATGATATCACCTACTTTAAGGTCGTTATAATTGCGTATGCTTAAACCGCACTCCATATTGGAACTTACATCTTTTGCATCATCTTTATAACGCTTAAGACTTGCAAGTTCTCCTGTATATATTACAATACCATCTCTTACCAGCCGGATGCGATTGTTACGGGCTATTTTACCATCAAGTACAAAACAACCTGCTACAGTGGCTTTATCAAACTTATATACCTCTTTCACTTCCACATTGGCCAGTCTTTTTTCTTCCACACCGGGTTCAAGCATACCTTCCATAGCGCTGCGGATTTCTTCAATGGCGTTATAGATAATAGAGTACAATTTAATTTCAATGGATTCAGACTCTGCAAGTCGTGCAGCCTGTATAGATGGCCTTACATTAAATCCAATGATAATGGCATCTGATGCATTGGCAAGGGTAACATCACTTTCTGTAATGGCACCCACTGCTTTATGAATAACCTTTATTACAATTTCTTCTGTGCTCAGTTTCTGCAATGAATCACTTAATGCTTCAACAGAACCATCCACATCACCCTTAATAATAACATTCAGTTCTTTAAAGTTACCAAGTGCAAGACGGCGCCCGATCTCATCGAGTGTAATATGTTTTTTAGTCCTGATGCCCTGCTCACGTAATATCTGTCCGCGACGGTAAGCCATTTCTCTTGCATCGGCTTCGTTTTCAAAAACCTTAAATACCTCACCCGCTTGCGGTGCACCATTAAGACCAAGTATCAGTACCGGTGTTGATGGCGGTGCTTTTTCTGCCCGCTGGTTACGCTCATTGTACATGGCTTTTATTTTTCCAAAGTACTGACCGGAAACGATCATATCGCCTGGTTTCAATGTGCCATTTTGTACAAGTATTGTAGCTACATAGCCACGACCTTTATCAAGTGATGCTTCAATAATAGTTCCTGAAGCTTGTTTTTCAGGGTTTGCTGTCAGCTCAAGAATATCCGTTTCCAGTAATATTTTTTCGAGCAGCAGGTCAATATTCAATCCTTGTTTTGCACTTATCTCCTGGCTCTGGAATTTACCTCCCCAGCTTTCTACAAGAATGTTCATGCCTGCGAGTTGTTCTTTAATTTTTTCAGGGTTTGCACCATCCCGGTCTATTTTATTGATAGCAAAAATCATTGGAACATTTGCTGCCTGCGCATGAGAAATGGCCTCTTTTGTCTGGGGCATCACGGCATCATCCGCAGCTACAACTATCACGGCTATATCAGTAACCTTGGCACCCCTGGCACGCATAGCCGTAAAGGCTTCGTGACCCGGTGTATCCAGGAAGGTGATGGCACGGCCGTCTTTTGTAGTTACTTCATAGGCTCCAATATGCTGCGTAATTCCTCCAGCTTCACCTGCAATTACATTCGTATTGCGGATATAATCCAGCAAAGATGTTTTACCATGATCTACGTGACCCATGATGGTAACTATGGGAGCCCTTGGTTTCAGGTCTTCCGGGTTATCAATTTCATTTTCTTCTTCCAATTCCGCTGCGTCTTCAACCCCGATAAATTCTACTTCAAAATTAAATTCACCTGCTACCAGTTCTATTACATCTGCCTCAAGGCGTTGGTTAATTGATACCATTATACCAAGGCTCATACACTTTCCAATAACCTCTGCAAAGCTCACCTCCATAAGGTTGGCCAGCTCACTTACCGATATAAATTCAGTCACCTGCAGTTTGTTGCCTTCTATAGGTTCGCCGGTATGGTCGGCCATTTCTTCTCTTTTGGCTTTGCGGTATTTTGCTTTTAAGCTTTTACCACGGCCACCTGAGCCTGCTAGTTTTGCTTGTGTTTGCTTAAGTTTTTCCTGTATTTCTTTAGCATCAATCGTTTTGTCTTTTTGTGCAGCAATGTTACTTCCTGTTTGACCTGGTCTTGCAAAACGGTTGCTACCTGCCGGGCTAGTGCCTGGCCTGAACTGCCCGCCGCCACCGCCACGACTATCGGGGATGGCACGGTTGCCTCTTGGCTGCCCGTTGCCTTGCTGGCCTTGCTGCCCTGGTTGTGCCTGCTGATTTCCCTGGCCCGGAGCGCCGGGTTTTTTATGAATTGGAATGCGTTTCCGCTTATGTTTGTCGTCGGTATCTCTTTTAGGACGGGTATCATTATCTTTTGGCAATTCAATCCTGCCCATAATTTTAGGGCCGGTGAGTTTTGCCGCCTGGATATTTTCAATTTTCGCAGGTACCTCTGGTGTTATGACCGTAGGCGCAGCAGTTGCCAAAACAATAACAGGTGCAGCTTTTGCTTCAACAGGCTTTTCTTCGGCCGGGGCCTTGGTTGTTTTCTTTACAGCTTTAGCTGGTTCAGGTGCTTCTTCTTTTTTCTTTGTAGATTTCTTAGGCCGGGTTGAAGAGTCAATCGCATCAAGGTCAATCTTATCAATCACTTTAGGGGCTTCCAATTCCGGGGCCTCAATATTAGTAACTTCATTTTCTTTGGTGGGCTCTTCAACAGGTACAGCAGCCGGCACTTCTTCGGGTATTTCAACCGGAACTATTTCCGGTGTTGGGGGTATTTCTACTTCTGGCTTAATGTCTTCCTTAGGTACTTCTGCCGGCTTAGGTTCTTCTTTGACTGGTTCCTTTACTTTTTCATCTTTCTTTTTAAAGGAAAGGTCTTCTTCGTCTCTTTTCTTCTTTGGCTCAGATGATGATGCGGCCTTGGGTAAATCTACCAGTTCAGCCTTTTGCTTTGCAGCTTTATCTCCCTGGAATTCTAACTGCAGCACACGGTACATTTCTTCCGTGAGCTTTGCTGTAGGTTTCAGATCGTCCTGGTTAAAACTTTTAGATACAAGGAAGTCAATAAGGGTATCCTTACCGATATTAAATTCTTTGGCTGCCGCCATCAACCTTGGTGTATTTGCTTCTGACATTCGTTTTCTTTATGGGCAGCATTTTTTTAATCCGGCTGCCCGGCAATAATTTCAAATTTTTAAATAAATATCTTATCCCTCCCCATTATTCCTTTTCAAATTCTTCAGTTAATATCCTTCTCACTTCTGCAATCGTTTCTTTTTCCAGGTCAGTGCGGCGCTCCAGTTCTTCCGCTGTTAAATCCAACACGGAATGGGCTGTATCACACCCTACTCTTTTTAATTCATCAATGATCCATGATTCAATTTCATCTGAGAATTCTTCCAGGTCAATATCAAAGTCATCAACCTCGCCTTCATTATCCCGGAAAACATCTATTTCATATCCTGTAAGTTCGCAGGCCAGTTTAATATTTACACCACGCCGACCAATGGCCAATGAAACCTGGTCAGGTTTAAGGTATACATTCGCATGTAATTTTTCAGTATCTAATTCTATGCTGGTAATTTTTGCAGGAGTGAGCGAACGCTGAATAAGCAGTTGCGTATTTGCTGTCCAGTTAATAACATCAATGTTTTCATTTTTCAATTCACGTACAATACCATGGATACGGCTACCTTTCATACCAACGCAGGCACCTACAGGGTCAATACGATCATCGTAACTTTCCACCGCTACTTTTGCCCTTTCTCCCGGATCTCTCACAATTTTCTTTACAACTATAAGGCCATCAAATATTTCGGGCACTTCTATTTCTAATAGTTTTTCCAGGAACAGGGGACTTGTACGGGATAGAATGATCACCGCCTGGCTGTTTTTTAATTCTACTTTTTTAACAACTGCCCTTACCGTTTCACCTTTTTTAAAATAATCTGAAGGTA
Organism: Ferruginibacter sp.; assembly: GCA_040110925.1. Lineage (GTDB taxonomy): Bacteria > Bacteroidota > Bacteroidia > Chitinophagales > Chitinophagaceae > Ferruginibacter. Next base: position 579 of record JBDSYV010000032.1, on the reverse strand, counting down.
TCTGCTCTGATTTTGGAAGCAGCATTTCATTGCCTTCTTCATCTAATATTAAAACTTCTTTACGCCAAACCTGGTACACCTCGCCACTAACAATTTCACCTACCCTGTCTTCGTATTTTTTTATTAAAATGTTTTTCTTAAGATCATTGATGCGGGCAGCAAGTGTTTGCTTTCCTGCAAGAATTGCCCTGCGGCCAAATTCCTTCTGTATGTCAACTTCCTCATATAATTCTTCGCCTACCTGGTAATCCGGTTCTATTTTAATGGCGTCTTTATATTCAATTTCAGTAAGGGTATTGTAAAGATCATCATCATCAACAATCGTCCGGCGACGAAAGATTTCCAGATCGCCTTTTTGATCATTTACGATAACATCAAAATTTTCGTCGCTGCCATATTTTTTCCTGATAAGGGTTTTAAAAACGTCTTCCATTACCTTCATCAAAGTAGGACGATCAATGTTTTCTGCCTCTTTAAATTCCTGGAACGATTCAATTAAGTTAATGCTTGCCATATTCACACCGGCCTCGCTTTCCCGTGTTAAGGGCCCCGCCGGTTGGGGGTTTTGCGTTAATTAAA
>JBDSYV010000031.1:0-14373 GCA_040110925.1 Ferruginibacter sp. | reverse complement strand
GCCTTTTCAAAATCCTTGTCGTCCAGCACAACATACTTGCTGCCAATCATATAACCTTTTACAATATTTTCCCATGTTACCTCATGCCCAGTTTTTTCATTCACCCTCTTAAACTTTATATTACTATGGTCTTTTTTATCCAGCATATCCAGGTCCAGGTTGCTCGATTCTGTGGCGCTATACAATTTCACTGGTATGTTCACCAATCCGAATCCTATAGCCCCTGTCCATAATGGTCTCATTTTTTTTGTTTTAATTATGCAGCATACTGAAGTTCATAAACCAACTTTTTCAGCAATGGTTTTAAAAGGTCACCATCAACAAATGGCGTAGTTCCATCGGCTTCACGCATAACAGTCCACTCTTCATCTTCATTTAAAAAAATGGTAAATGAATAATGGTCATTCATTTCAATGGGATAAAGTGTTCCAAGAAAATTTTCTTCAGGACAGATATGAATGTTAATATCTGCCCCGCGATAGTTTAGTATTATTTCAATATTTTTCATTGTGACCGTTTTAATGTTTCTCAAGTATTTTCAAGATAATTTTTTCTTCAGTTGTCAATCCTGTTTTTTCTTCCGCTGCATGCAATTCTTCTGCCTGCTTAAAATATTTTTTCAACTCACCATTTTCATAAAGGCTTAGTAAGCTAGGGTGTACATAATATTTTTTACAAACCGTCCTTGTATTCCCCAGGTTTTTTGCTACGCAATCTAATGCCTCAACGATTATTTTTTTTGTGCCTGTTTCTGTTTCTGCAAAGCCCATTTCTCTCAAAGCTAAAAATGCGTGAACTGTACCAGCCCATGTTCTAAAATCTTTTGCAGTAAAGTTTTCTTCACATATAGTTCTTATATATTCATTTACCATACCAGAATCAATAGCATGCTTTTCCCCGTTTTCGTTAATATATTGAAACAACTCTTTGCCGGGTATTTCCATGCATTTTTGTACAATGTTTGCCAGCTTCTTACTTTTAAGGGTTATGCGATGATGCACCCCTTTTTTCCCATTGAATGAAAATTTTATTGCCGTTCCATTAATTTTTACATGCTTGTTCTTTAAAGTTGTGAGGCCAAATGAACCGTATAATTTCTCATACAGGTTATTTCCAACCCGGATGTTGGTGCGTTCCATGAGTGTAACTATGGCTGCCATAATTTTTTCCATTGGCATTCCCGGAAGAGCAAGATGTTTATCTAATTGCGTTCTTATGCCTGGAAGCAGGTTGCCAAACTGTAGCATGCGAAAGAATTTGGTATGGCTTCGCATGGCATTCCAATGCGGATGATACCTGTATTGCTTGCGGTTCTTTACATCAATGCCGGTGGCTTGCAGGTGACCGTTTTCTTTTTTGCAAATCCACACATGGCTCCAGGCAGGTGGTAGTACCAGGCTTTTAATTCGTGCCAGTGTTTGCTCATCAATAATTTTATTTTCTCCATCAAAATAAATAAACTTATTGCCTTTTTTCACACGGCTAATTCCAGGAATATTATCGTTCACATAAACCAGCTTGATAGCCTTTGCGGTTTTTTCCGGGTCATCCACAATTTTTTTTATTGTGCTGGCTGGTAAGCTTTCTAATATTTCTGCTGCTGTCATATTATCCGTTTATATTTTCTCTCACTTTAAATTGATGAAAAATGCTTTACGGGCAAGCGCTGCCTTTTTACATTTTCTTGTTTTATTCATGTATAGAAAGTTCCATGCCTTATTTTATTGATTCCCCGGAATCAGAACCAGGTGCTATGTTAAAAAAAATATGTTATTTATTATTTAAAAGCAGCGAATCTGTTATAATATTCATCATGGAGAAATATATACTGTATCTGCTTCCATATAAAAATGCCCTCGCTGGTATCTGAAAACCTTTCATTCAATATTCCGGGAAAAAAATGCATTCCTTTGAAAGTATCTATGGTATTGGGTTTTACGCTTTACGCTATTCTCATCTGTGGAAATCCTTCCTCAAAAAAACTAAAAAATTAACTAAATCGTATCTAAAAGAAATTGGTACATACTTTGAAATTTACAAAATAATTAAAACACACCTTATGCAATACATCGACGAAAACCTCGGCTTCCTAAAATCAAAAATTGATGATATCAAAATAGCATTGTTTAAGTCAGAAATAAATTCTGAACTGCAATTGCCTAATAATATTATTCAGACACTTAAGGTAGATGATGAAGGGCATATATGGTTTCTTACTTCATGCTCCGGTAACCATAAGCAACATATTGACAAATCATTTTATGCTTACCTGGATTATTATAAAAAAGGAACTGAATGCCGCCTGCAATTAGGCGGTAAAGCAATATTGGTAGATGACGAAGAAGATGCTTTTTTAAGCATGAGTAATTATAGCAAGAGCACTGTAAACAGGTTAGTACTTATAAAAATGAAAATTATGCAGGCAGAGTATTTTGAAAACAAACCAACGGAAAATGTTGGATTAAAAAATAAAATCATGTACGCATTTAATAACCTTTTCTTTACGCCTGCACACAGGGTATATGATTTCAGCTAAATACTCTCTATATATATAACACTATCTACCGGATCTATGAATCATTAGAAAAAATCAAAGGCTAAACTTTATAGTAAACGAATCCCCTCCAAAAGAGGGGATTCCTATATTCAAGCAGATGAACTATTAAGAAGGCCTGGTTTTAAATTTTTGAATAGCCAGTTTTGAAAAACTGCCCAGGATAAGTTTACCACTGATAACTGCACGTTCGTGAAGCAAACTGTCCCAATGCTCTGTACCCTTCCAGAATATTTTTTTCAATTCTGCCATTGCCGCCGGACTTGAATGTGCAAGACTATCAGCCAGGCGATGAATGGATTCGTCCATGTTATCAATACTCTCATGCACTTCAGCAAACATGCCTTTTTTCCTTGCCCAGTCACTGTTCCTCCACATTTGTGCATCAATAGCCAGTGCACTAAAAGCCGCAGTACCAATTTTCCTTTCTACTGCAGGCCCTACTACAAAGGGACCGATGCCAATGGCTAATTCACTTAATTTTATTTCTGCTTTATCAGTTGCTATCGCATAATCTGCTGCACATACCAGGCCTACACCTCCACCTACACATTTGCCCTGCACACGGGCAATAATTACCTTAGGGCATTTTCTCATGGCATTTATTACATTGGCAAAGCCGCTGAAGAAATGCAGCCCCTGGTTTTCTGTTTTTATCAGCAGCAACTCATCAAATGATGCACCTGCACAAAAAGCTTTTTCGCCTTCGCTTTTTAAAACAATCACTTTGGTTTCTTCATGTGTACCAGCGAAATGAATTTCCTGTGCCAGCAGCTCCAATAATTTTAATGGCAGAGAATTACTTTGTGGGTGATAGAATTCTATAGTGGTTATTCCTCCATGTGTTTCTGATTTTACATATTCCATAAACCTTATTTACTTTTTATTTGGTTAATCTTCACTTACAGGTTTCGAAATTATATAAAAACCACTTAACCTTTTCGGTAAATCTTTGGTAAAGCCGGGAGGGCTGTTGTAATTTCACCTAAATTATTTTACTCACCCGAAAGGAAGCAGTACAATGGATATCATTCTTGACATTTTAAGAAAATCAGTTACTGAAAGGCCGGATAGCCCGTTTCTGCAAAGTCTTTACCAGCAATACCGCGAAAGGGGTGGCCTTAGTAAAAAGCAGCTTGAAGGCCTCCATAGTAAAATATCAAAAATAGAAGGATTCTCCACTGCTAACCTGGCTACATTGGAAGCCATTATCAAAAAAAAACCTACCCGGTTCAAATCTGAAGCGCCTACCAATATTGCTATTCCTGCCTTACAGGATCACGAAACCGAAGCCATTTCTAAAATGCTCGAAAAGTATCCGGGCCATAAGCGGCTCTTGTTTTTTAATGCTAAACTTCAAAACAGGGAAAAACTTTCTCCCGCAGACATTACTGAAATTGAAAAATTTAAAAAATTGCTAATGTAAAACCTGTGTCATGAAAGATAATTTCTCAGCACGTTCAGAAAAGTACGCTAAGTACCGGCCTTCTTACCCGCAGGAACTTTTTGATTATATATTGGGTTTTGTGCCTGTGCGAAAGCATGCCTGGGATTGTGGCACTGGCAATGGACAAACGGCCGCAGTACTTGCAGATTATTTTATTTCCGTTTTTGCTACTGATATCAGTAGTCAGCAAATAAATAATGCAGTAAAGAAGCGAAACATTACTTATGCAATTGAACCTGCAGAAAATTCTTCCCTGGAAGCTGGCGCCGTAAACCTCGTATGCATTTCACAGGCCTTACATTGGTTTCATTTAGATGACTTTTATAAAGAAGTGAGGCGGGTAGCAGCACCGGGTGCAGTGATAGCCGCCTGGACTTACAACCTACTTAAGATAGATAATTTTACAGACGCTTATATTTATGAATTCTATGAGCATACATTAAAAGACTATTGGGATGGAGAAAGGAGTTATGTAGATGAAGGTTATAAAAATATTCCCTTCCCATTTGAAAGCATCCCGTCACCCGCTTTTTGCATAAAATTAAAGTGGACTGTTGAAGAGCTGGAAGGATTCCTGGATACCTGGAGCGCTGTACAAAAGTTTATAACAGAAAATAATTATAACCCGGTACCGCACCTGATGGATAAAATAAAAAAGCGCTGGCCGGCAAATGAAAATCGAATGATAACCTTTACGGTACAACTTAAGTTAGCTTATATAAATACTCCTTCTACATTATAAATGGAGAAAAGGAGGTTCATATACCAACAAGGTTCTGGCCCATTTCTATTACTTTTGCCAACTAAATTATTTACATGAAAGACACTCCTTTCACCAATAAACACATAGCGCTTGGCGCTAAGATGGCTGAATTTGCCGGCTTTAATATGCCGATTTCCTACACAGGTATCAATTACGAACATGCAGCAGTAAGAAACCATGCCGGTGTTTTTGATGTAAGTCATATGGGCGAATTTTTTATAAAAGGACCTCATGCGCTTGACCTTATTCAACGGGTAACTACTAATGATGCATCAAAACTCACTGCAGGCAAAGCCCAATATAGCTGCATGCCAAATGACGATGGTGGAATTGTGGATGACTTACTGGTTTACTGTATAGAAGAGAACAATGTATATATGCTGGTAGTCAATGCTGGTAATATTGAAAAAGACTGGAACTGGATTACTAAACATAATACCGCTGGGGCAGAAATGCATAATGTATCAGAAAAAACCTGCCTGCTTGCCGTACAGGGTCCTAATGCTACTCGCATACTTCAGTCACTTACAGATATGGATATTATGAACCTGAAATATTACACATTCACCAAAGGAACTTTTGCAGGTGTAGAAAACGTTTTAGTTAGTGCAACTGGTTATACCGGGGCTGGTGGAGTAGAGATATATTTCGAAGAGAAGGATGGTGCCGCCGACAAAATCTGGGACGCTATATTTAATGCGGATACTTCAAAAAATATAAAGCCAATCGGGCTTGGGGCAAGGGATACTCTTCGCCTGGAAATGGGTTTCTGTCTATATGGAAATGATATTGACGATACAACTTCACCCATTGAAGCCGGGCTTGGATGGATAACAAAGTTTACCAAGGACTTTACATCAAAATCAATTTTTGAAAAACAAAAGGACAGTGGTGCTGTTAAAAAATTAGTTGGTTTTGAAATGTTGGAAAAGGGAATTGCACGACATGATTATGAAATAAAAGATTTTGAAGGAACAAATATAGGTAGGGTTACGTCTGGCACACAATCACCAAGCCTGGGCAAAGCAATAGGCATGGGCTATGTAGATACAAATTATGCAGGTATTGATAACGAAATATTTATTAAGGTGAGGCAAACCCTTTTGAAAGCGAGGATTGTAAAAATGCCGTTTGTTTAAAAAATAAGCTTTTAGATAATTGATGAAATCAAAACCTGAACTCTACACCTGCCTCTCACCAAGCCTGCTGCATCTTTATGATGTAAGTAAAAGCATTGTAGTAATTATTGATGTTTTAAGAGCAACATCAACCATAGCAACAGCTTTGTATAATGGTGCCAAAGCCATTGTACCGGTAGATAGTGTGGCAGAATGCATAAGATTAGGCAGGCAAATAGATTCTATTACTGCAGGAGAAAGGGACGGGAAAATTGCTGAAGGATTATCTTATGGTAATTCGCCGTTTGAATATCCCAAAACCTTTATTAATAAAAAAACGCTGGTGCTTACAACTACCAATGGTACCCGGCTTTTGCACATGGCCTTGGACAAAGGTGCCCAGGAAATTATCACCGGTTCGTTCCCAAATATATCTGCAGTATGTGAGCATCTTTTAAAGCAGAATAAAAATGTCATTCTTGCCTGTGCAGCGTGGAAAGACAAGATAAATATTGAGGACACGCTTTTTTCCGGCGCTGTGATTGAACGAATACAGGATAATTTCTCTATAAACTGTGATGCATCAAATATTGCGTTAACAATGTACAAAAATGCCAGTAATGACCTGTTTGAATTTATGAAAAAGCATAATGCTTCTCATTATAACCGCCTTATGGGCTATGGGCTGGAAAAAGATATCCGCTATTGCCTGCAAGCTGATGGCGCCCCGATTCTACCCTTATATAAAGAAGGAAAGCTCCTGGCCATAAAACCTTAAATAATCATTTAGGAAATAATCATTCAGGCTCATGAATCCATAAAAAAAAGTGGCTTAAGGATTTTCGTTCCTTTTTCTTTTTACTTAATGGCTTTTTTTCTCAACAACCTTTTAGGTTAATTCTTATTTTGAGGTGGGTTTAAATTTGTGTTTCCCAATATAAAAATGAGTTTTAACTCTTTCCTGTATGACCTGATATGCAGGTTTAAATCCATTTCGGAAAACCTTAGTAGAAAGAAATTGTAACAATGATTCAACCTTATTAACTTATTCCCGGATAAAATAAGTCTAATAAGGTCGGAGGCTTTAATAACGCATTTTTCTACTAAGGAGTGAAAAACAATAGTTGTAAATCGTACAACACTTTAAAATAAAAAATTAGTAAACTTTCAATTACATTTCAGCGCTCATCTATTTTCCATTAATTTTGCAAATTGCCCTTTTCAGAACGGATATCAGCACTGTGACGAAGATAGTTGACAGATTATAGCTGACTTTGGACAGGTAACCGATGTTAGTCGTCGGTGGTCAGTCGACGGTGGTCGGTGGTCGAAAAAAACTTACTGGAAAATAAAAAGGCATTGGAAATTAATGGCATTACCGCACCTTATTAAACATATTTATAATAACGGGACCGACGAGGTTATACGCCGCGGAAAAAAAATTCATGCGCTTGGTTATGTGGAACTTATTGAGCATGATGAGCTAATGGGAAGTATCGTTTTCAGGGTTAAAGACGATAGCTATTATACCTTTTACAAAGTTTACATTCAAAAATACGCAGATGCAAAGCTGATGTCTTTGCGCTGCACATGCCCATATAATATGGGGGAAATATGCCGGCATGAAGCTGCGGCCCTCCTTCGCCTGCAGGATATGGTAGATAAGAATATGCTGATGAGCAATGCTATTCAATATAACCAGGGGCATACCGTGGCTAAAATGAAATTCATTGATCTGAAGATGCTGAAAATGCTTTCATCTACGGAAATTTTCCAGGATGCAGAAACAATGTTACGTACCACAAGAGCCACTATTACAAAAGCTGTTGACGAAAGGATAGAGGCTGAACTGGAAGATACTGGCCAGTTGTACCCTGTCGTCATTCAAAAAAATGACGAAAGGAATTTTGATACTTCCTGTACTTGTGGAGAAACAAAACACCCGCTTTGCTTACATAAAACCGTATTGTTTTTACAACTGCTGAATAATTTCGGCCCTAATTATTTTGACAGCATCCGAAATTGGGATAAAGAAAAAAACAAACTTTTACAGATATATGGTTACAGCCTGCAGGATGATTTAAATGGAAAATTTGAATTTACCTACAAAGACAATAAACCATTTTTAAAAGTGCTGGATACCTCTATCAAAAGAGTTACAACCCTGCCGGTTTCTACGCCATCACGATTTGCACCATTACCCGTAGTACCACTTGCAGAAACGATGGAGCCCCAGGAAAAAAACCTGCGGCTGGGAATCGTATTTAATTTTAATGCAAAGGTTTATCCCGGGTTTAGCATTGATGTTTTGCAGGGCGAACCCAGCGATGATAAAAAATTCTACATCAGCAAAGCGGAAAAATTAGACCTCACAAAATTTGTAAATACCGAACCGCTTGAGGAAGATGACAAAGCTACTTTTCAGCAGCTAAGAAAATTGCAGGATACTGAAGTAAATAAATACCTAAACCGCAATTCACCCTTCAGTGGTATATGGGAAAATATCATTCATAATGATGGCGACGATCTTCCTGATGAAACCAAACTGCTCATCACTGAATACCTTCACCCTAAACTAAAAAAATTATTTGAAGAGCAGGTTGATAATGCTTTTCTATTTTACCTGCCTAAAGGAAAAGCCTTTAAAACAGCCCAACTGCAGACGCTGCGCCTTTCGGATCAATTGCTTGAACCTGTTTTTAAGGTATCTGCCGTAAATAACCATTTTGAACTTGTTTGTATGGTAAAGCTGCAGGGGCAATGGATTCCTTTATCAGAAAATGAAATAGATGCCAGCATTGTTTTCATGCATAATGATATATTATTTCTCTGGAAAAAGCCCGAAGATGTTTTGCAGGCAGAAAAATTTCTGAAGGCTGGAAATACTATTCTTATAAAAGAAACCTGGGCCGAGCAAATGCGTAAAGTCATTATGCCGCTAACCCACGATTACCTTGTAGAATTTGATAAGAGCCTGATTAATGAAGTAAAGAATGCCAGCCCTGAAATAAAACTGATGTTGCAGGAAAAAGGGGATTACCTGGTATTTCAACCAGTGTTTGGTTATGAAGGTTACGATGCAAAGGCAAGCGATAAGAACAGCATCACCGTTCCTTCCGGCGATAAAATATTAGTTATCCATCGCAACCGGGAAATAGAAGAAAAATTTATTCAAAAGCTGGAAAGCCTGCACTCGCAGTTTATCAGGCAGGCAGATACAGGAAGCCTTGTATTAAAAGGCGTAGATGTGCTTCGCAATAACTGGTTCTTTTTATTTGTAGATGCAATGAAAGAAATGAAGGTGCCAGTGTTTGGTTTTGAGGCATTGCGCAATTTCCGTTTCAACACAGCAAGGCCCAATACGCATATACATGTAAGCAGCGGGCTCGATTGGTTTGATGCAAAAGTAGAAATAGCTTTTGGCGACCAGCGTGTGGGTATAGCAGACATCAAAAGAGCAATGGCATCACGGCAATCTTTTGTGCAACTGGGCGATGGCACACTGGGTATTTTACCAGATGAATGGCTAAAAAAATATTCATTACTTTTCAAGGTTTCAGAAAGCAGGGCAGACAAGCTAAGGCTCAGCAAATATCACATGAGTGTGATTGACGAGCTCTATGAAAACCGCAATGAAGAAGAATTGAGCTTTGCCTTAGATGAAAAATTTGAGAAACTTAAGGAATATAAAAACATACCTGAAATAAAGCCACCAGCACAACTTGAAAATATATTAAGGCCATACCAGCTTGCGGGTTACCAGTGGTTAAGTTATCTGAATGATGTAGGCTGGGGCGGTATTCTTGCAGATGATATGGGGCTTGGTAAAACGGTGCAGGCCCTAAGTATGCTGGATTATTATAAAGTTCAGAATGGTAGCATAAAAGCATTGGTAGTTTGTCCAACTACACTTATTTATAACTGGCAGAACGAGGTTAAAAAATTTACCTCCGATCTCACTTATCATATACATCATGGCAGTGCACGCAGCAGAAGCCCTGAAGAATTACAGAAGCATGATATTGTCATCACTACATATGGCACTTTAAGAAGCGATATACAATTGTTCCTGAAAATATTTTTTGATTACGTGATATTGGATGAGAGCCAGGCCATAAAAAATCCTTCGTCTAAAGTTACCAAAGCAGCAAGTTTACTTACTGCAAAAAACCGGCTGTGCATGAGCGGTACGCCATTGCAGAACAATACGTTTGACATTTTTGCCCAGATGAATTTCCTTAACCCGGGACTGTTGGGCTCCGTTGAATTTTTCAGGAACGAATTTGCAACACCCATTGATAAATTTGGAGAGCAGGAACAAAAAGATCACTTACGCAAATTATTATATCCATTTATTCTCAGGCGTACAAAAGAACAGGTAGCCAAAGATCTCCCCGAAAAAACAGAGACTATCCTGTTTTGCGAAATGGAAAAAGAACAGCGCAAGATTTATGATGCTTACCGCAATAGCTACCGCGATAAGATCCTGGGCACCATTGATCAGCAGGGCATAGAAAAATCGCAGTTGACAATTTTACAGGGCCTTATGAAGTTGCGGCAAATTTGCGACAGCCCGGCAATTTTAAATGAAGAAGACAGGTATCCAAACCATTCCATAAAACTTGATGAATTGGCCCGTGAGATTGAAGAAAATATTGGAGAACACAAGGCACTTATCTTTTCACAGTTTCTTGGAATGCTGGGGTTGATAAGAGATAAACTTAAAGAAGACGGCATTAAGTACGAATATTTTGATGGAAGTACCAGCCCGCCAGACAGGGAGAAAGCCATTCAAAGTTTCCAGAATGATGATCAGGTAAGGGTGTTTCTCATTTCTCTAAAAGCAGGTGGTGTGGGTCTTAACCTTACTGCCGCGGATTACGTATACATCGTAGATCCCTGGTGGAACCCCGCTGTGGAGCAACAAGCCATTGACCGTACGCATCGCATAGGGCAAACCAAAAATATATTTGCTTACCGCATGATTTGCATTGATACCATTGAAGATAAAATTCTGCAACTGCAGGAAAAAAAGAAGATACTGGCTAAGGAACTTATCTCCGATGAAGCAGGATTTGTGAAGGGGCTAACTAAGGCAGATGTGGAGTATTTGTTTAGTTAGGGTTTTTTTTTTGGTTACCAGCTACAGATTTTCATTGCAACGGTATAGGCGACAGTCTATCCCAATTTTTCGGGACTCCGTTCAACTTCAGTTTTTTGGGCAGCAAACATCCGTATAAAAAACAGGGCTGTTCCAAAAAGAATATTTTAACCATTGTTTAATTTGGGGGGTAACCTACTATTCTTTCAAATTCTTCAGCGGTACATTGCAGCGCATAAATAATTTCTTTTATTTTTTTGGGTTTGGTAAATTTCTTTTGCTCAAGTTTTGAATAAGCGTGTTGTGTTTTCCAAGTTTGTCGGAAACTTTTTTTTGCATGAAACCTAAATGAAAAAACTAATTAGAGGAAATCTATTTCATGGTGCCTGTATTGCAAATAGCACTATCCAAGATTGTGCTACTTGTCCGCCTCGGAAAAAGTGGCATCTTGTGGCATTGATGATATGCCCTGGAACTGTGGAGGAACGCCTACCGGATATTCCTGTAGTTGCACAGGCTAAAGCTAATAAAGAATAATTTTACCAAGTGCAATAATCAAACATTGCACTTTCTTTACTACTAATCATCCGTTTATGAAAAAATATTTTTGTTGTTGTTTGTGTGTGTCTCTTTTAAGTTTTATAGCACAAGCCCAAAGCGTAGAGAATACGATTAACCTATATGGCCAAAATTATCGCCAGGAAAAAATCCATATTCATTTTGATAAGGAAGTTTACCTGCCTGGGGAAACCATCTGGTTTAAAGCTTATATTTTTGAAGAGGAACAGCCAAGTGAAAGAAGCACCAATTTTTATGCAGCGCTCTATGATGAGCAAGGAAAACTTGTACAACAACAACTCAGCCCCATCTTCCATTCCGTCACTGACGGGCATTTTGAAATACCCGACAGTTTGCAAAGCAAGCAACTAATCTGCCGTGCCTACACCAGTTGGATGCTGAACTTTGACAGCACATTCTTATTTACCAAATCCATTAAGCTAATCAATAAAAATGCAAAAGAAGCGGATGAGAAATCAGTTAATACAGTAAGCCTGCAACTCTTACCCGAAGGCGGCAATATTATTGAAGACACGAGGAACACCATAGCCTTTAAAGCCAATTACCCTAATGGGTTGCCCTTTGATGTAAACGGTGTAATAAAAAAACAGGAAACTGGTGAAGTTGTTATGCCATTAAAAGCGGTACACGATGGCATGGGCAGGTTTGATATAGATATTGAACCCAACCAAAAATATTATGCCGAGTGGGCAAATGATAAAGGTGAACTGCAGCGCACTTATTTACCCGGTGCAAAAGCAACAGGGGTTTCAATAAAGATGGCACAGCGACAAAACAATATCATCTTTAATATAGTGAACAAACTACCAACCGATACCCTGCATGTACTCATGTACATGTACCAAAAAGTTTTTTACAAAACCAACATAGCGGTACCGGCAACAGAACCCTACACAGCCATAATACCGGTAAGCAGTTTACCATCTGGTGTGATGCAATTAACTGTTTTTGATGCTGGCTGGCATCCGGTGGCAGAACGGGTGGCCTTTATCAACAATAATAATTATGAGTTGGGTGCCACGGTGAGTAATAAAGAAACAAGCATTCAAAAAAAAGGGAAGAATATTATAGAGATAGAAATAGCTGATACCATTGTTGCAAACATGTCGCTGAGTGTAACAGATGCAGAGTTAAATAACGAAGAAACGGGTTCAACTATTGTAACTGATCTTTTGTTGAGTGGCGATATTAAAGGGTTTGTCCATAACCCCGCTTATTATTTTACCGGAGCTAAAGACGCAAAAGCCCATTTAGATTTAGTTATGCTTACCCATGGTTGGCGCCGGTATAACTGGGATAATATTGTTACTGCTAAAATGCCCGATGTAAATTATGCTGTTGATGATTATTTAACAGCTTACGGGCAAATAGGGAAAGCTATCCTGGAAAAACTGGATAAAGATGAGCAGGTTAATTTGATAATAAAGGCTAAAGACAGTACCCGTAATTTTTATTTTCTATCCCCTGGTAAAGACGGGTTAGTAAAGAAAGGCGGACTTATTTTTTATGATACAGCAAACGTTTTATATTCCTTAAATAAAAATAAATTATTTAACTCTCAACTGGTTTTTAGCCCGGCAAATCTTACTTATACGCAGCCAGGTGTCATAAATAATTCCGGCAATTTTTTTATACAGGCTACTACCAGTATAAAATACAACCAGGCTGCTGCATTATTTAGTTACTACAATAATAACAAAGCCAACCAGACCTTTAATAAAGAGAAGACACTGCAAACTGTAGTGGTAAAAAGTGGCGGCTGGCATAACTGGAAAAACGACCCACTGTTTAAACTGGATGAAAAATATACAGTTGGTCTGTTTAGAGGAGGTGTAAGTGTTGATGCTTTTGATGTATTGCATGATGATATGGCAGAGGCAGCAATTGATATTTATAACTATATAGGGTACAAAAGCCATTACGTATTTTTGGTATATAAAAAAGGGGTTAAAACTCTGACGAGCCGCAATGGCGTTCCATTTGTTTTTGTAAATGAGCAAAAAGTTGATTTCAGCTTTTTGGAAACTATATCAATAAGTGATGTTGCTTACATAAAAATTATAGAAAGTTATTTTGGAGAAAGAAATGATAACGGGATTTATGGACCAGCTGTATCCATCTATTTAAAAAAGGGCGATGATTTAATAGACCGACGCACTAAAGACACGGATTTAAAATCAATAAAAATTGCGGGGTATTCTCCCCTAAAAGAATTTTACTCACCGGATTACTCCCTCTCTAATACCACCATGGGTACTGATGCCAGGACAACTTTATTGTGGCAGCCTTATATATTTACTGATGCCAATAACCACAAAGTGCCCATAACGTTTTACAACAATGATTTTACAAAAAAGATCAGGATCGTTTTAGAAGGAATTAATGCAGAAGGTAAAATGATTCACATAGAAAAAATAATTGAATAGCAGCCTTGAAACTCTTCCCTCATTAAAAAATGTAAATGCTCCTTATCCTTCTGAGGAAAATTTGATAGAAGAGTTAGAGATGTTATTAATTAAATAAAAAATTGCATTTCCTCATAATATTATTAATAGAAAGACTTTGTTTCAATCATCTCTTCCTCGTAACGATTGTAAAAAAAAATCCCTTGTGCTGTTAAGAACAAGGGAGTTGTGTGGTTAGCCCGGAGGTCTCAGGCAATGAAATTTTTCAACCTTTCAAAATCTTTGTTACCTGCAAAAAACAAACTGGTAAATGCGTGAACAATAGATCTTGCAATTAATGAAAAATTGAGGGTTTGGGTTTGATTTTTTTTCATGATAGTGGATTTACTAGAACAAAGATATATTT
>JBDSYV010000030.1:0-6676 GCA_040110925.1 Ferruginibacter sp. | reverse complement strand
GGAGAAGGCGCTCCATTAGCAGTTTATGGCGATTACTTGCTATTTGCAGATGAAGAAGAAAACAGGCTATTGTTAAATATGGGCGGCATTGCAAATTTTACATTTCTGCCAGCGGGTAAGGGTATGGCAGAAGTTATTTGTACAGACACCGGCCCAGGCAATACACTTATGGATGCCTTTATGCAACAGGAATTTCCGGGAAAATATTTTGATAGTGATGCTGAAGTAGCCAAACAAGGTACAGTAAATAATCAATTATTAAATGCCTTATTGGATCAGTCTTTTTTTAAATTACCTTTTCCAAAAACAACAGGCCCGGAATTATTTAACCTGGAGTATTTGCTGCAGGCACAGGTGCAATCCGACTGTAAAATTATTGCAGTGGAAGATTGTATGGCTACCTTAAATGCATTTTCGGCTCATTCAATAGCAAAAGCATTTAAAGAAACATTGCCTTCAGAACAATTTACAAGGGTGTTTATGAGCGGGGGTGGCATGCATAACCCTTTGCTGGTAGAAACATTAAAAGGACTATTGCCTGAAATGGAATTTTACAGCAGCAGTAATTTGAATATTAATCCCGATGCAAAGGAAGCAATACTTTTTGCTTTGCTTGCTAATGAATGTATTTGTGGAAATCCCTCTTTTGAAAACAATAAAAATATTCCCTCGATTGCTATGGGGAAAATAAGTTTCCCTGCTTAATTGGGAGAATTTTCTACGAACTTTTTTAGTGCTTTAAGAGATGCTTCATAACCGGGGCCAGCCATTTTTTCTATAAATATTCCTGCAAATTTTTCCCAGGGATACCAATGCAAGTGTGTAATGCTTTGCCATTGTACTTGCAGAGCAGTGTTGTCCTCTACAGGAGATATGCTTACCAGGTTTTCAATATCTTTTTCACCTTCCTGGGTTAATAAAAAACGAATAAAAGTTTTGCCAGTGCCCGTTATTTTTACCCTGTTTATCTTCTCATTCTTTTTCCATTCAGCAATTGCACCAATGCCAGATGAAGGCTCACTGATTTTTATATTACCTGCATCTTCTTTAAAAACAGGCTGCCAGTTCTTCCAATGTTGCAGGTCGGAAAATTCAGCGTAAATTTTTTCTTGGGGAGCATGAATCACTTCCGCTTTTACGGTGTTTATTTTTGAAGGAATAAACAATGAAATGACAGTAACCATTATAAACAACCCGGCTATGGTAAGTAGAAATCCTTTTATCATAAATATTTTATTCCCATCTAAAAACTTTAATTGCAACAAAATAAACCAAAACCCCCCAGAGGAGTAAAACGCCAATCTCCCACCTCACATCCCATAAATTCTGCCCTTCAAAAGCTACGGCACGCATAGCAGTGTTCAGGTGTGTAAGAGGCAATATTTTTGAAATGGGTTGCAACCAATTTGGAAATGCTTCTACTGAAAAAAAAGTGCCCCCCAGTAAAAACTGCGGCAAGGTAATGAGGTTGGCAAATGGTGGAATACTGCTATCACTGGTGGCCAGGCCGCTTACAATAAACCCTAAACCCATAAAGAGCAGGAGCCCTACAAAACTTAAAAACAACATCTCCAATAAAGTTTGGAAACCATTTACCAGTGTAAATCCAAAGAAATAATAACCCACAAGAATAATAACAATTGCTGTAATCATCTGGAAAATAACCCTGCTTAGCGCTTCGCCAAGTACAATAAAACTGCGGCTGATTGGTGTGGCAAAAAATCTTTTCAGCACTAATGTATTGCGAAGATTAAAAAACATAAATGCTACGCCGAAAACTCCTGAGCTTAGCAAAGAAAAACCTAACTGCCCCGGTAAAATAAAATCAATTGTTTTATACTGCCTTACCTCTGCAATATCTTTTGAGTAATCAAACGGAAAAAATGCATACGAGGGCCGTTTACCTGCGTAAACTGCATTACTTACTTCATCAATTTTGCTTTCAATCAGGCTTTTTAACTGTGGCCATTTGTCATTGCTGGAATTGGTACTTTCTAATTGTATTCTATAAGGTGTAGTGCTATCCTCATTTTTAGTAATATTAATTATACCGGCAATTCTTCCTTTTTGCAAATCCATTTTCATCTCCTTTTCGGTGGAATATGAAACTATTTTTAAAGCATCCGTTTTTATTAATGCCTTGTATAAAAGGTTATTAGTATCAGAGCCTTCTTTAATTACGATTTTATACGTTCTCATTCCACCACTGTTCCCGATAAAGCCAAAAACTAATATGAAAATAAAAGGAAATGCAAAACTAAAAACCACGGCAGAGGGGCTTCTAAAAATTGACTTCAAACTGCCTTTTGTGATAGCTAACATAGCCCTTACCTGGCTGTACTTCATAAAACAAATAATTTTTTTAGAATGGTAAAGCTATTGTAAAAAAAGTAAAGAAAACTTTGAAACACAGGACAAGTGTCGTACATTTGTATGACAAAAGGCGTGAAATGAAAAAGAAAACAATAATACCTAAAGAACCTAAAGTTCCTTTTTTGGCCGAAGAACCAATGGCATTATATAAATCTCTGAGGGTTTTGCCTTCTCTCAAAGAATTTAATTATTCAGAATTTAAAAAAATCTCCGATAAAGCACCATTCAATCAGTCGGAATGGGCGTCTCTTCTTCATGTTAGTGAACGCACATTACAAAGATATGCAAAGGGAGAAGGCTCATTTGCCCCCATAAATGCCGAAAGAGCAATGCAGATTGCCCAGGTATTGGAAGCAGGAAAAAACACTTTTGGATCTACTTCACAGTTTTATACATGGCTAAAATCTAATCCTCAAATGCTGGAGGGCCCGCTTTCTATAGATTCCCTTACAACGGCCCATGGAATACATATGGTGCTTACCCAGCTTGGCCGCATTCAACATGGCATACTTGCATGATAGTTTACCGGCTTGCATCATCTGCATATAAAGATGACCTTACCGGCACCGGCGCCAAATTATATGGTGGCAGGTGGAACAGTATTGGCTTTCCTGCTTTATACTGTACCCAAAACTTATCCCTGGCAGTGTTGGAAATACTTGTAAGAACCGGTATTAATATTTTACCTCCTGAGTACAGTGTTATTAAGCTGGACATCCCTGAGAAAGTAACCGTTCAGAAAATATTAAACTCAAAACTGAAACCCGGATGGAAGACTGATATTGAATCTACTCAGTGGATGGGAACAGAGTTTTTAAGAAATGCAAAGAATGCCGTACTGGAAATCCCTTCCGCTATCGTAGATGTAGAATTTAATTTTCTTATCAACCCTATTCATACGGATTTTAAGAAAATAAAACTCATCTCTGCTGAAAAATTTGAATTTGACAAAAGGTTATTTTTGAGAAATGAATAAAGCATACTTGTTGCTGGGAAGTAATATGGGTAACAGCAAGGCCCTGATTACTGAAGCTATTGAATTAATCCAAAGTAAATGTGGCGAGGTAATTACGCTAAGTTCTTTTTATACAACCCAAGCCTGGGGGAATGAAAACCAACCGGATTTCTTAAACCAGGTTATACTTATTCACACTAAGATTTCAGCACCTGGCCTATTGAATATATTGCTGGATATCGAAAAAGAAATGGGTCGTTACCGTACTTTTAAAAATGCGCCGCGGCTTATTGATATTGATATTTTATTTTTTAATGACGATGTTATTAACTTGCCTGAACTTACTATTCCACATCCTCTCATGGATAAACGGCGTTTTGTTCTAGCGCCGTTATTTGAACTAAACCCTGCTTTTATTCACCCAGTTTTACATAAATCCATCGAACAGTTGCTGATAGAATGCCCCGACAAACTGGATGTGAAAAAAAATAAATGACACAAACTTTCTTTGCACTTATTTTGCAGCCTGATGCAATACAACTTTGTTACTATTGAAGGGAATATAGGTGCAGGTAAAACCACTCTTGCGCACCTGCTGAGCAAACATTTTAATTCACGACTTATCCTGGAAGAATTTGCAGACAATCCTTTTCTGCCAAAGTTTTACGAAAGCCCTGAACAGTATGCCTTTCCTCTGGAGTTATTTTTTATGGCTGAGCGATACAAGCAGCTTAAGGAAATGTTACAGACAAAAGATATGTTTCAGACAGTTACTGTTTCTGATTACCTGTTTACAAAATGCCTGTTGTTTGCAAAAGTGAATTTACCTGGTGAGGAGTTCAGGCTTTATCAAAAGCTTTTTGAAATAATTAATCCACAAATTGTGCAGCCCGATATTTTAATTTACCTGCACACTCCGGTAAATAAGCTGCAGGAGAATATAAAAAAAAGAAACCGTGAATATGAGCAAGCCATTCCAAATGATTACCTGTTTACGCTCCAGGAAACCTATACCCAATATATAAAGCAGCACAATATAAAAACATTGTTTGTAGATGCCAGCAATGCGGATTTCATCGGAAATAAAAAACATTTGGATGCTATATTTGATGCCCTTGATAAAGATTATGACAATGGGCAGCATTATATTACGTTGCCATGATAAGCAGTTGGAAATAAACCATTTTTTTTTGACAAAAGGCCCCCATTTTGACAAACAAAACCGGAAATAGAAACCCTTACGCTCCTCTCAAAATTATAGAATTCAAAAACTTTATCGCAGGAAGATTTATATTTATTATGGGACTCAGGATGACGGGAACCGTAATTGGCTGGTGGATGTACATGCTTACAAACAGCAAGCTGGCACTGGGTTTCGTTGGCCTTTCAGAAGTTGTCCCTGCACTTTCGCTAGCCTTGTATGCGGGGCATTATATTGATAAAAATGAAAAACGAAAATTGTTGTTGTTGTGTATAATGCTGTATGTTATTTGCATTGGGCTGCTTATTTTTTTATCTACCAATTGGCTGGCTTCAAATGTAAGCCACTGGACAATAGCCATTTTTATTTGCATTGTAATAGGCTTTACTGGGGCTATCCGGGCATTTTCAGGGCCCACTTTTGGAGCCTTGATATCGCAGATCGTTCCTAAAGACATATTGCCGGCTGCAGCTTCTATCAGTTCTGCTACCTGGCTGGTAGCGTCCATAAGTGGACATGCACTCGGTGGTTTTCTTATTGCATGGGTTGGCATTCATAAAACTTTTTATGTCATCTTATTTTTTGTAGCCTGCGGATATTTTCTTTTGAGTTTGCTAAGTGTAAAACCCGTTTTTGTAACTACTGCAAAAAAAACATGGCAAAGTGTAAAAGAAGGCCTGGCCTATGTTTTCAAAACTAAGGAACTCCTGGGTGCTATGACTTTAGATTTGTTTGCTGTTTTATTTGGTGGTGCTGTTGCATTGGTGCCGGTTTTTGCAAAAGATATTTTACACATTGGCCCCATAGGATTTGGGTGGCTGAATGCTGCAGCAGATATTGGTGCAATTGTTACTGTTACCATATTTACAATCCGCCCATTAAGAAAAAAACAAGGCCGTATTTTATTTTATTGTGTAGCCGGTTTTGGACTTTGCATCATTGCATTTGCATTGTCTGATGTTTTCTGGTTTTCATTTTTAGCATTACTAATGAGCGGCTGTGTAGATGGCATTAGTGTAATTATCCGGAGCACCATTCTCCAATTAAAAACACCCGACGAACTTAAAGGCAGGGTAATGTCTGTTAATAGTATGTTCATCAATTCATCCAATGAATTGGGACAGTTTGAAAGTGGTTTGACCGCAAAGCTTATGGGCACAGTACCTTCTGTAATTTTTGGTGGATGTATGACACTTGGCGTAGTCATCATTACCTGGTTTAAAGCGCCTGCTTTGCGTAAAATGGAATATTAGGAAAAGTTATGCCCGTTTAGGGTTTAAGGTTTTGAGTCAATTTTTCCAGCACAAAATAAACAGCGGGGCAAAAGCTTGCATTTTTTAAGGTAATAGTTTTTCTTTTCAGTAAAACATCTTCATCAGTATATGGAAAACGGTGGCAGTCAGAAGGCCGTACTTCATAGATACTGCAAAAATTATCAGCGCCTAAAAATGCACAAGGTTTTGATTTGCCTACATAATCCCCTTCTTCATCCAGGTATAAATAATTTTCAATAAAATCGCCCTCTTTCATCTTAAGATGGCGGGCTATACGTTTAATGTCAGGCGTTTTAAAGCGGGGAGAATAATTTTTACAACAAGCCGCACAATCAAGACAATTGATATTGGAAAATGCTTCCTCATGCAATGCCGGTAGTTTTCTAATATCCTTTTTTATATCAGAACGCTCCAGGTATTTTTTATACTTTTTGCTGTTATCAGCAGATTTTTTTTGCCAGTTAATAAGTATGGCTTCACTCATACCACAAATATCGGCTTTATTGAACCTGCGGTGTACTTGCTGATTGGTGTTTACATTTTTTTATATATTTTTAGCAAAATATTTTTCATGACAACTGTTATTGTACCACTTGATTTTTCGGAAACGTCCTTTAATGCTGCTCATTACGCTGCAGCCATGTTTGCAGATAAGCCAGCGACTACGATTGTGCTGTATCATTATTACGCTTCGGTTGATGAAGTTGCTACTGCCAACCAATTTCTAACAAGCCTCTCCCGGCAATTATCTGATACAGGATTAAAAGTGGAAACAGAATTAGAGACGGGCGATAATTTTATTGACAGGCTTTCTGCATTTTCGCATGTAAAAAGGGCCTATATGATCGTAATGGGATTAACAGGAAAAACGCC
>JBDSYV010000029.1:0-7636 GCA_040110925.1 Ferruginibacter sp. | reverse complement strand
CCATCACTTATTATCAGGTCAGTTCCATTGTTGGTAATGCCCCATCCTTCGTAAGGCCAGTTAAAAGTTTTCAGGGGTTTATTTAAGTTCTTTAAATCATATACATATACAATATGACTTTCCCAGGTAAGCTGGTACAATTTATCTCTGAAAATATTTATGCCTTCACCAAAAATTTTCTGACTACCCATCATGTGTTTCATCTCTACAGACCCGGTTTTGTGATTGGTTATTCTCAATGATGAATTTTCAAAATCACCCGTGCCTTCATACATTTTACCATTGTACAACTGCAGGCCTTGTGTATATGCACTAGTATCGTGTGGGTATTGTGCTACGATAGTGAAACTCAATTCCTGGGGCGCAGCAATACCAGATGAAGGTGGAACAATGGAAGGGTCCTCGCCAGATTCGTTATTATTGTTGCAGGAAAAAAGAGCGGTGCCCAGGGCTAATGCAATCAATTGCTTCATGTAAAAATTAGTTTGCGCAAAAATAACCAAAGCGGGCAGCAGCAGTGTTTTTTATCGTTATAATTTAAATAAAATTTCATTTTTTATTTTTTCTCCCTATTTTTGACTCACCTCTGAACTTTATTACCAACTTCCCCAACTGGATAATAGGTTCTTTTCCAATTTTGCGCAAGCTTAGGCTTCCTCTGAAAAACCTTCAGTAATTATTTTATTTTTGATGAAGGCTTTATTATTCATAACAACTGGTATTTTATTTTTTTATTTAGGGCAGGCCCAACGGGTTTGCGGTACAGAAGCCTATCTCAAATCATTGCCGGTTTCAGTAGGTACATCGCCGCAGGGCCCGCTAGGCCCGGTAAGGGATACAGTGCCAAACGAAGTATTGGTAATACCTGTTGTAGTACATGTACTTTATAATGCCAATGCACAGAATATTTCTGATGCCCAAATACTTTCACAGCTAAAAGTTTTAAACCAGGATTTCAGGAGGCTCAATTCAGATACCAGCAATACTCCGGCTGTATTTAAATCATTGGCTGCAGATGCAGGAATAACCTTTTGCCTTGCACAAGTGGATCCCAATGGCAGAACTACAAAAGGGATCATACGCAAAAGAACTACAAGAGATTTTTTTCTTGCTGATGATGAAATGAAGTTTAGCAACAAGGGCGGTGATAATGCATGGGATGCCTCAAAATATATGAATATCTGGATTTGCAGTATGCTCGGCCGTAATCTTGGTTATGCAACACTACCCGGGGGAGCGCAGGATAAAGATGGGATTGTAATAAACTATGATGTTTTTGGTACCACGGGAATAATTCGGGCACCATTTAATAAAGGCCGCACAACTACTCATGAAGTAGCACACTGGCTGGGGCTTAAACATATCTGGGGAGAAAATGACTGTGGTAGTGACGACGTGGATGATACACCAAAACAGGAATCTTATAATTATTATTGCCCGGGATTTCCTCATCGTAGCAGTTGCTCACCAAATGCCAATGGCGATATGTTTATGAACTTTATGGATTTTACTGATGATGCCTGCATGAATGTTTTTACAATAGGACAAAAAAATAAAATGCGTGGCCTTTTTGCATTGAATAAAGGACGTAATAGTTTTTTAAACTCCTTTGCCTGTGATAGTTCATTGGCATCTGGCGGCCCTTTACCTTATATTACACCTATAGAAAAACCCGAGATAAGTATTACGATTTTTCCAAACCCCGCTATTGATATTGTACAGTTTTTGGTGAATGAAAATTATTCATTAAAAGGATGGAATGCTGTTCTGGTAAATGCACAGGGCGTTAGGCAATACCAGCAGATTTTGCAGTCCAGTAAAGATGTGTTGCAAATAAAACATCTTCCCGCCGGTATTTATTTTTTATCCTTGAGTGATAGTGAAACAAAAAAAAGTTTCCGCTTGCTGAAAGTATATTGAGATAGATATTCAAAGTGAGATTTTTAATCAGCTTCAAAACTGCCTTTCATTTTAACATGCGATTATAGTTTTTCTATAATGCACATTTCTATCCCCCAGGTATTCCAGGATAAAATCAAAACATCCAACTTGCTTTGCTACCAGCTCGGGCGGGAAAATTCCTTTCTCCATAAATAAATTATTTGCTATTAAATTTACTGCTGCCGTGCAGGTATAGCCAGTAGTGCGGCTCATAGAAGATGTTTGTGAAGCTGCGTCATATTCATCATACAAAAAATACTCTATTCTTGTTTTTATATTATCAAGGGTTCCTTCAATGATTATTTGCATAAGAGTGAATTCTTCTTCCTCGGGCTTTAGTTTCCATTGCTCAAAAAGTAAAGCGGCGCTGAAATCTATAGGCCTTATTGTATTTCCTTTAAAAGAAACAGGCGTTGTATTTAAAAATCCTGCTTTTATAAGTGACTTCATTAAATCAATGTGCCCAGGATAACGAAGTGTTTTTTCTTTCATGTTTGGGATATGCGGCATGGTAAACATTATACTCCTTAGGCCATCAGTATTAAATGCTTCCAGTGTGCCGGCCTTTTCAAAATCAACCAGCTCGGCATCGGTTAGGGCGGGCTTGGTAATGATATGACTATTTTCTACATAGCGTGCAGGTCTTGTGTATTCTTCAATTACATCAATAGGGGAGAAAGGGGCCTTATATTCAAATGGCTTTATCCTTTGTTTGGGTAGGCCGCCAACCATACATAAAAAATTTTCAATTTTCATTTTGGTATTATAATATCCCAAAATAAGATTGCTCATTCCAGGCGCAACACCACAGTCCACAATGGCTGTTACATTATGTTTTCTTGCCATGCTGTCGAGTGCCAAAGCATCTTCAGGAAAAAATGAAATGTCCACTACATTTTTACCACATTCAATAATGCTTTGCAGGGTTTTATAGCCCATATAACCGGGTACTGCACTTACAACAATATCAGCGTCTGCAAGCAATACAGGATAATCTGCATACTGCCCCAGGTCATATTGCTTTGCATTAACCCCCTTTGCAGATAAGGCAAGGCTGCTATCACTTATATCATATGTACTTACCTGGTGCACTTTAGCTAAATCAGCAGCAATGGCTCTTCCCACCATTCCGGCACCTAAAACTGTAATCTTCATATAAATGTGTTTATGACTAAAAATAAGGTATATGGTTCATTTAAGAGTTTGTTAGCATTGATACTTATACATTTGTTGAACAATTATTGATTATGAAGAAAATAGTACTATCTGTATTCTCGGTTTGTTTATTAACGACTGTCTTTGCGCAAGGCATAGGGGGCGGGTTTAAAAAATTGCTGGGTAAGGATACTACATCCAAATCATCATCTATACTAAATAAAGTATTGGGTGGCGATGGCGGAAAAAATTTATCCGGCGATGAAATAGTAAGCGGGTTAAAAGAAGCCCTTAGGGTTGCTGCAGACAGCAGCACAAAAACGCTAAGCCAGGCAAATGGTTTTTTTGCAAACCAGGCGATAAAAATATTAATGCCGGATGAAGCAAAAAAAGCGGAAAATACTTTGAGGGGCATGGGAATGAGTTCCTTGGTGGATAAAGCCATACTTTCCATGAACCGGGCTGCAGAAGATGCTTCAGGTGGAGTAGCAGACATTTTCTGGACTTCTATTAAACAAATGAGCGTTAAGGATGGCCTGAAAATATTGCAAGGTGGAGATTTTGCTGCTACGGAATATTTAAAATCCACTACGACTGCAGAGCTGACGGAAAAAATGCGGCCGGTTATTGAAGTATCTTTAAATAAAGTAAATGCAACCAGCTACTGGAAAGATGTTTTTACCAATTATAACCGTTTTTCAAGCAACAAGGTAAATCCTGATTTAACAGCTTATGTTACAGGTAAAGCATTAGATGGATTATTTTTCCAGATTAGTTTGGAGGAACAAAAAATTCGCAAAGATCCGGCGGCACAGGTTACAGAACTACTTAAGAAAGTTTTTGGCAAATAATTTCAAGTTATCATATTAAAAAGCAAACGTATTAATCAGGGGAATTTATTTCCCCTTTTTTTGTTGAAAAATTTTCATCTTACGTGATATAAGGCTATATAAACAATGGCATTTAGTTTGTTTAAGTACTGTTAATCCTTAGCTTCAATTCCTCAGAAAGACTTTTTCAATTCCAAATCTTTATTTAAGCCTAATCTTTTGTTTAACACTTAAAAAAATTTTTATGAAAAAGTTTTTACTTACCTCTGTGCTTATTTGTAGCTTATTTGCCTTGAAAGCACAAAATGTTTACCTCAATGAAGTTTACCC
Organism: Ferruginibacter sp.; assembly: GCA_040110925.1. Classification (GTDB taxonomy): domain Bacteria; phylum Bacteroidota; class Bacteroidia; order Chitinophagales; family Chitinophagaceae; genus Ferruginibacter. The sequence goes on along the minus strand of JBDSYV010000029.1, from coordinate 3,380 downwards.
AAATAAGGGGAACAATTTCAATGAGTATTTTGAATTGTTTAATGCTGGTATTGATATATCAGGAGAAAACCTAAGTTCTTATTCCCTGGTAACTTACTTTTCTGGTTCTAATGGAGAAAAGGGTTTTTATGTATTGAATCTTCCAAACCAAATATTGACTTCCCAGCGTTATTTTACAGGGTCATCTCAAAACTTTTTTTCTTATCCCGCAGGCAGTGCTACTGCTAGTTATAACTGGAACGATGCAGCGTATTTATCTTCACATGGTGGGTCTACCCTTAAGTACACATTAAATAGTGCTGGTACGGGTTACACGGTAACAAGCGGTAGTTTTGACGATATCTTTATCCAGTCAAATGGTCAGGCTAATAACAATAATAACGGAAGTTATACCGTGTTATTATTTAGAAATGGTATGTTGCAAGATGCAGTGTTAGGGTCCAGTACTTCAAATACATTGCCTGCATATGTTGCCTCAATGCCAAGCCTTCCAGCAACTGCTGTAAACGGCGCTACCATGGATATCAGTTTCTCAGCTATTGCCTCTAGTTCATTTGTGTTCAATAATGTTCCCGCTGCTATAGGAAACAATGGCGGATATTATTTACAAGGTGAAGGGCATAATTGCGGTAAATGGGCTAAAGCGACTGCTGCAACTGAATTCTCACCAAATATGAGTAATGGCTCAGGAAGTAATTCATTAAATGTTCAGGTTAATTTTACTTGCGGGGGTACAACCTTAACATATAATATCTTAAGTGGCCCTAATCCATCTTTTCCTGTTGTAGTTAGCTTATATTACGATGTAAATGACAACCAATTATTCGATCCGGCTGATGTTCTTGTAGGTTCACATACTGATTTATCCGCTTCAGATCCGGCTTACACCTTTACCGTGGTTCCCGATGTGTCTCTTATACTGGTATTTGATGCATCTACGGGTAATGATTGCAGCGATCAAATTATGACCTTTGATTGTGCAGCTGGTGGACCTCTTCCTGTTAGCTTACTAAATTTCAATGTGGTTAAACGCCTTCCATTCATTGCATTGACATGGGAAACTTCTATGGAATCAAATAACCGTGGTTTTGAGATTCAACGCAGAGTTAATGGAAACTTTGAAGCTATAGGATTTGTAGATACTAAAGGGCTGAAAGGTTATTCAAATGATTTGTTGAGCTATAACTTTGAAGACAATGCAAGCTTGCCAAACGGAACAGTTTACTATCGCCTTCGTCAGCTTGATTATGACGGGCACGCTGCTTATAGCGATATAAAGGCCGTTAGGAACAATTCAAAAGAAATCAGTGTAACTGTTTATCCTAACCCAAGTAACGGAAATGCAAAATTGATTATACCTTCTGATGCAGGTAAAATGGATATCAGCCTTGTAGATTTAACGGGAAGAGTGTTGAGCCGTTTTGCAGATTTCAATGGTACTAAACTCGATATCAATAATATGAGACCAGGTGTTTATATGATCAGGGTTTTATTTAAAGAAACCGGTGAACAGGTAATTCAAAAACTTATCGTTCAATAATTGAACTGTTGATTTTTTAATCAAAATATAATTTTACATAATCCCCGTTATCTTTAACGGGGATTTTTGTGTCCTTTCATTTTAAAGATAACAGAAGCATGAAAGTAACGGGCTTTTCATTTATTAAAAATGCTGTGAAAATGCAATACCCAATTGTAGAGGCCATTCAGTCAATACTTCCTTTGTGTGATGAAGTGATTGTTGCTGTAGGTAATTGCAATGATGGTACAAGAGACCTGGTAGCGGGCATTGATAAGAAAGTAAAAATTTTAGATACGTCCTGGGATGAAAATTTAAAAGAAGGTGGTCGTGTACTGGCAGCAGAAACTGATAAGGCATTTCAGAAAATTGCTAATGATGCAGAATGGTGTGTTTACATTCAAGGCGATGAAGTACTACACGAAGATGGTTTTCAAGAAGTGAAAGCGGCAATGCTAAAGTGGAAAGATGACCCGGATGTGGATGGACTTTTATTTAAGTACAGGCATTTTTTTGGCTCTTATGATTTTGTAGGGATCGAATCTCATTGGTACAGAAACGAGATTAGAGTTATTAAAAACAATAAGTCTATTTATTCTTATAAAGATGCACAAGGATTCAGGAAAGGCGATAATCAAAAACTAAGGGTTAAGCCTGTAAATGCTTATATACACCATTATGGCTGGGTGCAGAACCCGCATATTATGAAAGCAAAGCAGGCATACAAAGAAAAACTTTACAGGAGCGGTGAGTATGACGAAGCATCCATAGTAGCGCCTGAAAATTATGCATTGACTTTAGTAAATGCCTTAAAAAAATTTACTAGCACACATCCGGTGGTAATGCAGGAGCGTATAAAAAAATTAAACTGGGATTTTAAATATAGCGAATCAAATAATAAAATCACCCTAAAGGATAAATGCAAGAACCTGCTGGAAAAAATTACAGGCAGGCGTTTTTTTGATTACAAGAATTATAAAATTATTTAGCTGACCATTGCAAAGATCTCCATTGCAAGCATAAATAATCCCCGTTTAATAAACAGGGATTTGTATTGGTATTATTTGCTCTGTTATTAATCTCCCTTTGGGCGGAGGGGCTAAATATCTGTTGCTTCTCCGTAAGCCACTGCAGTAGCTTCTTTCATGCCTTCACTCATAGTTGGATGAGGATGAACAGCGTTTAGTATTTCATGTGCTGTGGTTTCTAATTTTCTGGCTACCACTGCTTCAGCTATCATCTCGGTTACATTGCTGCCAATCATATGGCAGCCAAGAAACTCACCATATTTGGCATCATAAATCACTTTTACAAATCCTTCTGTAGCGCCTGAAGCACTTGCTTTTCCGCTCGCCATAAAGGGGAACTTACCTACTTTTATTTCAAAGCCAGCATCCTTTGCCCCTTTCTCAGTATAACCTACTGAAGCAATTTCCGGCGAACAGTAAGTACAACCTGGAATATTGTTATAATCCAGTGGCGTGATTTTATGTCCGCTTAAATGTTCTGCAGCATTTATACCTTCTCTTGAAGCCACATGTGCAAGCGCCTGGCCAGGTGTACAATCTCCAATGGCATACACTCCTTCAATATTTGTTTGCTGGTTGGCATCTACAATTATTTTTCCTTTGTCAGTTTTTACACCCAATTGTTCCAGGCCAATATTTTCAAGGTTTGCCACTACACCAACAGCACTTAGTAAAATATCAGCTTCTAAAACCTGTTCGCCATTGGCTGTTTTTACCGTTGCTTTTATGCCATCGCCACTTGTATCCACTTTTAATACTTCGCTGGCGGTCATTATTGTCATTCCTTGTTTTTTAAATTGCTTTTCCAGCTCTTTGCTTATATCTTCATCTTC
>JBDSYV010000028.1:0-4201 GCA_040110925.1 Ferruginibacter sp. | reverse complement strand
TTATTATTCACTTCCCCACCTAAAGCTGTTTGAAGGCAATCCTGCCAGGTCTAGCACCCTATCCACAACTGTTGCAGCCACTTCTTCAATAGAAGCAGGTTTACTGTAAAATGAAGGCGTTGCCGGGCATATTATTCCTCCAGCCAGTGTTATCGTTTCCATATTCCGGATATGAATAAGATTGTAAGGCATATCCCTAATAACAAGGATTAATTTTCTTCTTTCCTTCAGCATTACATCGGCTGCTCTTGTAATCAAATCGTTGGAAATGCCGCCCGCTATGCGACCCAGGGTTCCCATGCTGCAGGGGATTATTATCATGGTATTGTATTGCCCGGAACCTGAGGCAAAGGCGGCCGTAAAATCATTTTTATCTACAACCTTTGCAGCGATGTTTTCATAATCCTTATTAACCAGTTCTGTTTCCCAAACCTGCTTTGCATTATCTGTAAAAACTACGGACACTTCTTCAATATGGTTGCTTAACTGCTCAAGTTTTGTTAATAATAGTTTTGCATAGATAGAACCACTTGCCCCTGTAACTGCTACTACAATTTTTTGCATTAAATTTCCGTTTTATAATCATCTAAGCTACAAAACAAATTTTTCATGCAAAGGTTTCAGAAAGCATTATTGTTTTTCATTTTACTCAATACAGTAAATTATGCATTCAGTCCAGCTGTGAAAGAAAAAATAAACTGGATAAGTTTTGAAGAATTGCAGCAGCAATATGAAAAGAATCCGAAACCAATAATAATTGATTTATATACTAACTGGTGCGGCTGGTGTAAAGAAATGGACAGAACTACCTACAAACATGATAAGCTTGCTACGTATATCAATGAGCATTATTACGCCGTAAAGTATAATGCGGAAAGTAAAGATTCTGTATTCTTCAACAAGATAAAATACAGCTTTAATAAACGAGTGGAAACTAATGACCTGGCCATGTACCTTACCTTTGGCAGACTTGAATATCCTACTACTGTTTTTTTAGCTTCTCCTGATGCAAGACCAGCACCCCTATCCGGCTATATGAAACCAAAAGAAATGGAAGCGCCACTTAAATATTTCGTAGAACGTACTAATTTCCAGGAAACGTTTATAGAGTTTAATAAGCGGATGAAAAAGGAATGGTGAGGAAAATAGCATTAGACAATTAGCAATGGACAAAAATCATTAAGACTTTTGTCATTGCGTTATTGAGCAATTTTCACATTTTCAAATTATCAGCTTATCGCTAACTTGCCGGCAAATAATTTTATTATGCTGCAACGCCGGTTGGGGCTTTTTCAATCTACAGTACTGAACATGATTGATATGGTGGGCATTGGCCCCTTTATCACCTTACCATTTGTGATTGGTTTATTGGGAGATATGTATATCTATGCATGGCTTGCAGGTGCCTTACTATCCTTCATTGATGCCATGATTTGGAGTGAACTTGGGGCAGCATATCCTCTTGCCGGTGGCAGTTATAATTTCCTGAAAGAAGCTTATAATAAGAATGGTGCAGGCCGGATGATGAGTTTTCTTTATGTATGGCAAACGATCATACAGGCCCCGCTGGTAGCAGCTTCTGCAGCCATTGGCTTTTCACAATATTTTGTGTATTTATTACCGCTGGAAGTCTGGCAGCAAAAAATGCTATCTGGTGTAGTTATTATTTTTATTACCATCCTGCTTTACCGGAAAATTGAAAGTATTGGAAGGCTTGGTGTTTTGCTTTGGTTAGGTGTCATTGCCACTCTTGGTTGGATCATATTTGCTGGCATCAGCCATGGGAATTTTTTAGAACCCATCAGGCATAGTGCTGTTGCTTTTAATGTGAATGTGTTGTTTTCATTTTTATTCGGGCAGGCTTGTGTAAAAACCATTTATAGTTACCTGGGTTATTACAATGTGTGTCATCTTGGAGGTGAAATAAAAAAACCCGGGAAAAACATTCCCCGCAGTATGTTTATCTCTGTAGCCAGCATTACTATTTTATATCTCTGCATGAACATCAGTATAACCAGTGTTATCCCTTGGCAGGACATTCAGCAAGCCAATCTTGCTGGTAAAAATAATTTTGTTATCAGCAGTTTTATTGAAAAACTCTATGGCACAAAGGCGGCGGTGGTAGCCACTTGTATGGTGTTATGGGTGGCCCTTGCATCTTTGTTTGCCGTCATGCTTGGCTATAGCCGTGTGCCATATGCTGCGGCAGTAGATGGTGCTTTTTTTAAAATATTTGCAAGACTGCATCCTACTAAAAATTTTCCATACATCTCCTTACTAGTGCTGGCTGCATTTGCATTCGTCTTCAGTTTATTATTCCGGATGGGCGATATCATCAGTGGCATTCTTGCCATGCGGATCATGGTGCAATTCATCGGCCAGGCAATCGGGGTTATGCTATTGAGAAAAAGAAATGGCAGTCATCATTTGCCTTATAAAATGCCTTTATATCCAGTGCCTGTAATTTTTGTAATAGCCATGTGGTTGTTTATTTTTTATGCCACAGGCACTGCAGTAATTGCAAGTTTTTTAGCCGTTCTATTAAGTGGCATTATTGTTTATTTGATCCAGGCAAGGCTAAAACGGATATGGCCATTTAAAGTTATTTCAGAAGAAAGCATTTAGCAGATCAGAGCTCAGTTAATAAATCGTGAAGGTCCAGTTCTTTAGTGTACATCAATAAGGAGCCATCAGCATTTTGAGGCCATTGTGCCTTGGGTTTGTCCCAATACAACTCTACACCATTTTCGTCGGGGTCGTTTAAATACAAGGCTTCCGAAACGCCATGGTCGGCAAAACCAGTAAATGGATATTTTGCAATTTGCAGCCGATTATAAATCATGGCTAAATCTTTTCTTGTAGGGTAAAGAATTGCGGTATGAAACAATCCAGCAGACTTAAGCGGAGCAGGAGGAGCATCCTTGCTATACCAGGTATTCAATCCAATATGATGATGGTAACCACCTGCTGAAATAAAGGCAGCTTCTTTACCATACATAGTTGTTACTTCAAAGCCAAGCAACCCACAATAAAATTCCATGCTACGTTCCAAGTTGGAAACCTTTAAATGCACGTGTCCGATATGTGTCTGAGTTGGTATGATATATTTTTCTTCCATCTTATTTTTTTAAATTATGAAATAGTGAGAAGGATTGTTATAATTAAAAATTAAACACTGCACAATTGCTATACCTCTGTGATGGTGTGATCTATCTTTAAAAAAAGGCCAGCTTTCGCTGGCCTAAGTTATTGAAACTCTACTTTCTCTAACCTATTATTCTTAAATTATTCTAATAACATGAGAGTTTCGGTAAGCATGACTCTAGACAGAATTTGATTTATATATTTTAGCTGAAAAAAGTATTTTAAAAATATTTCTAATAGCTTTTACCCTGAAGGGGAATAATGGATCGGGGTAAGGAATTGAAAAATTTATTGTTTCGATATTTCCTGCATATAATTTATTCTGAACTGTAGCGGATTGCTGAAAAATAAAAAGGGGTTTATCCTCTTTCTCTAAAAAACTAAAATCGTTTTGTTTGAGTTTATCAGATGGTTTTGACAATTTGTTTTTAAAGAAATCCTTTAGTTTGTCACGATTTTGATTAACAGTCTCAGGAGATTCATTTGAAACAAGGTTATTGAATTGACCAGGTTTATCCAGGTTAATGCTACCCAGGTTCTCGTTCTTTTTTTCCTCTTGCATGTCAGACTCATCTGTCTTTAAGATTTGCTCAAGTTTTTTCCTGAGGAGCAAAAAGATTATGAATGGAACAGTGAGGCCAATAATGACACTTGTTACAGTAGGGTGAAATACAAGGATACCTAAAATGAATGCTGCCGTAAGAAGGAGCACACCCAGGCCAATAAAGAATAGCGCCATATTTCTCATTCATTGCTGATTTAGGGTTAAATTTTTCTACTTAACCTGGAACAAAAAAGGGGTTATTGCAAAATCTATTGCAGGAAATTCTGTAGGATGCTGGTGCCGGGGAATACATATTCCTAACCGGAGGTATTTAATATTTGTTTGTTGGGGATGGCTTTAAAAAAGGAGAATGGGATTGAGCTAAGCGTTTGTAAACATAGTTTAGTCTTGCCAAAATTCCAAATTTTGGAATATGTTTCTTGTAGTTTACTTATCTCTAAATCGAAGTTAGCTTTCGCTAACCGGTATAGAAGTTTAGTCGTATAGAGGTTT
>JBDSYV010000027.1:0-12244 GCA_040110925.1 Ferruginibacter sp. | reverse complement strand
CAAATAATTTTGATGCGTTTGTAAAAAAACTTGATGAAATGAAAATTGCTTATTCTGATTGGCCTGGAAAACCAAATACCATAAATATAAGAGCTGACGGAATAAAGCAGATTTTTTTGCAGGACCCTGATGGGTATTGGCTTGAAGTGAACAGTGTAAATACATTAAAGACATCTGCGGACTAAGATAATAAAGAAAGATGGCTGATGAAATAAATATGGTTGATGGGCAGTCGGGCAAATCACCTGAAAATATTCCGCAAAAGCAGACTGGTGAAATTAATGTATCTATTGTACCTGTTACCGAAACTGAACAGCAGGAAACAAAAAACCAGGAACAAGAGACTACTAACAAAGCACAAACTGAAGAAGAAATGGAAGTCCATCATCACACCCATCCCGCCTCAGGCGGGACCCATGGTAAAAAAAACTGGAAAGATTATTTCTGGGAATTTCTCATGTTATTCCTGGCCGTGTTCTGCGGATTTTTGGCAGAGTACAAACTTGAGCATACCATTGAACATCAACGGGAGAAGGAATATGCCAGGGCATTGTATGATGAGTTATATGCAGACTCCATTGTATTTGCCAAAAAAATAAACGGAAGGCTGGGAAAAGAAAAAGACTGTGATTACCTGGTCAGATATATCAGAGATAGCTCATTAACCAATTTGCCTAAAGACTTTTACCCGGCTTATACTGTTGTAATGTATTTAATTACCAGTTATACATTTGAGCCTAAGGACGGCATTCTGAATCAACTCAAAGGTTCGGGTTCACTCAGGTATTTTAAAAGTGCGGAGTTGCAAAAACTATTTGGTGAAATCAGTGCCTATATCAACAATGTTCGTGACCGAAACGATCAGGAATACCAGTTCTTTGCCAGTCCCATAAAACTTTTTGATTTAAAACACTACGACTTTGGCTGGATGAATGAATTGCGAAAGCAAGATGAAAACGGGTATAACATGGACCTTATTGCCCGTTATCGGGAAGGCGATGCCATCATCCAGGCAGACATATTAAACCTTCCTTCTTTTAACAGGAGTGAAGTAATAAATATGATATTGTTTTATAAACAAATGCTGGTTTCAACCCGAACCCTGGCAATGAAAGATTACATGACAGCCAATAAAAAATTATTGAAAGAATTGCGTAAAGAATATCACCTGGAATAATATGAGTGAAGAAAAAAACATACCGCCGGAAGAAATTTCTGAACAGCCGGTAAATAAACCATCAGATGAAACAACATCATCTGCTGAACCTGTTACCCAAACCGACCAACTCATAACTCATCATTCAGAACTCATAACTAACGACATGGAAGTACATCAGCACACCCACCCCGGCCATCATAAAAAAACATGGAAAGATTATTTCTGGGAATTTTTAATGTTATTCCTAGCTGTGTTCTGCGGATTTTTAGCAGAATACCAGTTAGAGCATGTGATAGAAAACCGAAGAGAAAAACAATATATGACAACATTGATTGAAGACCTGAAAGACGATGTTGGCCTTGCAAAAGAACAATTAGCAGTGCATACACAAAGAATAACTCAAAATGATTCTTTGATTGAGCTGCTTTGTTCTCCTTATCCTGAACAGGTAAACAGCAAAGAGCTTTACTATTTGGCAAGGATTGGGAACCGAACAATATTTTTTTATAACAACGATAGAACAATAGAACAAATGAAATACTCGGGTGGGTTAAGACTTATTCGGAACAAAGATGTTTCCAACCAGATTATGAGTTATTACAGGGAGATTGAAATATTAAAAATGATTGAAAGTTATGATGCTGAAGAACAATCGGGGTATAAAGATTATGCAGTTAAAATTTTTGACCCTGTAGTTTTTAAAAACATGTCAGGGAACATAATAATACAACGATTGAATAGCCATCCAAAACTATTGACCTATAACACAATTTTGTTAAAAGAGTTTGCTGGAAAAGTTCAATACCTTAATGGATCAAGAATAAGACAATCGCAATTAAAAAATGATATCATCAAGTCTGCTTTATCATTAATAATATTTATCAAAAAAGAATATCACCTGGAATAATTGAGCGAAGAAAAAAACATACCTCCGGAAGAAATTCCTGAACAGCCGGTAAATAAACCATCAGATGAAACAACATCATCTGATGAATCTGTTACCGAAGCTGACCAACTTATAACTCATCATTCAGAACTTATAACTAACGACATGGAAGTACATCAGCACACCCACGCTGCTCATCAAAAAAAAACATGGTCAGCATATTTCTGGGAATTTTTAATGTTATTCCTCGCCGTCTTCTGCGGATTTTTAGCAGAGTACCAACTGGAACATGTTATTGAAAAGCACCGGGCAAATGAGTTTGCTTTTTCCCTTCACCAGGACTTGAAAAATGATACTACACATTTCTTAAAAGTAAATATTGCTTTAGATACCTGTATCGTTAAAATTGATACCCTGATCAGTATTTTAAACAACAATGAATTAACAGAAAAAAACATTGAAGACATAAACAGGTTAAGTATTTACGCATTCATTTTCCCGGCCAACAGACCAAAGGAATCAACCCTTCAGCAATTAGTAAACTCAGGTTCGTTGAGGTACTTTAAAAACAAGGCCCTTGTTGATTCCATAACACTATATAACAGCAATATCCAGTTTTTGAAAGCCTTTAATCTTGCTGTAAGTAACTTTAATACAGAGTTCCGGATCAGGCAGAGCGAGGTTACACAGCTTAATCCATTGATCAACCAGCTTTTCAGGTCAAACAATAGTGATGGCTACCTGTACACTGGAAAAGGTTTTGAGTTTTCGAATCCTCCATTGCTGACAAAAGATCCGGCAAAACTAAAAGAGTATGCAAACTGGTGTGCCCTCAAAAAATTTTATATGATGAATACGGTGAGGACATTAAAAGATCTGTTAACGAAAATGGATCCAATTCTGAAAATAATAGACAAAGAATATTCATTTGAATAGTATGAGCGAAGAAAACAACCTGCCGCCGGAAGAAATTCCGCAAGAGCAGCCGGTAAATAATGACCCAGCAGGTGAAAATATTTCATCTGCTGAACCTATTACCGAAGCTGAACAACCACAAACAACAAATTTATCCACCGAAGCTTTAGTGAAGGAGGACGACCAACCACAAACCGAAAATATGGAAGTACATCATCACACCCACCCCGCTCATCATAAAAAAACATGGAAAGACTATTTCTGGGAATTTTTAATGTTGTTCCTTGCTGTGTTCTGCGGTTTTTTGGCAGAGTATCAATTAGAACATGTGATAGAACATCAGCGGGAAAAAAAATACGCTGCTACTTTGTATGAGGATATTAAAGCTGATACTACATCACTCAGGGCAGCCATTGCAGTAAATATTTTTGTAACATCCAGGATAGATACATTCAGGTCAATGGTTCAAACTCAAACATTAAGTTCACTGCCAACAGGAACCTGGTATTATTACGGAAGGTTTGGAACCCGATATTTCCATATCGCCTTCCAGGATGCAACTATGGAACAATTGAAAAACTCAGGTGGGTTACGATATTTCAGGAAACAAAATGCAGTAAATGCCATTGCCCGATACGACCAGGCCCGTCGTGATTTACAAACGATCTTAAACTTTCAGGATTTGATTTACAATGAAATAGTAAAGGCAAGAAACAAGGTATTTACCGGCTATTATACTGACGAAGTTATGGATCTTAATATTTCAACAGAAATAATTGATGCTTATAAGAAAAAAGAAATGCCGCTGTTAAGCACAAAAAAAGAAGACATGATTCAATATGCAAATCTTTGTCAACTCCGGTCCTATAATAATAAATATTTAAAAGGTTCTGAACAAAAAGCTTTAGATAATGCGGAGAAATTATTGGCTGTTTTAAAAAAAGAGTATAGCCTGGAATAATATGAGCGAAGAAAATGAAATACCACCGGAAGAAATTAAGAAAGAGCAACCTGCCTCTCCGGCAAGCGAGCTGGTAAATAACGAATCAACAGAGGAAACAATTTCATTTGCTGAGCCAACTCAACAACCATCAACTAACATCTATCAACCTTCAACTTCAGAGGACATGGAAGTACATCATCACACACATCCCAACCACGGCAAAAAAACATGGAAAGATTATTTCTGGGAATTTTTAATGTTGTTCCTTGCTGTGTTCTGCGGGTTTTTGGCAGAGTACCAGTTAGAACACGTGATAGAGCATCAGAGGGAAAAACAATATATAGAATCCTTAGTTGCCGATCTTAAAAATGACCAGGAAGTGTTGACTAAACATATTGCAGATGTAAAAACAGGTACTTTAATGCTGGACAGCCTGATCTCTATAGTAAATAATCCTTCGCAGGTTACCAATAATACCGGCCGGTTATATTTTCTGGCAAGATTGGCACCACGATTAAAACCATTAACAACAAATAGCAGAACATTTGAGCAATTAAAAAACTCAGGCAATTTCAGGCTTATAAGAAAATTGAGTACCTCCAATAAAATAATGAGCTATTATGAAAAGTTTCCGTTGATACGTCTTTTGGAATCTGTAAATGAAACTGAATTCAATGAATATAAAAAAGTGGCAGCAAAAATCTTTGACCCAGCTGTGCTATTGAGGATGGAGGGAAAAAATGACGAAATAAAACGAATTACTGAAAACCCTCTATTGCGGACTACAGACATAGAGTTACTGCAGGAATTTTCTGTTTTTTCAGTTTATATGCATGGAACAAAAAAAGGAATTACCGGTACTGCTGAAGAATTAAAAGTTACAGGTGCAGAATTATTACAATTTCTAAAAAATGAATACCATATTGAATAATTTGAATGAAGAAATAAACTGCAGGACTAATTACCCTTCCCGCCAAAACAAAGGCGTAATGTTGTTATGATGATTTGTCTTTTGAACGTATTGATCCGTTTGATCCTCTGCGACTTCATGTACTTCTTAACCTTTTTGTAAAATAACTCTAATTGATGTGCATATCACCTGTCCATTGGTCGTTGATGGTGCCTGCCGCAAAATCAGCGGTGAAGGTCATTTCGCCTGTGCCATGCAGTTTCTTATAATCGCCGGTTCCGCTTATGATCACCCAATTACCGTAACCTTCCACACTTGTAGGAGAAGTAAATCTATAGGGCCCGTTTAATTTGGCAGTAAAGCTGCCATGGCTGTCGGTAAAAGTTGTTTGGGCATGAAAGGTATTTGCATTAACCTGCACTTGCTCTGCTGTGGTACCGCTGCTGTTTAAAAACCCGGAAGAAGTAAAACTACCCACAGAATTATCGCCATTAATAAAATTGGCACTGATGCTTAATTGAACGGGCACGGGAGCATTTTTTTTAAACCCGGTAGTTGTAATGAATAAGGCAGTGGAAATAACAAGTATTACCAATCCTGGAAGAAATGACAATCGTTTCATAATATATTTTTTAAGGTTTCATTTAATAATGTAACCTACCAATATATATTCATAGGAAAAATGTTATTTAAGTAGTAGGGTAAATCTTAATTTACCGGAACTGAATCTCCTGTTTTATTGGTTTTTCCGCAGTTCCTGAAGTGAATAAAAAGTGCCCCGCCAATATATACCATCATTATACAGGTTAATTATGGTGGCCTTAATGATTATAAAGAATATAACGATGCCTGAATAGATGCTGAGAAATGTATAAGCGTAATTCCCGCCAGAGCCAGGCAGGTTTCCATACAGCAGCAACTGCAGGGCAAATATGCCGGCAACAAGGAGCCTTTCAGCATTATTCCCCCCGATCAAAATTATCGGTATGGGTAACACGAAAAACAGCAGCGTACCCAGGGCGCCCCCGGCAGCCAGCCAAACATTATACCGGAAACCGGAGAAAATATTCTTCATCAGGCCATTGATAAATTCTTTTACACTGCGGTACCATTCAACGGTTATTTCGCCCTTGCCATAAAGCACATCAGTGCTGCCTCCTGCGGCTTTGATGGATGCCGCGAGTTTTAAATCATCATCGGGTCGCATAGCAATGGCCTGGTGTGTTCCAGAACGTTCATAGACGGATCTTTTTACAAGGTTAAATGCGCCCACACCTATTGAGGCATTAGAGTTCTTTTTCCTGGCAGCCCATGGGCGCTGAACGGCTGTCAGCATCATGACAAAGGTTGTTATAACGCTGCTCAGCAGGAAAGAAGGGGATATCATGCCTGGCAGAATGGTCAGGTGGTCCAGGTCATTTTCTACGGTATATTGAAGGGCTTTTTGCAATACATCTTTTTTGAAAAGTACATCTGCATCGGTAAACAGCAGGTATGCCTCGCTGGTAGCCAGGCTACCGATATAAAGGGCATGGTTCTTACCAAGCCAACCCTTAGGTAAGGTTTCAATTGTAATAACAGAAAGATGCGGGTACTGTTTTTCCAGCTCCATAAGTATTTCCCCAGAAGCATCTGTGGACCTGTCATTAACCACCACAATCCTGTAGGCAGAATAATCCAGGTGGCAGACACTGGTCAGGGCTTCCCTTAGTGCATAGGCCTCATTTCTTACGGGTATGATGATGGCGACTGAAGGAAGTTTTTCTGTAATTGTTACATTAATTGTTGAAAGGTATTTGATGCGCCGCCCGTTAAGAAGGAGCCAGGCGGCAAGGGATGCCCAATAGAGCAGTACAAGGATAGAATAGATCGTTAGCAACATTTTATAAAGGTCGGTAAAACTGCTTGCTTAGTAGTTTAAGCTGTTTTTTTTAACCAGAACCAATTCTCTAAAAAGTTTAATCAAAATTGAATGTAGCAGATAATCATCGCATTCAAATGAATAGTAAATATATCTTACCTAAAGCCATGTCAATATGGTCAGGTATAACTGCAATTTCAGTTATCTGAAAGATGATATTGTTCATAAAAACGCTTTTGAAAAAATAGAATACAAACGTCTCTCTGATGAAAGCACAATCTGCTGCTGTTGGAGTTCAGCTATGCTATCAACAGAAAGTTGCAAAACATTGAAGGTTTAAAAGCAGCATTTAATAAAATGATAAATTGCCCTGAAGTACCCTGCCAATAATGCATTGCGGCACAAGCATGTGTTTACCTGTGAACCCTTTAAACCATTTAAGAAATGGTAAGTACTTTTGCATACTGAAAGGCCTTTGGACAGACCTTAATTATTTTCTATAGAACCATAAAGCAACTGGTAAGTGGGTAAAGCATTAAGAAACAGGTTAAAAAAAGGCGGAGCCAGGGCAAGGGCCAACATTCTTTTACCGCTGCCCTATTGGATCGCATCATTATTAACAGGTTTGGTTGCGGTGGCCTATACCAAACTTTTTGGAATGGGAGAGAGGCTTTCCTTTTATTTGTTCCACCTGCACGAATGGTTGATATTTATTGTAACACCAGTATGTTTTCTCCTGGCCCGATG
This sequence comes from Ferruginibacter sp., assembly GCA_040110925.1. GTDB lineage: Bacteria > Bacteroidota > Bacteroidia > Chitinophagales > Chitinophagaceae > Ferruginibacter. The sequence continues at coordinate 4,823 of JBDSYV010000027.1, read as the reverse complement.
GGTGGTAAAAAGATTTGCTGTGTATGCTAAAGGAAGTGGTATTCCGCAGGTAATGGCCGCTGTTGAATTGGCGAATCCTAAACAGGATCGCCAGGTAGATAAACTACTTAGTATAAAAGTTATGATTGTAAAGATCATTTCAAGTCTTTTAATGATCATAGGCGGTGGGGCTATTGGCCGGGAGGGACCTACCATACATATTGCAGGTTGCATTTTCCGGAAAGTAAACCAATTGATGCCCAAATCTTTTCCAAAGATATCCAAGCGAAACATGATCATGACTGGTGCAGCAGCGGGACTGGCCGCAGCTTTTAATACGCCGCTGGGAGGAATTGTTTTTGCAGTGGAAGAACTTACCAAAACACATTTAAGTTATTTTAAGATAGCTATTCTTTCGGCTGTTATCATCGCTGGTTTAACTGCACAGGGTATATTAGGTCCCTATCTTTATTTAGGTTTTCCTGATGTAAAGAATCTTTCTCCATACATTTTTCTCGGTGTTATTTTAGTTGCAGCCATTGCGGGTTTAATGGGCGCATTTTTAAGCAAATTGATCCTGGCTGTTTTAAAATGGAAAGAAGCTTTTAAAAATAATGCTTCTGAAATTATTTATGTCCTAACGTGTGCATTGGTAGTAGCAAGTATTGCTTATTTTATCAGCAATGATATTTTAGGTTCAGGAAAAGAACAGATGTCTTCCTTGCTGTTTTCACCCGATAAAAATGCCGGATGGGTAACACCGGGATTAAGAACAATCGGTCCCTTGCTTTCCTTTACTACCGGGGCTTCCGGAGGTATATTTGCACCATCTCTGAGTGCAGGCGCCACACTAGGATCGTTGGTGGCCAGTTGGTTTGACCTTACTGCAACCAATACAAACATTATTATACTGGCAGGGATGGTTGCTTTTTTGACAGGCATAACCCGTTCACCATTTACTTCTGCAATACTGGTGCTGGAAATGACAGACAGGCATACTGTAATATTTCACCTGATGATAGCAGGCATCATTGCTGTGCTGGTGTCTTCCTGGATTGATAAAAGATCTTTGTACGATCATTTAAAGCATCAGTATTTACGTGATTTTCACGAAGAAGAAATAGAGCAGGAAAAACCTGCAGAAACAAAAAAATCAAAACAATAAAAATACCATCGCTGTTGTTTAGTTATATGCTTATTTTAGTATGATGCGTAAAATATATTATTCCTTGTTGATCGTTATTGCAGGCTGTAATACTGCTGATAAAAAGAACAGCAGTAATGAAAATACTACAGACACCATAAAAAGTCTTCCGCAGCCTGCCATAGTATTAGATTCTCAATCACTAAACACTGATACTGTTTCAAGTAATAAAATATATGCAAATGATCGCTTCAGGGAAGTAACAGTTGTAAAACAAAGCCCGGGAAAATTTATTGTAAAGGGAAAGGCACGTGTCTTTGAAGCAGCATTTAGCTGGGTGGTGGAAGACGGGCATAATGAAATAAGGTCAGGGCATGAAATGGCAGATGCAGGCGGACCAGCCTGGGGAAATTTTAGTTTTACGTTAGCAGTGGTGAAGGCCAGGCCCAATTCTATACTAAATCTTATTTTATTTGAAGCCAGTGCCAAAGACGGTAGCCGGCAATCTGAATTGCACATTCCCCTGCCTTAGGCACATACAGCGATGTGATTTTCCTTTTCTATTGCGACTCCAATCCACAACCATTAAGCCTTCTTGTTGATGCCTGCCCTGCCTACCGGACAGGCAGGCGGCCGCAGGCAGGTTTTTCACCAACAAGCCAATTATACCAACATCGAAATAATTTTCTTAAAAAATATGTTTTTAAAATTATGGGAAAGATGATTTCGCTAACGCCCCAAAGAACAATGTTTTAAATTGTTTAAACCTGAACAAAGAGCAGGGACCCACATGAAAATTTTATATGAGGTAATTATTAGCTTGAAAACTCCGCTGAGACAGAAATTTAAACAGAAATACAAGTTACACTAAGCCAGATTCATATTAAACCCGATGTAAAAGTAAACCGTAAAAACACAGATAAAATTAATCGCATTATTTTCCTTGATAACCCATCCAGACAATAGATAGATACCGCCTATTACTCATTAATATTCTTGATGAGCATCAATTTAATTTATATTTAAAGTAAAAATGAAAAGAATTACAATATTGTATTTTTTACTTTCCATTACTTTTTATTCTACGGCACAAAACGTAGGGATAGGCACCACTACACCAAACTCAAATGCCATTCTTGATCTTGTTAGCGGGAATAAAACGCTGATCTTACCCAGGGTGGCAGACACAACAAGTATTGCTTTACCTGCAGCAGGAATGATGATGTATAATCAGCAGGCAAATGCTCCGAATTTTTACAACGGTTCAAAGTGGAATACCGTAAATGACCCCTCATCTAATTATGTGCCCTTAAATGGTTTGATGACCTATACTGTAACTGGTACAAGTGTGGGAGGTATTGCTTATGAAACAGGAGTTCTTTCAGGTATTGACTTTTCCCAACTCTCCTTTTTTGCAACCGCCGTAAGTGGTGGTGGATATATTGGTGGTAGCGTGCAAAAAGCAGATAGTCTTGCATTTTATAAAGAGTTTGATGGAAACTCCATACCCTTTAAAAGGGCACATCTTGGCGGAAATGCTCTGCCTGTAATTGAAATAGATCAATATCTTTCTAACGGAACGAAAATTTATTCTATAAAGCTTTCTAATGTGTTGATATCATCACAGGTAAGTTATATCTCTGAAAAGACTGGAAAGCTAACTGAAAAATACAGCTTTACAACCGTTACTGTAGGGTATAAAGACTGGATAAATAATAAAAGCTTCAGTTATAATACAGTTGCCAAAACATTTGGTGCGTATTAGAAAATTATATTTTTCTTTCCCTTGTTGCTGCCACAAGTTGTCCTGAGTTTGCAATCTCAGAACTTGTTCAATTAAGCTGCAAATATTTTATTTAAAATAAAATGACTGCTGGAGGATATAAAATAAGAAATGCCGGAGGCGTTCATTTTGTAACTTTTGCACTTGTAGAAATCAGCCGATCTCCAGGCCCGCTAACTCTCCGGAGAGCAGGACACAAAGGCACAAAGCAACACAAAGAATACTTATCCACTGATAATTCTTCGTGGCTTTGTGCCTTGATAACAATAACAACTGGGCGAAGCGAAGCCTTACTTAGAACTCAAGCCAGGCTTATATACCAGCAACTCACTCCACCTCTTGCTCACTGCATTTTCATAATCTTTTAAATAGGTTTCCCAGGACCCTGCGCCATAAACGCCATTAAACCTTTCTGCCATTGGCTTACGATAATCATCTGCCAGTTCCTTTAGGCCGCCCCTTAAACGGGAAACAGTAATAAACTCGGGCTCACCTGATGCCACGGTAGAATAGACCGCGATAGATTCTTTATCTGACTCCCATACGGCTTTCAGTTTTTTTATCAGCTCAGTGGCTGTTGCTATTTTACCAGGCTTTACCATCATGTGATTGATAACGATCTTGTCTGCATAATCTGTCATTTGTACGGTACTCCGGTCTTGCTGAAAAACATAATATGCACTGCTGTATGGGGCTACTGTATAAGGTGCTACAGACTTATTCCAGTCGGCCTGGTGAGCAGGGTTAATATCTCCCCGGCCATCAATGCTAAGCCAGTCGCTGGGGCCTTCAGTAACCATGTAGCCGCCTGCATCGGGGCCGGTTTCAATACTCCATACCCGCCATTTCCAATCGCCGGTATGGTATTTTTTGGCATGGTCCCCAATGGCTTTTTCAAATTCCATTACTTTGTCTGGTTTGCAGAAATAACGGCTGCTGTTCAAGACATTTTTTACCTGGGCCATTCCCAATATAGGAACAAAAGCCAGCAGGAAGCATAACTGTTTCATGTAAATTTTATTTAGGTGATATAATAAAAAAAATAGTGAACTATAAAAGCTGCGGCAGCAGGAGCGTCTTTTTTTGAGGAAACAGAAAGTGGGAGTAAACTTAGTATTAATAAAATGAGTTTCATAGCAATCTGGTAATTTTTTTTAAAGCGTAAGTGCTTTGCGATAGATGATAGCAGCAGATAGAAATTAATGCAGATTAAATCTTTCGGCCTCTATAGGTGTTGCCGTCCTCGTTAGGCGCCGCCGTCTGGTCTCCCGACCAACGGCGTAATCCGTAATAAACGATAAATATTTTCCACCTCTCTTTTCCCAGCAACGTCTCTCCAAAGGATTGTGAATGGGCCGAGGACGTTTCGTACTACGGAGCACATAATCTCTGCCTCTGTAGGTGTTGCCTTCCTAGTTAGACGCTGCCGTCTGGTCTCCCCACCAACGGCGTAATCCGTAATAAACGATAAATATTTCCTTTTCCCAGCAACGTCCCTTCAAAGGATTGTGAATGGGCCGAGGGCGTTGCGTACTACGGAGCACATAATCCGAGGGTGGTAAATAAGTTTGTTATTTCCAAGCAATGTCTCTCCAAAGGATGTGTGTGTGGCCTGAGGACGTTGCGTACTACGGAGCGCATAATGTTAAGGTGACTTTTTGATTAATTCAGCAGAAATTATAACTTTTAAGTATGCCTGTAAAACGCACCATACCTTACTTACACGGCACATTTTTTATAACATTAACTTGTTATAATTGGTTGCCGTTAATTGATAAAGTGAGTGGTTATAATACAATCCTGTTGAATACTTACACAACTCTGCTAAATTTTATTTAGCAAGTAAGCAAGGTTTTTATGCAGTAATTAATTTTATGGATATGGAAGATGTAAAGTTTGTAAGGCAAAAAAACTGTT
>JBDSYV010000026.1:0-3361 GCA_040110925.1 Ferruginibacter sp. | reverse complement strand
TTTACAAAATCAGTTCCCATTCTTATTACGGCTGTAATGTCTTTATCTCCAAAACTATTAGCAGGAAAAGCTGCTGATTCTGCATGTATGTACATCGACAATTTACCGAACTGCCTTAGATCCCTGTTGGCAAAAGTTTGAAAAACAGCTTTACCATCACCTCTTTTCAGGTCACAAAACTGCAGGCTCATCGCTTGTTCATTCTGCAGAAGATTTACACCATTATTGCTTTGTGTTTGTACCCTTTCTATTTCCCTTGGTGTGCGGTAAGGAAGTGGTGTACGTTTGTCATTTTCTTCAATATTTACAGCGCCAACATTAAATGGCACCGGTGTGGGAGCACTGTACTGTCCTGTTGTATCAAGTCTGTATTGAAATTTACGCCAGATATTACGGGTAAGTTGCAGGGTCCCAAACCTCATTACCACGCTGTCTTCAAAATCGGTCATGAACATTCTTATAAAGCGGATAGATTTAAAATCAGGAATGTTGCCTATTTTATTTTGATATTCTCCAATTGGAATCCTGAACTGGTACCATGTCTCAGGCCTTGAACCACCGGTAGCAAGATTTACAGTAACTAATTTTTTATCAACAATATAATTTCTTCCAATAGCCATTGTTGGATCAGTGGAAGGTTTTACATCAACTATGTATTGAAAATATTCTTCAGTTTCATTCAGCGTATTGTCCCTGTTCAGGTCTTCTGCATCAGGATAAAGCGTTGCCGCTGTTGAAAATTCGCCTCCATCAGAAATTGGAGAGTTGCCATCAGGCCCATTAAAATGTTTATACCGGCTGATGCCATCATTTAGGCCAAAAGAGGCATCCCTGTAATGTTTGTAATTATCAGCAGATGGATCCTTTAATGCTTCCTGGTAAGCCCTTGAAGAAGTTCCAAAATTGGCAGCAAGTTCTGAGAGGTAAGCCCGGCGCTTAGTTACCTCTCCTGAATCACTTAACCCATCGAAACCAACGTCCTGGAAAATTCTGTCTTCCGGCAGGTTGCTGAAGGCATTGGTAACCTGAATAGGGTTACGGGGCACTCTTCCCCATACAGTACTATCCACAGGCGAAGGGGCATTAGGCGTGGGCAATCCATTTTCATAAAAACGTCGGCCATCTTTTAAAATATCTTCAGAAATATTACCCAGGTCAAAATACAATTTACCACCGGTTGAACTACTAGCGTTAGGATTATCAGGATGATTAATAAAAGGATCCTGAACCCAGAATTCTATAAATTCAATATTGCTGGTTTCAAAATCAGTCTGGTCAATACTCCGCATCAACCCACCCCATTTTGTTTTGGGATTTAATAAATTACCAAGGCCATTTACCTCTCCAGTTTTAGCGGCATAATTATATGGCCCTTTTTGAGTTGGGTAATAAGAAAGGTCAAATGTTACTAATTGGCTTTCTCCAAAACCAGTTGTACGCTGTGGGAATATTTCTTTCTGGTAAACCTGGCGAAAACGGGGGTCGCTTAATAACCTTGCATTATCCCCCAGTGGATTGTTCGGCCCTTTGTATTGTTGCAGTGTTTGCTCTATTTGGTACCATGCAATCTTTGCTCTTTTTTTGCCATATTCCAGGTCGTTATTTAATGCAGCCTCTGGAAACAATTGTTGTCCATTGCGATCTGTAGCACCAAATGGCGTACTTGCCAAAGCCCAGCTTATAGGCGGAAACCGTAGATCAATGCCTGATTTGCTTCCTTCAAAATCATCTATATAAATAACACCTTTATTGCCTTTGCCTATTTGAGGCGCATGGCCTGGCTTTAACATAGCCCCTTCGCCATATACATTTATGGTGGATGGTGCTGTAGTGGTATAGAATGGAAGTTTATCCAGCCACTTTGTAAGCCTGGGTACATCCTTACGGAAATTAAAATCCAAACCATACATGGCATTACGTATTGGATCTTCATTTAGGTTTACCTTGGTAAAGAAAGGGCGCTCACTTAACCTTACGAGCGTACCCCCAACAGACAACTGGTATTTAGCTGTATTCTTAACCATGTAATCCATCCTCAATCCAAGATAAGAGCGCTGCTGCAAGCCAAAGCTGGCATTGTTTTCAAAATTTACCTGCACCGGTAATCCTGCATTCAAAATGGCCTGGTTGGTTATGCGAATAGTTCCAAGATCATAATTAATATCATAATCAATGCCTTCCTGCAAGGTGCGGCCTCCGGCACTTACTGTAACCGAGTTGCGGGGAATGTTATAGCCTATACTTATATCTGCAGAACCTGATGTACGAGCCTGACCTTTTAAAACAAACCTGTTCAGGTTTGGAAATTGTTGTGCCACTGCTTTTATGGAATCGTACAACACGTAAAACAAGGTATCTTTTGCTGCAGCGGGTACAGTTGTGTAAACCTGGCTCGCAAGGTCACGGCCAAATGGTTCCAGCACAGGGAATATCACTCGACTATAGGCCGATACCACTGTGAAGCCTTCCACATAATCGAAAACCCCATCGGGTTGTGGGTCTAGCTGGCTGTTAAGTCTGTCAAGATTTATAAGTGAAATGATGGGTGCACCTTCATTTTTATTGCCAAAAGGCACATATCTTTTTGCACCAAGACCCGGCTCCTGGTAAAGCACATCTAATTTAAAGTCTGTTGGTGAAAGTATGCCGTAACCAATGGTGTAAACATTCTTCAGCATTAAATCCCAGATTGGAAGCGTAGGTCTTTGTGACGTAGCTTTTAATAATTTTAAGAACAATACTTTCTGGGTGGCGGAACTACTGTCAGGCGGCACATCCTGCGAAAATTCACCCACCTGGAAAATCTTTCCATTAAAAGAGTATTGATAAGCTACTGCCAAAACCTCATCTGTTTGTAATGGCTGGCTTAAAGAAAGTGAACCTATTTGCCTGTTGTAAGTGTATTGGGTGGAGTCCAGTTTACGTGCAAAGGTTTTTTCAAAATCCTGCACGGGATTAAGGCCAAGGTTACGCAGGTTACTAAAAACCAATGAAGGGTCTCGTGCACCTGGTACACTGGTGATTTTACTGTAGAGATCGTTGGAATTGTTAGTTGGGTTTTCAGCCGATGTTAAAACATTTACAGTAGGTGGCTGAAGGTAAGGATGGGTTTCTGCAAGATCCATCAGGCCTACCACATCACGTGTTTCAGTAGTGGTTCCATTGCGGTTGGTAATCCAAACTTCCATCCGTAAAATCTGCACAGGGCTTATCACCGCTGGCAAGTTACTCATCAGTTTATTATAATTATTATAGAAATACTGGGCTACAAGAAAATGCCTGTTTTCTTCATATTCATCAGCTTTAATTTCAAATGGTTGAGAGGCAGCTCCCCCTTGCAGGTCTACGCTCTGGCGCTGCG
>JBDSYV010000025.1:0-4515 GCA_040110925.1 Ferruginibacter sp. | reverse complement strand
AGCGCATCCATACTTAGTTTTTCCATGCCTCCTATGCTGTTTCTTTTGCCGCCATTGCTGCTGCAAATTCTGATTTATGATCTGCATATTGCCTTGCTGCCTTTATAAAGTTTACAAATAAAGGATGCGGGTTTTCTACAGTGCTTTTCAGTTCTGGATGGTATTGAACACCAATAAAAAACGGGTGATTGTGTAATTCCACAATTTCAACAAGACCGGTTGCAGGATTTTTTCCGCTTGGTATCATCCCTGCCTGTTCAAAATCGGTGAGATAATTATTATTAAATTCCCAGCGGTGCCGGTGGCGTTCATGTATATTAACGGCACCATAAATTTTATGAGCAAGGCTACCTTCCAATATAGTGCAAGGGTAAGAGCCCAGGCGCATCGTTCCCCCTTTCTTTTTTATTTTTTTCTGTTCCTCCATTAAGGCTATTACGGGGTGAGATGTGCTGGTATTCATTTCAGTAGAGTTAGCATCATTCCATCCCATCACATTACGGCTATATTCTATCACTGCCATCTGCATGCCCAGGCAAATTCCAAAAAATGGCAAGTGATTTTCCCTGGCATATTTTACTGCAGTTATTTTTCCCTCCACACCCCGGGAACCAAAGCCTGGTGCTACCAGCAATCCATCAAGATCCTTAAGTTTTTCTGCTACATTAGCGTCAGTAATATATTCACTGTGCACATTTACCACCTGCACCTTGCACTGGTTCATTGCACCTGCATGAATAAATGCTTCCAGTATAGATTTGTAGGCATCCTGGAGTTCAATATATTTTCCTATCAAACCAATAGTAACTTTACTTTTAGGATAATTCAGTTTATCCAGGAACTCTCTCCACTTGCCCAGGTCCGGGGCAGAATACCCATTTATCTGTAACTTCTTCAGCACAATTACATCAAGGCCTTCCTGCAGCATTTTAAGCGGAACCTCGTAAATAGTAGCTGCATCCAGGGCTTCAATAACGGCATTAGGTTTTACATTACAGAAAAGCGCAATCTTTCTTTTTAGTTCTTCATTCAGCGGGTGCTCAGTGCGGCACACAATAACGTTTGGATGAACGCCTTCCTGGCTCAATAATCTAACACTATGTTGTGTAGGTTTTGTTTTCAGTTCTTTGGCAGCTTTCAGGTAAGGTATAAGGGTAAGGTGCACAACCATGCAATCTTCTTCAGGCATTTCCCATTGCAACTGACGCACAGCCTCCACGAAAGGAAGGCTTTCAATATCACCCACAGTGCCACCCAGTTCTGTTATCACAATATCATAACCTTCATTGCCCAGCAACAGCATTCGGCGTTTTATTTCATCAGTAATATGAGGTATCACCTGTACGGTTTTGCCCAGGTATTCGCCTTCTCTTTCACGGTTAATAACTGTTTGATAAATACGGCCGGTAGTAACATTATTGGCCTGCGAGGTAGGTATGTTTAAAAATCTTTCGTAATGTCCAAGGTCAAGGTCGGTTTCGGCACCATCGTCAGTTACATAGCATTCGCCATGTTCGTAGGGGTTTAGTGTACCCGGATCTACGTTGATGTATGGATCAAATTTTTGGATGGTGACCTTGAGGCCACGGCTTTGCAGCAGCTTAGCCAGCGATGCTGCAATAATGCCTTTGCCAAGCGAAGAAGTAACGCCCCCGGTTACAAAAATGAATTTGGACATGGTATTTCTTTTATAGTTATCTTTTTTTTAAACAAGCTACAATGCAGACCCCTGCTGCATTTGCGTCGCACTCTTGTGCATGAGTACCAGCCTGAACAAAAAATTATTAATTAATAAAATATGACCGTGGGAATTGGTTTCTTAAATCCTGAAGGTCATGTAAAGATATAAGAAATAGTTGTACGGCCATAAAAAGGATTGAAAAAAAATATGATAAAATATAATTATTCAGCTTGTTTTCATTACTTTTTAAAATCATTTTATCTACATCAATCAGAATGAAACACATTGTGGGAATAGCCTGGGTAACAATCATTCAATAGAAAATGCATAAATTTGAATATGACAATTCAAGTAAACATACTAAATCCCAAAGCCACCAGGATACTTGAAGATTTAGCTGAACTTAACCTGATTTCAATAAAAACTATAAAGGATGATGGGTTTCTAAAGATAATAAGACAATTAAGATCCAAGGCCAGTCCGAATCCTCCAACGTTAAAAGAAATTACAAAGGAAGTAGAATCGGTAAGATCAAGAAGGTATGCTAAAAAGAAAAAATAGAATCGTCATAGATACTAATATTTGGATTAGTTTTCTTTTGACTAAGGACTTTACCGCTTTTGATAAAATAATATCATCGTCCCAAATAATTCTTTTGTTTAGCAGCGAACTTCTTGAAGAATTCATCGATGTAGCAAACAGGCCTAAATTTAAAAAGTATTTTAAGCAAACGGATTTAGAAGAACTATTATTTCAAATGAATCTTCATGGACAATTTATAGATGTAAAAAGTTCAGTAAATATTTGTCGTGATCCGAAAGATAATTTTCTCCTATCACTTTCAAAAGATGGAAAGGCTACTCATCTTATTACGGGCGATAAAGATTTACTTGCCTTAATAAAATTTGAAAAAACAGAAATAATTAATCTCAGTAAATTAATCTCTGAAATATAATGTATCAATAAAAGCTTCCCATTCCCTTTAAACATTATTCTCTATCCATTACCCCATTATCCATTATCAATTATCTTTGCGCCCATGAACCGCACGGTAGCCTTACATACACTTGGATGCAAACTTAACTACAGCGAAACCACTGCTATTGGCCGTTTGCTGGAGCAGGATGGTTTTGTGAAAAAAGATTTTGATGAAGTAGCGGATCTGTATGTAATCAATACATGCTCCGTTACCGATAATGCCGATAAGGAATGCCGGCAGCTCGTTCGCCGTATTCAAAGAAAAGCACCCGAAGCCATGGTGGTCATTACGGGATGCTATGCACAACTAAAACCCAAAGAAATTGCGGAAATACCTGGTGTGGACCTTGTGCTGGGTGCTGCGGAGAAATTCAATATCACCGAGCATCTAAAGGGACTTAATAAAAATGATGCGACTAAGATTTGCAGTTGCGATATTGAAGATGTAAATATTTTCCATGGATCATATTCACTTCACGAAAGGACACGTGTTTTTTTAAAAGTGCAGGACGGCTGTAATTATAATTGCAGCTTTTGTACCATTCCTATGGCCCGGGGCAAGAGCCGCAGCGACAGCATAACCAATGTGCTGGAAAATGTGAAAGCAATAGCTGCAGGCGGAGCAAAAGAAATTGTACTGACGGGGATTAATTTGGGGGATTACAGCCCCCTCCCAACCTCCCCCAAGGGGGGAGGAGAAGGCCCCCTCCCAACCTCCCCCGAGGGGGGAGGAGTAAAAGGCAATCTTTACTCTAAATCGGATTTTTTTTGTTTGGTAAAAGCATTGGATGCGGTGGATGATGTTGAACGCTATCGTATTTCTTCTATTGAACCCAACCTCCTCAGTAACGATATCATTGAGTTTGTGGCCAACAGCCAGCATTTTATGCCGCATTTTCATATTCCATTGCAGAGTGGTAGCAATAAAATTCTTGGGGCCATGCGCAGGCGTTATAAAAGAGAATTGTATGCAGAAAAAGTGGGACTGATAAAAACCATGATGCCACATGCCTGTATAGGTGTGGATGTGATTGTGGGCTTCCCCGGCGAAACGGATGATGACTTTAATGAAACAGCACTGTTCCTGGAGCAACTGGATATCTCCTACCTGCATGTATTCACTTACTCCGAGCGTGACAATACCCATGCCCTCAGCCTCGGTCCTGTAGTACCCATACATACCCGCAACCAGCGTAATAAAATCCTGCGAAACCTTAGCTATCAAAAAATGCAGGCATTTACTGCGCAGCATATCGGGCAGACCAGGAAAGTATTATTTGAATCCCGCAATAAAAACGGGATGATGGAAGGTTATGCGGACAACTACATTAAAATAACTACACCCTACAAGGCTGAATGGGAAAATGCCATTGTGGATTGGGTGGTATGAGTTGAAGGTTCAAAGTTAAAAGTTCGCGGCTCTGCAACCTATATTTCCACTGTAGTTTTATTGCGTTTTTTATTATAGGCTTTTTTAGCACCGATACCAATTCCGGCAGCAATGAGCAGGGAAAGGCCGCCATCTATAGGGCAGGGAGGAAGATCAACATCATCACAAGGATCCGGTGGTTGAGCGGAAGTAATTAATGGAGAAAGGGCAAGAACGTAAATAATAAAATAAGGCAAAAATTTATTGAAATGCTTCATTGGCTTTTTAAAGTATGGGTTACAAAAATACGGGAACTAATCTATTTATAAACTACGGAATGAGAAGAATATTAGATTTTTTGTAGTTAAATTTTAAGACAGCAAACCAAAATTAGCTGGCTTTTTATACTACAACTATACTATGACCTGCTTACTTCAAACCAGTTTTTTAATAACAAATGGGATAAATAAACGTACGGAAAAGAATG
>JBDSYV010000024.1:0-19950 GCA_040110925.1 Ferruginibacter sp. | reverse complement strand
TGGGATAAAGGATCTTACTCTGCCTTGAAAGAAAAAGCTTCACTTGATGATGAAAAATTGCTTAAAGCAGGCTTGAAAGCGGGCAACCTGAAATTTGTGTTAAAGGGAAAAAAATTAAAAGGCGAATTTGCGCTGGTAAAATTAAAAAATAATAAGGCGGGAGATAATTCATGGTTATTAATAAAACATAATGATGATTTTGCTGTGCACAACAACTATAACAGCGAAGAAGAAACTTCTGCAAACTCTCCTATAAATAAATGGATGGATGCAAATAAGGCGCCTGCTAAAAAAAAAGCCCAATCCAAAAAATAATAACCAGCCGTAAACTTTCACAATACATACATCCAATGCTTGCCAAAGAAACCGACAAGCCTATTGGTAATGATGAATGGATTTATGAAATTAAATGGGATGGATTCCGTGCCATCAGTGAACTAGAAAATGACAGCATCAAACTTTACTCCCGAAATGGCAATGATTTTTCCGGAAAATTCCCGGTGATTATAAACGAATTGAAAAAGATAAAAACGCCTGCGATACTTGATGGTGAAATAGTCGTTTTGAATGATGAAGGCTTTCCGGATTTTCAAAAAATACAGGATTATGAATCAAACACTCATTTCCCCCTTGTATTCTACGTATTCGATCTTTTGTCCCTTGGTGGCAAAAATTTGTATCATTTGCCCTTGCTAGAGCGAAAGTCTCTTCTTAAAAAATTATTGGGAAAAAGTGAAGTCATTAAATATTCGGACCATTTTGTTGGTAACGGGGATAAATTTTTTGATGCTGCTGTACAAAAAAACCTGGAAGGCATCATGGCAAAAAAAGGGGATAGTGAATATTATCCTGGCAAAAGAAGCAATGAATGGCTGAAAATAAAAAATCATAAATCTGCTGATGTAATTATTGTGGGTTATACTGCTCCCGGCGGATCAAGAAAATATTTTGGTTCACTTGTTTTAGCGTTATTGAAAAATGGGAAGCTTGTTCATGCCGGTAACGCAGGTACAGGCTATAATGAAAATCTACTTAGGGAATTGCACAGCAAAATGCAAAAACTTGTTGCAAAAAAATCTCCTATTGAAAACAGGATTGAGGGTGAGCAAAAAATAACATGGGTAAAACCTGTGTTAATCTGCGAAGTAAAATTTACAGAATGGACTAAAGATGAAAAGTTACGACACCCTGTTTTTTTACGATTGAGAAATGATAAACCCCTAAAAGAAACTGAAATGAAAAATCAGAAGCCTGTAAATCCTGTAAAGAAAAAAGAACAAAAAGAATATGTAATTAAGGCAGGAAGAATAAAAGTGCCGGTATCAAACCCATCAAAATTATATTGGCCGGAAGAAGGCATTACAAAAAAAATGCTTATTGATTATTACCAGGAAATCGCTCCTTATATTTTACCTTTTTTAAAGAACAGGCCACAATCATTAAAGCGGAATCCAAATGGCATTCTTGATAATGGTTTCTTTCATAAAGATGCCGGAGAAACTGCACCGCTATTTATAAAATCCTTCCCTGTTGCTTCGGAATCTTCAAACAAAATAATTGACTATATCATTTGCAATGATCAAGCAACACTTGCATATTTAAACAATCTTGGTTGCATAGAAATTAATCCGTGGCATAGTACAATAAAATATCCACGAAAACCAGATTACATGATCATTGATATTGACCCTTCTGATAATAATAGTTTTAACCAGGTCATTGAAACGGCATTGGTCTTTAAAAAATATTTTGATAAGGCCGGTGCAAAATCATTCTGTAAAACTTCAGGTGCAAGTGGTATGCATATTTATATTCCCATGGCACATAAATATGATTACGAAGAAGTTAAAAATTTTGCACATATTTTATGCATGATGGTGAGTGAGGAACTTTCGGCTTTTACAACAATAGAAAGAAATTTAAAAAAGCGAAGTAAGGACAAAATCTACCTTGATTTTTTACAAAACAGGAATGGTCAAACTATTTCTTCTGTGTATTGCGTAAGACCAAAACCTGGAGCAACTGTGTCCATGCCGCTTGCCTGGAAAGAAGTAAAACAAGGTTTAACACCTCAACAGTTTACCATACACAATGCAGCCAAAATAATTAAAAAACAGCCTGATATTTTTAAAGGAATCCTGGGCCCGGGAACCGATATTAAATCCTGTCTAAATAGGCTGGGAGCATAGATTGTGGAATTAAATCTACAAGCCCTGCAGCATCTTACTAAATAGAACTTCTGAAACCCTTATACAGTAAGGGGTGAAATGGGCATAAAAATTTCATTATCTTACACAACCTGTTGAATGTTAACTATTGATGAATTTAACGGCTTTTATTTTTCATGGCATACCATAAGATTATTTTACGTAGAACCTGGAGGGTGTTTTTGTATGTCCTGTTATGCATTTTTACCATAATCCTGTTAGCATATATTTTCATAAATCTGCCGGTAGGAAAGAGAGTTGTAAGAAACAAGGTGCAGAGTTTCCTCCACGATAAATTACATACAAAAGTTGTTATCGGAAGTATAGATTATAGCCTTCCTCAATGGCTTGAAATAAAGGGTGTTTACATTGAAGACCAGCAAAAAGATACGCTGGTATATGGTGAAGAAATTTCTGCAGATCTTAATATGGTAAAACTGATGTTTGGTTATACCGATATTGAAAAGTTGTATTTCAAAAATATTTTACTGAAAATTAATAAGGGTGAAAATGATACGGTGTTCAATTATAATTTTGTACTTGATGCATTTACTGGAAATAAATCTACTACATCAATTCCGGATACCGCGGCATTAAAACTTACACTTAACCGGCTTGTTTTTGATAATGTGGCGTTGCAATTCAGAGATGACAAAGCAGGTAATAATTTTAATGCAAGCATTCAATCATTGGATGCAATTCTAACTAAGTTCCAGCCCGACCGGGTACAATTTGGCTTAGATAATTTTTATGCAAGGGGTGTAAATTTTAAGATGAAAACTTACAAGGAAAGTATTCCCGATACCATTACAGTAAAACCTGCAGATTCATTAACCCTACCCGAATATTCTTTATTCATTAACGCAAATAAATTTAACCTCTACGATGTAAATGTTTCTGTAGATAATTCCACTAATGGAATGCAGTATGGAAACAATATTACTCACCTGGCACTTAGCAATGTTGTTTTTAATATGGGGCAGTCAATTGCTGTAGCTGATAGTGCTCTGCTTGACAGTTCTGTTGTAAAGCTGGTGTTGCCTAAAACGCAACCTGTTGTTAAAAAGGATTCAACAATTCCATCAGCGCCCTGGCTTGTAAAACTGGGGCAATTAAATATGCGGCAGAATGACCTTGCTTTTGATGATAGCAATATGCCTTATACTGGTGGCCTGGATGCATTTCACCTTGATTTAAAAAATGTAAATGCCGATATCAAAGCTTTTCATTATAGCTATGATTCTTTACGAGGTACTGTACAGCAATTTAGTTTTAAAGAAAAAAATGGATTTAATGTAGATAGCCTGCATGTAAATTATTTGCAAACAGCAACAGAACTTACGGCAGATGAATTGTATTTTAAAACGCCACAAACATTGTTGCGTGATAAAATTGAATTACGTTTCGATACAGCATCTGCTACTAAAGCATTAAGAACAAAAAACAGTACCGTTACTGCCAGCATCAGTAACAGCATAATAGCATTTAATGATTTGTACCAGGTGATGCCATCAATTAAATCAAGTTTCCCGCCGTCAAAATTTGCTAATCTTAGTGTTCGCATTAATACAGAACTGAGAGGAAACCTGCAACATATTTACCTTCCCTTCCTGCAGCTTAGCGGCCTCACTGGAAGCAGCCTAAGTGGGCATGGTAATTTGTATAATGTATCTGATCCAAAATTATTTTCTTATGATTTGGTCATTGATAAAAGCCGGATTACCAAATCGGATTTGCTGAAATTTATACCTGCAGGAAATGCGGAGGCCATTCAAAAAATTCCACCTGTATTTAATTTGAGCGGTCATATTACTGGTAATGCCAATAATGTGATTGCTGATATACGCACCAATGCACAAGGCGCATCTTTTAATGGAAGGATAGCCCTGCATAATATTTCAAATCCTGCAAAACTCAGTTACGACCTGGCTATTAAATCGGCTGATATCAGCAAAAATTTTGTTACTGCCTTTTTACCTGCCGGCAGCCTGCCACCGCAGATTAACCTGCCTGAAAATATTAAAGCATCGGGCCTAATAAAAGGAAGTAACAATAACCTAACATTAAATACCAAACTGGTGACAAGTTATGGCAATGCGAATGTAAAGGGATATCTGAATAATTATAAAAACCCTGAACAGGTAAAGTATGATCTGGATATAAACATGGCGGGTTTTAATGTGGGCCGGCTGATAAAACAGGATAGCATTTTAGGATTGGCAAGTGGGTATGTTAGTGCAAAGGGTAAGGGCTTTAATTACAAAACAATGGTATCAGATATTAATGGTAGCCTGGATGCATTTACATATAAAGGGTACGTATATCATGATATAAATTTTACCTCCCGTTTTAATAATGGGTTAATAACAAGCGAAGGAAAAATTAATGATGAAAATCTACGTATGCATTATAATATGCTTGCCAATGTGAAAGGCGAATATCCTTCAATAGAAGCAAAACTTCGTGTGGATACCGCACAGTTGCAGGCATTAAATCTTTATGCAGATACTTTAAATGCATCATTTACTGCTGATATAAAAGCTATTGATACAAGACCGAGGAACCTTGACCTGCACGTTATTATTGACAGTAGTTTTCTGCAGCTAGGCACTGAAAAAACTTTCCTGGATAGCATGGTTCTTACTGGCACAAGTGCAGCGGGTGTAGATGATATCCGTTTTACCGCACCCTTTGCAGATATTCATGCTAATGGTGCGTTTGATTATGATAAGGTGGGCACATCCCTTATGCAATACATCAATCACTATTATAAATTTTCAGATACCAAGCCCTTGTCTATACCCGATCAGCAATTAACTTTTGAGGGAAATATTCAGCGGCATCCGATTGTAATGTATGTTGTTCCGGGTTTATATGATTACCGTGATATAAATTTTAAAGGAAGTTATTCATCAGCTATGAAGGATAGTGCATTAAATTTCACAGCATCGGTGCCATATTTATTTTACGACGATTATATTTTACGCCATGGCAATATTAATGTTGTTTCCCGTAATGAGCAGTTGAATTATGATATTAAATTAGATACAATCAGCTTTGCCACAAATACATTTTATGGCAGCACAATAAAAGGATATGCATCACATGACAGCCTGGCCATAAATGCAGTCACACAAGACAATAAAGGAAGGGATTGGTTTGGCGCTGATGCTTCTTTAGCAATACGAGGTGATGAATACAGTTTCAGGTTGAATGATAATTTGCTGCTGAATTATGAACGATGGAAGGTAACTCCCGACAATCATATAAGCTATTCACCCCGTGGTATCCTGGTCAAGAATTTCAAGATGAACAGTGATACCGCAAGCGTTTCTATAAATAGCAGGCAACAGGTGCCCAACAGCCCGATTGATGTGAGGGTAGATAATTTTAACCTTAAAAGCATTAGTGTATTGCTTAGTAACGATACATTGTTTGCCAGTGGAATTATGGATGCCGTTCTTGTAGTTGATGATTTGGATAAGGCACTCCCTGCATTTACCGGAAATGCTGAAATTACAAACCTTGATATTAAGCAACAACCTATTGGAAATGTTACCGCATCATTGCAAAAAAAATCAGAAAATTCAATTGGTGGTACACTAAGGCTAACGGGTAATGGAAACGATGTAGAAGCTACCGGTGATTATTACCTTAATAATACAGAAGAGCAGTTCCGTGCCAATTTAATTATGCACAGAATGAATCTAAAAACGCTTCAGGCATTCACATCAGGACTAATACAAAATGCATCGGGTGCAATAAATGGCAATCTTGATTTGAATGGAAAGTTTTCAGACCCACGATGGAAAGGTGATATTAATTTTGATACCGCAAGGTTTACTTTATCTGAATATGGTTCAGTACTTCGTATTAACCAGCAGCACATCGTACTTAATTATCCCGATATTAGTTTTAGCAATTTCGTGGTACTTGATTCCCTGGGCCACGAAGCAAAACTTAATGGTAAAATCAGCTCCCGTACATTGTATGAATATAACCTGGACCTGGGTATAAATACCAGGAACTTTATTGTGATGAATACCCCCAATGCCATTAGCAATGAGATATATGGATATGCTTCTGTAGATGCTGATATCAGGGTTACAGGTAATTCTATATCGCCTAACCTGGAAGGAAATATACTGGTGAATGATGGCAGTAAAATAACCATAGTAATTCCGGAGCGAAGCTATAGCAAGGACGAAGCTAAATCGGTAGTACGGTTTATAGACAGGGATACTTTTAATGTTGACCCTCCTAAAACACCTTTTATTCCTGAAGAAAATACATTTGTAAATTTTGCCCGGTACCTCAATTATAATTTTAATATAGAAGTACATAAAAATTCTACGTTTACCATTATAATAGATCCGGTTACCGGCGATAAAGTAACAGTAAAAGGCGATGCACAATTAAATGCCGGGGTGGACCCTGGTGGAAATTTAATTCTTGCCGGAAATTATGAACTGGATAATGGGGAGTATGAATTGAATTACCAGTTTCTACAGCGAAAATTTAAATTGATGAAGGGCAGCAGCATATCATTTGGCGGAGAACCTATGAATGCAAGGGTGAATATAACTGCAGAATATATTACCAATACTTCAGCCAGGGATTTGCTCAGTAACGAGGTAACAGATATAAGCCCAACATTGGCTAATTCATTTAACCAGAAAATTCCATTCAGGGTCATCCTGTATTTAACGGGGTTGCTTAGCAGGCCAGATATAAACTTCGATATTCAGTTGCCAGAAGAAAGCAATCTCATAACCGGAGATTTAAGAACTACTATAGAAAACAAACTGGCACAATTACGCGGCGACCAGGCGGCTACAAATAAGCAGGTATTTTCCTTATTACTCATGGGTCGTTTTGTGGGTGAGCAAAGCAGTGATTTCTTTAAAGGAAACAGCAATGATTTTTCCGATCTTGCCAGGCAAAGTGTAAGCCAGTTTTTATCTGAAGCATTAAATGAAATTGCTGCAAATCTTTTTAAAGGCATAGATGTAGATCTTAATTTAAATACTTACCGCGATTTTAGTAATGGTGGCAATGCACAGCGTACAGATTTAGATGTGACATTGAGTAAAACCTTTTTAGATGACAGGCTGGTGGTAAGCGTGGGTACCAACTTTGGCCTTGCAGGAGAAGATCCGGCAAAAAAAGCTACAAGCACGTCCAAAAGTTTTATGCCTAATGTTTCTGTAGCATATAAGCTTACTAAAGATGGACGCTATATGATAAGAGCGTATAGGAAAAACCAGTTTGAAGTAGTGCTGGATGGGTATGTGGTAGAAACCGGTATTTCCTTTTTGGTTACCATGAATTACGATAAATTTCACGAATTATTCCGGAGAAAAAAATAGTGCCGCTGATGAAAAAATATGGATATATAATTATGGTATGTATGCTTTGTATGGTTTCATGCAGTGTGCAAAAATACCTTCCTGCCGGCGAAAGATTATATAGCGGGGCCACAGTGCACGTTACCAAAAATCCTGAGGTAAAAACAAAAAGCAAGCAATTGCGCAGCACCATTAAATTAGCAGCGAGGCCAAGATCAAACAAATTTTTGCTAGGCCAACCATGGAAGGTATGGTGGTGGTATAAGCTGGGTGAGCCAGAGCATGACCGGGGACTAAGAAGATTTTTGCGAAATAAGTTGGGGGAACCGCCAATATTAAGCAGCCGTATTAATGCCAGCGTTACCGCAGAGAATATGCAGGCGCTGCTTGAGAACCTCGGATATTTCCACAGTACAGTACAGGGCGACACAATTAATTACAGCTACTTTACCAAGGCAGTGTATGAGGCCCAGGTGCAGCCACAATATCATCTTAATGAAATAAAATGGGTTAATGACAGCTCACAGTTGTTGAAGATTTTACAAAGCACAGAAGACAAAAGCCTGTTGAAAACCGGGAATGCTTACCGGCTAAGTGATATAACTGCCGAAAGAGACCGCCTTGATTTATATTTAAAAACCAAGGGTTATTATTTTTTCAATCCTGATTACCTGCTGGCATATGCAGATAGCACAATTGGTGACAGGAAAGTAGATTTATTTTTGAATATAAAAAATACAACACCTGAGCAAGCGAAGCATGCATACCGTATCAAAAGTATTGTAGTATTTCCTAATTATACACTTACCTCTACGCAACTGGATACCAGTCGGTATGGGGCAGATTACTACGATGGCCTTTTGATAAAGGACACAATACATAAATTTAAAAACCAGTTGTTTGCCACTGCAATTACCTACCGGCCTGGTTCCATTTACAACAGCCGCACTCAAAATTCCACGCTAAACCGGTTTATAAATCTTAATACGTTCAAGTTTGTAAAAAACCGGTTTGAGCCTTTGCCCACTACAGATACAAGTCATGTAATGGATGTGTATTATTATTTGACGCCTGCTAAGAAAAAATCTATACAGGCACAGGTAGATGCATTTACAAAAGAGAATAGTTATTTAGGTAGCCAGGTAAGTATAAATATGAGGAACAGGAATACTTTTAAAGGTGCTGAGCAATTCAACCTGAGAGTTTATGGGGGTTTTGAAACAACGTTTGCAGATTCTGTAAAAAATAATAATTACCGGTTGGGTGCAGAAGCGTCATTCAAATTCCCCCGGTATGTGCTACCTTTTTTTCATATTAAAGAAAACAATTTTTACCCGCCAAATACCAGCATGACGGCTGGATATGAGTGGTTCCGGAAAGATTTATTTTATACTAAAAACTTTTTCAGGTTCCAACATGAGTATAGCTGGAAACCTAACTATCGAGAGCAATTTACTGTTGCCCCGGTGGCCATTAGCTACCTTAATGCATCGCAGGTTACAGATTCTTTTTATAAGCAGGCGCTTATTACCCCATCTATTATTCTTAATGTTTATGATGAGGCAATTCTTGGTTCATTTATTTCTTATACTTACAATACTATGCGGCCTTTGGCTTTGGAAAAATGGTATTTCAATACCAGCTTAGATGTTTCTGGTAATGTAGCAGGATTGATAACGGGTGCAAAAAATTACAGGGAAAAAACGATTTTCGGAACACCCTTCGCACAATTTATTAAGCTGGATTTTGATATTCATTATACCCGTAAGCTTTCTAACAATTATGAATGGGCAAACCGCCTGCAATTAGGTATAGGTTATCCGTACAACAATTCTAAGCTGTTGCCTTTTGCAAAACAGTATGTTATTGGGGGAAGTAGTTCTATACGGGGCTTTAGGGTAAGGAGTATAGGGCCCGGCACTTACAGGCCTACAGCAAAAGACCAAAGCTTTTTCCAGATTATAGGAGGGGATTATAAATTTTTGGTGAATACAGAACTTCGTATTCCACTAACGTCAAAAATTTCTGCAGCCACTTTTATAGATGCCGGAAATGTATGGACAAAAGACACCCTGCTTTTTGGAGGTGCCGGGCAATTAAGTAAAGAATGGTTGAAAGAACTGGCAGTTGCCACTGGGGTTGGTTTGCGCTTTGATGTTACGGTACTTTTGATTAGGGTTGATTTAGGCATTCCTTTGCGTAAGCCTTATCTGCCTGATGGGCAAAGATGGGTATTGGATAAAATTAATTTTGCAAGTGGAAGTTGGCGTAGCGAAAATTTAATATTGAATATAGCGCTGGGCTTACCTTTTTAAATTGTAGCGAAAAAGGAATCCGATAGCTATCTGATGGTGAATTGAATTTGGTAATTGCAAATTCATGTAATAAAATCTAAGGCATGCCAGTTAAAGTTTTACATATATCTAAAAAAATCCCGGCCAGTTATAGCCGGGATTTTATTTACTACTTTCATTTTTACATTTTCGGGGTTTCTTTTCTTACCGTTTCCGCTTCATCTTTGCCTATTTCAGGAGGAGTATCCTGGTTATCGCTGTTGTTTCCTAATCCTTCGCTATATCGCTGAGCACCTATATCATTTTGCTCATCATTAAATCTTTGGTTGTCACCATTACTCATTTTTGGAGTAGTATCCAAATTAGTGGTTTCATTACTTTCATCCGCATTTATTATATGATTCGCTTCCTGTTGATTTACTACTTCTTCCTCTCGACCCGGCTGTGAAGTATCAAGTGAGTCGTCTGTAAAGTTTTGTGTCTTTTCCATTTCTGTCTATTTTAAATTATTGTAAGAACTATAATTTTTTGCAGGAACAGGGTAATGAAGTATGATATTTATTAACAGCGATTTGTTAGGCTGTCTTAGTAGGTTTTTTTACCAGGTTATGGTAAATAGCAAGGCCATAAGCTTTAAGCTTTTCTGCATTGCTATAGATAGTTCCTGTAGTAGTAAGGTTTAAGGCAGTGCCTAAAATTTTAGAGGGTAACGAATGTGTTTTCCCAAGTAATAATTTTTGGGTTAGAAAACCCATGCTCAACCCACCTGCTGCTTTAAGTACCATACCTAAAGGAGATTCGGGGTCCACTATCCTGTGCACAGCATCCTTTAATATATTTTTGGGCTTAAAACTTTCTTTTGTTTCATGCCATTGGGATACAAGAATGCTCCTTTGTATAACTTGCCTTTTTTCTAATTCCACAATGGCAGCTTCAAGCTCATGTGTATTTGAAATAGTAATTGCCATTAGCTGTAA
This sequence comes from Ferruginibacter sp., assembly GCA_040110925.1. GTDB lineage: Bacteria > Bacteroidota > Bacteroidia > Chitinophagales > Chitinophagaceae > Ferruginibacter. The sequence continues at coordinate 9,124 of JBDSYV010000024.1, read as the reverse complement.
ATTTTTTTGATGATGGCATTAGTAACGGGTTCTTTAACCCATTTGTTTTTAAAAGCAGAAAAAATAAGTCCGGCGATAAGATAAAAGCCAGCCAAAATTAAAAAACCATAGTAGGGCTTACCCAGCCATTCGCCAAGGAGCAATGCTATTCCAATGTTTGAAAGAATAACAAATAGCATTAAAATACAAATCGCAATAAGCCTTGAGGCAATTGTAGATATTATATCAGAGGATTTTTGTGTTGCCTTAAGCTTCCACAGTTCCATCCTTGTTTCCAGGTAGTCCCCTGCTTTCTCAAATAAAGATTCAAAAGTGTTTGGCTGATTCTCCATTACTGTAATTTTATCCCCGGACCTTATTTTAAAAAGTGTTGACATAATTAAGCGAAAGTACGCTTGGTTTCATCTTTAAAATTCTGGCCATTGGCTTTAGTTTCGTTAACAGCAGTTTGAACAGTATCTTTACCTTTTTCCATTATGTCTTTTGCTTCTCCACGGATATTATCATACTTTTCCTGGAGAGCTTCTCCCAGTTCATTAAACTTGTTTTTTACTGTATCACCAAGTTCACCACCTTTTTGTGCAAGTTTCTTCCTGGTTTCAGTTCCTTTCTCTGGAGCAAACAAAACGCCTAAAACGGCACCGGCAGCCGCTCCTAATAATATTCCAGATAATAATTTACTTGAGCTCATAATTTTATTTTTTTAAAATTTAAAAATATTTGTGTAGTTAGTAATGCGAAAATGCTGCCAATTGCAAAAGCTGATGCATTTCGTATTACTCTCAATTTTTTATTGTTGAGTATGTGTAATTATTTCCACAAAATTCAGTTAGAAATCGATGAATATACAAACATATAAAAATGATCAAATAGTTCTAATTCATTTTATAAACAGTGGCATGTTTATTATTATTTTGTATGGGTATTTTCCAACAAAGCCCTTGGCTAAATAATAAATATAGCATCATTACCCAATGGACTTTAAGGGAATATTCTATTATTAAATCGTTTTTTAGCACTAGGGTTTGGAGGTAAGGACATAACATTCAGTGTAATTGCGGCAGAGATTTTGAAAGATAGCATAACTGGTAAAAAAAATAAATACCAATCATCATTTTCTTTTGAGAGAATATATAATCAGCCATAATAATGGAGTAATATTTAACCGTAAATCATAACCATTAAACCAACAGAAATGAAACAGTTAACAACAACTATTTACAGCATTATTCTTTTATTAGCCATTACTATGAGTATGACTAGTTGCGAAGCTATAGGCAGTATTTTTAAAGCCGGGATGTGGACTGGAATTATTGTAGTAGCCCTAATAGTTGGATTGGTACTATATTTTATAGGCAAGTCAAGGAAGTAGTAATAAGTTGAATGGACCATTGAGATATACATTCAATGGTTCATTTTTTTCTATAGCGTTTATTATATCGTATCCGAAGGTGTATCCGAAACAGTAGTTACGATAGCTTTCTTCTTACGTGAAGCCAGTCTTTCAATTCTCCTGGCCAATTCTCCTTTCTTGCCTGCAGTATCATCCCCCATAAGTGTTCCCCATGGTTTAAGATCTTCTATACGGTCAAATATTATTTTTAGTATTGCTATGGTGGGCAGGGCCAGAAAAATTCCGGAAAGGCCCAGTAGGGTTCCACCTATTACAACACCAATGATGGTTACCAGAGCATTTATTCGTACCCTGCTCCCTACGATTCGGGGCATAAGGAAGTTGCTGTCTATAAAGTGAATGATTTCGAAACTAATTATTATCCAAACAATATCACTAAGATGTGTGGAGGTAGTAAGTGTTACCAGCGATGCAAAAAGAATCCCCGTTAATATTCCTACATAAGGAATTATATTTAAGATGGCAGCAAATACGCCAAGGAACACGGCATACTTTACGCCGATAATAAGCAATACTGCAGAATTTGCTACAGCAATAATGGCCATTTCTGTTATTAAACCAAGCATGTATTTTTGCACTATACCTTTAGATTCCTGCAGCACTTCATGAATCTGGGGCTCATGGGCTTTATGAAAAACAGCCACTAAAAATTGTTTTATCATATGCCGGTAATGCAAAATCAAGAAGGAATATATAGCTACCATAATGATATAAATCATTGTTCGTGTTATGGTAAATACGGTTTGCCCAATCACTTCAGAACTTTTCTTTACATCAGCAGTAGCTGTTTCTATCATGGTAGTTTGCTCCCGTGCACTAACATGAAATTTTCGCTGTATCCAACCCTGTAGCGTATCATAATGAGCGTGCAGGTGCCTGCGTATAGAGGGAATATCCCGAAGGAAGCTTGCTATCTGGTGAGAGAAAAAATAAATAAGCCCGCCGATTATGCTCAATGCAAAAATGATAGAAACAAGATTGGCAATTGCCTTGGGAAAATATAATTTCTTCTCCAGGAAATTAGTAACCGGCAATAGTAAAATGGAAAGCAGGATGGCAAATGCAAGAGGCACAAAAACGTTTTGGCCATAAGTAATAAAAACAACCAGCAGGTACAGCATTAATAACTTAAAAGTAAACTGTATGTAAAAAGGTAAAAGCTTAAAATTCATTATTTCATTCTGATTTACTATTGAAAAAAAATTAATTAAGTAACGTGCCTTTTAAACCATATTTACTGGCTTCAATTGCATAGAGTACTGCATTTTTACCTGGATCTGATTTATTTTCATACCGGTATGCTTCGGTTATATCCAGTTCATGGGTATAAAAATTCAGCTCTTTTTCCGGGCAATGGAAATAATTATCTTTCTTGATAAAGCGGTGTGTATATCCCTCTTTTTCTAAATGTTCAATGGCATTTTCTATGCTGGTATATTTGGGCATTATGCTTTTGTTAAGAATTATCAAGGTAATGGTAGGAAATATTAATAACCTGCAAATCGTGCGTTGTTAAGCATTTTAACTTTTAAGAATGAAAGCTTAAGAGCATTCAACTGGTAGAGCATTACATTTCTAAGACTGGCTAATGGCAAGTACTCATTTAATACATCGTTATAGGCATTAGTGATGCTATTTTCAGAACAATTGCAAATATTGGTAAGTTCATTTCCTTTACCAGGCATTTCCAGGTTAAAATTTTCTTCAAATTTATCCAGGCAATCTGCCATCATATCCGTATCAAGCCGGTAAGGAATGCCATGTGTTTTTAACTGGGTTGTAATTTCATCAGCATATTGTATGCTTTCAGCAGAAAGGCCATACAAGGCAGTTCGCAGGTTGCAGTCTTCTACTTCTTCTGCTACTATTTCAAATGCAGTTTTATAAAGTCTTAAGAATTTTAGCAGCCCGCAAAGTTTATCTGCAATGCTGTAATTAATGATTTCCATGTTTAGTGGGGGCATTTGTATTTATTGTTTAGCATTTTACCAGGTTTCCGCCTCACAATTAAATCTATGAAAAAACTAAGCCAAATGATTTTAAATGACTAACACATATGCACAAAAAAAAACAGGCTAATGGCCTGTTTTTTTTAAACTCTTTGTGGAAATATTTCTACTCTTTGTGGAATTTAAATTAATTCAGAAGTTGCTCTACGGTCTTATAAATGATATCCCTCGTAAATGGTTTTCCAATAAAATAATCTGCGCCTTCTTTCAAGGCAAGGTTCCTGTCCGCTACAGTATCATGAGCGGTAATCATTACAATTTTGACCTCAGGGTAATTTCTTTTTATAAAGGCTATAAAGTTCATGCCGTGGCCATCAGGTAGATGATTATCGAGGAATATGATTCCAGGCGTTTCATTCTTTAATGCTAAAGCCGCGTTAGACAAAGTATTTACATACTCAGTTTCTAAATTCTTTTGCTTTAACAGGGTACTTAACAGGTAGCAAATGTCTGTTTCGTCGTCTATTATTAAAACTTTCAAAATGTCATCTTTTAGATAAGTTTGGGAATTTTTTATTTCCTCGGTTTTCATAAACAATAGAAATTCAATTTTATTGCCACTATTCTTCAATAAAACTCTAATAATTACTTTTTTATTGTTTGGAGTTTATTTCAACAAAAAGCATACCCCGGTAAATTGATATATTACACTGACCTCCAAATCTTAAGGTGTTATTCACTTACCGGGCATTATAATTAAAAACAGTAGAATTAATATCTTCTACAGGGTTGGGCACTTTATAATCATGGTTGATTGGGATTTACTTGAGGAATTTATGACAACTAACATGAGGAAATTGTTACATGGTACAATTATAGCAAGCATAGAAATTATTAGTTTAGGATGAAAAAAAAAATATGGTCCTTTTTCCGGTTTATAAAGCAAGTCTTTACAGAATTTATAGCTGATAATATACTTAAGTATAGTGCATCATTGGCATATTATACTATATTATCCCTGGCACCACTGCTCATTATTATAATGTATATAAGTGGGTTATTGTTTGGCAAAGTAGCTATTAGTGGAGAATTATACGATCAGATGAAAGATCTGGTAGGCAGTTCGGCAGCGCTTGAATTACAGTCCGCCATTCAGAATATTCATTTAAGTAAAGGAAATTTGTTGGCTACCACCCTTGGTGCAATAATTTTGTTTATTGGTGCTACCGGAATTTTTGGAGAAATGCAGGATTCCCTTAATAAGATATGGGGGTTGCGGACCAAAACGAGGAAAGTATGGTGGAAGTTGTTAATTGACAGGGCCATTTCTTTCTCGTTAATCATCAGCCTTGGTTTTGTTCTCATTGTTTCCTTGCTCGTGAATGCATTAGTAGCAGCAATAAGTGCTAAGGTGGGAAGTGTATTTCTAGGCACAGGGGAAGAAGTGTTAATGATATTAGATAATGTTACTTCCTTAGCCATCACAACTTTATTATTTGGTACTATTTTTAAAGTTTTACCTGATGCCAAAATAAGATGGAAGGATGTGATGATTGGCGCTTTGATAACTTCTTTGTTGTTTATGCTGGGGAAATATGCTATAGGTTATTACCTGGTCAAATCTAACCTGGCTGATATTTATGGTGCCGCTGGTTCAGTTATGATAATGATGATTTGGGTTTATTATAGTTCAGCTATTTTGTATCTTGGAGCGGTATTTACAAAGGTATATGCCAGCAATTTTGGCGGTAAAATTTATCCAAGTGATTATTCCGTATGGATAAAAATTGAAGAAGTGCCTGTACCGGATGTCACATTAAATGAAAAATAAAAAGATTCACTTTTCAAAAAATAAAAAAAATTATGAAGAAAAAGGTTTTGATAATAGACGATGACCTGGATATGTGTACATTATTAAGTCGTTTTCTTACCAGGAATGGCTACCAGGTAGAGGCTTCTCACTCTGGTGCCAAAGGAATTTTAAAATTTAAAGAAGAAAACTTTGATATAGTTATTTGCGACTATCGCCTTGGTGATAAAGAAGGTAAAGATGTACTCCAGGAAATAAAAGCTATTTCACCTAAAACTATTGTCCTGATCATAACTGGTTATTCCGATATAAAAACTGCAGTTGATGTAATAAAAATGGGCGCTTATGATTACATTACTAAGCCGCTTGTGCCAGATGAAGTGCTTACAGTATTGAATAATGCCCTGGAAAGTGTACTCGATGGAGGGTCTGCAATGCCCTTACTTAACAACAATGTAAAAGGCAACACATCAAAAATTTCGGGAAAACACCTTACTGTTAATAATGAATTCCTGGTAGGCGAAGCGGGTACTACTAAAGAATTATATAACCAGATAGAAATTGTTGCACCTACTAACTACAGCATTATTTTATACGGAGAAAGCGGAACAGGTAAGGAGGTAATTGCAAAAACCATTCATAGTCTTAGCGACCGGAGAGATAAGCCTTTTGTAGCGATGGATTGCGGAACACTTTCCAAAGAACTTTCAGGCAGTGAATTGTTTGGCCATGTAAAGGGCGCATTTACCGGTGCACTAACAGATAAGGAAGGCCATTTTGAATTGGCCAATGGCGGAACGCTTTTTTTAGATGAAGTAGCCAATCTTTCTTATGAAATACAAGCATCGCTTTTACGGGTAATACAGGAAAGGAAATTTAAAAGAGTTGGCGGCAATAAGGAAATGCCTGTAGATATCCGCATCATTGTAGCATCTAATGAAAACCTGCAGGAAGCTTACCGTAAAGGAAAATTCAGGGAAGATCTTTATCATAGGTTCAATGAATTTTCCATCAATCTTCCGCCACTTAGGGAAAGAAAAAAAGACATTCCCTTATTTGCCAACTTCTTTTTGCAGAAAGCCAAAGCTGAACTAAACAGGGATATTGATGATTTTGATAATGAGGTGATGCAGATGTTTACTAATTATTCATGGCCTGGAAACCTGCGTGAATTCAGGAATGTAGTTAGAAGGGCGGTTTTGCTTACCCAGGAAGGAAAGATAAGTGCAAAAACGCTGCCCTGGGAAATTACGAACACATCAGATTCACCATTATCACATACTCCTCACCCGGGTAGTATTCCGGATGTGCAACCTGTAGTGGCTGTAAAAAAAGATTATGACCTGAAAGATGCTGCAAGCAAAGCAGAATACGAAGCCATAATGAATGTGTTGAAGGAAGTTAATTTTAATAAAACAAAAGCGGCAGAAATTTTAAAAATTGATCGCAAAACTCTTTATAATAAAATTAAAAGTTATGAAGAATCTAATAATTAATCTTTCTATGATAACAGGATTTGTGGGTGAAATCTTGTAACACTTTTCGCTCAATTATTTTACTTTGCCGCCCGGTTTATATAGCTGGAAAAATGACAACTTGCATTATCCTGCCAGAAACTACAATATTAAAAACCGGTATAACTTTGGCTAATAAAATAATGTAACCCAACTCTTTATAATCAATTTAATATAACAATTATGACTGATACTTCTCATGAAGAAATGGATACCCTAAGTACTGTAATGGAAAAGCTTAGGCTAAAAAAGCAGGACAATGAGTTCCGGATGCTGGAAAAAGGCTTTGGTAGTGGTAATGGAAAATATTATGATCCACAAGACCTAAAGATAATTCGTACATACCGCTTTGAGGGCGACTCTAACCCTGCGGATAGCAGTATTCTTTATCTTATAGAAGCTAATGACGGTAAAATAGGATACAGCCTGGATGCCTATGGAGTATATAGCAATCACGATGACGAACGCTATGACGATTTTATAAGGAAAATACCTATGGAAGAAAGAGATGAGCAACAGATTTTTGGGGATAATTAATCTCCTGTTTAAAGGCCGGTTATTAAAATAAGAACAAATTATTAATAGGTAAATTCTCGAATAATTTTCCCCCGATAGAAAATAAAAAACTATGCAAGCAATAGACTGGGCGTTAAAGATTTTGATTATTGATGATGATGAAGATGATTTTTTTATTACCAGCGAGTACATCCGCAGCATACCTGGCAATAATTTTATAATAGACTGGTGTTATAATTATAATGAAGCCCTTGAGCATGTACACAACAGAGGCTATAATCTTTACCTTGTAGATTATCACCTTGGGGCCCGTACCGGCCTTGATCTCATAAAAGAAGCATCGCTGCAGAAAATAGAAGATCCGTTTATTTTACTTACAGGTAAAGGAAATCAAAAAATAGATGTTGAGGCCATGCAGGCAGGTGCGGTAGATTACCTGGTTAAATCTGAAATGGATACGGAAAAGCTGGAGCGATGTATCCGTTATTCTATAGAGCGATCCAATGCAGTTAAAGCGTTAAAAGCTAATGAACGAAAATTCAGGAAAATATTTGAACGATCAACCGATGCTGTTTTCCTGGTAAATGAAGAATATGTTTTTATAGATGTAAATGAAGCCACAACAAAACTATTTGAATACAGCAAAGAAGAAATACTTAACATTAATTTATTCACCCTTTTTGATAAAGAAGAAGACGTTGAAACAATAACATCTCAATTTAAGAATGTAAAGGAGATGGAAGATATGGAGTTGCTGATGAAAACAAAATCAGGCAGTGTAAAAAACTGTATTCTTTCCTTGTCAATGGAAACCAGCAAGTCAGGGCATTATTACCAGGGTATAATTCACGATATTACCAATTTGAAAAAGGCTGAAAAGGCTATGCTCCGCACTGAAAAAAGAAACGTTGCAGACAGGCTGGTTCATGTACTTGCCCATGAAGTAAGAAATCCCCTTAATAATATCAACTTGTCTCTTGAGCAATTAAGTCCAGAGTTTCTTGAGTCTGATAATAAAATCTTTATTGATATTATACAGCGCAATAGTAAACGTATTGAAAGCCTGATAACTGAACTTTTAAACAGCAGCAGGCCTGCACATATTAAATTAGAGGAAACATCCCTGCAATATATTGTTGAGGAAAGTATTGCCATAGCAAAAGACAGGCTTACATTAAAGAAAATTTCCCTGCACAAAAATTTCCCTGCGGATATTTTTACCATTATGGCCGATCAAGAAAAATTAAGAATTGCTATCTTAAATATTATTATTAATGCCATTGAAGCAATGACGGAAGGTATTGGCGAACTTTCAATTGAAATTAAAAAGGAATCTGGGAAATTGCAACTGACAATAAAAGATAATGGCTGTGGTATAAGTGAGGAAAATCTGCAGCGCTTATTTGAACCATACTTTACTGCTAAACGTAATGGAATGGGCCTTGGATTGGCTACTACCCTTAATATTTTACAATCGCATAAAGCTGAGGTGGAAGTACAATCTAAAATGGATGAAGGAACCAGTTTTATTCTAAGCTTTTCAGAAGGTGTTTCAGAAAATTGAATAAAGCGGTAATACATGAATGACATGTTGAATAAAAACAGCATCAATTTTATTGATATTCATTAACTCATTACCCATAATCTGCCATTCATCATTTTCCATTTCCACCAATGTGTACATATATTTTTTATTGTGGCTGTATATTTCATACATTTTATGGTTCCCTTTCAAAAAGCTTACGAAGCCGAACGACACAAGACGGCCGTCCATATACTGCTTATGCCAAGTAAGTACCTTAGGAACGTGTATAGGCTGTCGCAAAAAATTACTGATCTGTAAGCCTATCTCGTTTGCAAGCCCTGTAAATCCAAGATCTTCTTCAATCCACCTCCCTGTTTCTACATCAGTATAAAAAAT
>JBDSYV010000023.1:0-25636 GCA_040110925.1 Ferruginibacter sp. | reverse complement strand
CCAGAACCACTTTCTCCAACGAGGGCAAGCAACCGGCCACGCTGTATGTTAAAGGAAATATTTTTTACGGCATGAATGTTTTGATCACCCTGGCTGAAATTAATATCAAGGTTTTTGACCTGCAGAAGGGGAAGCATATTTTAAAATTTCAGGTGCCTTACGGTTTGCCCGTTATTGATCAATTGCTTTAAAGATTCAATACCGATTTTCAAATGCCGCTCTACAAATTGCGAAGTAACTGATTTATCACTTTCTTCGGTTTTAACACCTTCCGGCACCATCGGGCTATCACTTACAAGCAATAAAGCCCCGGTAGGAATCTTATTGTAAAAACCAACAGTGAAAATAGTTGCCGTTTCCATATCAATGGCATAAGCCCTTATTTTTTGCGGGTATTCTTTAAATGCTTCATCATGTTCCCACACACGCCGGTTTGTAGTATAACATACGCCTGTCCAGTAATCATATTCATGCTCACGGATGGTGGTGGATATAGCTTTCTGCAAAGCAAAGGCTGGCAGGGCAGGCACTTCCGCAGGAAAATAATCGTTACTTGTTCCCTCACCTCTAATGGCAGCAATGGGCAAAATGAGGTCACCTATTTTATTTCTTTTTTTCAATCCACCACACTTTCCAAGAAACATTACCGCCTTTGGTTTAATAGCCGCCAGGAGGTCCATAATTGTTGCAGCGCCAGGGCTGCCCATACCAAAATTTATGATAGTTATATTATCGGCAGTAGCACACTGCATTGGCCGGTCAAGGCCTACTATTTTTACATTGTTCCATTGTGCAAACATGTTCACATAATTGGAAAAATTGGTAAGGAGAATATATTCACCAAACTCAGATAACTTTTGCCCTGTGTATCTTGGTAACCAGTTTTCTACAATATCTTCTTTTGTCTTCATAGTTGTTTTATTCGTTTATTTGTTTCTTAATATTCACAAAAGCCACACTGGCTTTTAAAAAACGGTTAGCGATAAATATACAACAATTTGTTTTCAGCTCATGATTAAAATAGAATATCCTGCATATAATCCCCTTATTGAAAATAGAAATGGGCGTGATTTTATTTTTGATCCTTTCAGAAAAAAATGGATTTTATTAACCCCTGAAGAATGGGTGCGACAACATTTTTTACAATTTCTAAAAGTGATATTGAAGTACCCAACATCATTAGTAGCCATAGAAAAAAAACTGCTGATTGGAGAAATGCAAAAACGATTTGACATAGTGGTATATGATGCCAATACAAAACCCTGGATGGTGGTAGAATGTAAAGAAATGAATGTACCGCTCACAGAAAAAACATTACAACAAGCACTGAGATATAATAGTAGCCTTCAGGCCAACTATATTGTTATTACCAATGGAAGTTATTGTATGGCATTTGAAAGAATAGAGAATGCATTTAAAGAAATGACATCCATGCCTGCAATAAGAACGTAAAAAAAGCTCCGGGTTTTCCAGAGCTTCATAAATTCAATTAAAATATTTTTAAGGAAATATTCCCAGCTCTCCGTAACTCGTAGCTACTTTGTTTATCGCATTCACATAAGCTGCTGTCCTCATGTCGGGGATACCAGGGTTGGCATTCCATATATCCATAATTTCTCTTGTGGCGGTTATCATCGTTTCTTCAAGTCCGCTATGCACAAGGTCCACTTCTTCCGGCCCGTGCATGATAAACTTGCGTTCACTATCGCTCACTGTTTTACCAGTCATTTCTTCTATCTGCCCCAGGATATGTGTATTTAGATTTTCTGTGAAACGCTTTTCCATGCGGCCATAACGAACATGGCTCAGGTTCTTCAACCACTCAAAGTAACTAACTGTTACTCCGCCTGCATTCAGGTACATATCAGGCACACATAAAATACCTTTTTGAGTAAATACTTCATCCGCTTCCGGTGTGCATGGGCCATTGGCAGCTTCACCAATTATTTTTGCTTTTACCCTTGGAGCATTCTCCCCATTGATTACATTTTCCAGCGCCGCAGGAATTAAAATATCACATTCCAATTCAAGGGCATCTGTATTTTTTGCAAGGTTTGTTGCACCAGGGAAATTTAAAATAGATCCTGTTGCTTTTCTGTGCTGAAAAACTTCTTCCTCGTTTAATCCTTCGGGGTTCATTATAGCACCTTCATATTCCGCAAGGGCTATTACTACAGCTCCAGCTTCACGGAAGAATTTTGCAGAATGATAACCCACATTTCCTAATCCCTGCACTACGATGGTTTTTCCTTTTACACCCACGCTCAGGCCTTGTTTCTTCATTACTTCAGTCATGTTGCACACTTCCCTTATACCAAAGAACACACCGAGGCCCGTTGCTTCTTTACGGCCACGAACGCCACCTTGCGTTACCGGCTTACCTGTTACACAGCCTGCGGCATCTATTTCGCCTGGCTTCAGTGATGCATAGGTATCTACAATCCATGCCATTTCTCTTTCGCCGGTGCCATAATCAGGAGCAGGCACGTCAATACCGGGGCCTATAAAATTTTTCTTTACCAGTTCTGCTGTATAACGGCGGGTAATTTTTTCCAATTCATATGCAGAATAGCTACGGGGATTAATTTTGATACCACCTTTGCCGCCGCCAAATGGCACATTTACTATAGCACATTTGTACGTCATCAGGGAGGCAAGAGCCATCACTTCATCCTGGTTCACTTCCTCGCTGAAACGTATACCACCTTTACAAGGTGATTTGTGTTGGCTATGCTGTACACGATAAGCTTCTATTACTTCAATGCTGCCATCATCTCTCTTAATAGGGAAACGCATCTGGTAAACACTGTTGCAGGCTTTTATCTGCTCAAGGATTCCAAGATCCCATTTGGTAAATTTTGCTGCTTTATCAAAGCTTTTTTCAACACTTTGAAAAAAGCTATACTCTTTTTGTGAAGACATATATGATTTTTTATGTAAAAAAAATGCTTTGTGCAGTTAAGCATTAATAGTATTATCCATTCCCTTTGTTTTCAATATTTTTAATTTTTCTATCCACCCTCCATACATATAAAAAAAGCCCTGCCAGAATGATCAGGCAAACGCCTACTACCACATAAATTTTTCCATTGCTTCGCATAAGATCAGCCATGTCCGGCTTGTCTTGTGCAAATAAGGGTAAACAGTAAAAGAAAAAAAACATTGGCATTAAAATGCGGCTGAAAAATTTATTCATGCAGTAAAGATTTATCCGTTAACAATTTAATCCTGATTTTTAAGGTGGTGATCCAAACGGCCAGTAAGGTCCACCCTATTACTGCAGGATAAAAAACCATTCTCAGGCGACTATCAATATCATTAAAATTAAGCGCCGGATTACCCGTAGTACTTCCTGGTGCACCTGGGTGAAGACTGCCCACCAACCGTGGAATAATCCAAATGCTTGGAAACAACATGGCGAATGCAAATATATTATATACCGCACTTACCCTTGCCCTTTTGTCCATATCAGTAAATGACCCTCTAAGCACAAAATAAGCACCGTAAATAAGCAAAGCAATGGCAGCCCCGATAAGTTTAGGCTCTTTTAAAATACTGGATAATGACTGGCTCTGGTCCGTAACCCAGGTATAACTTGCCCATAAAATACCGGTTGTATAGCCAAGAATTCCTAAAACCATTCCGGAAGAAGCAAAGGCTGTGGCAAATACGTCGCTGACATATTTTGTATGGCGTAGGTATTTAATACTATAAACAAAGCTTATGATAAATAAAATCATCATGCCAAACCACATGGCTACATGGAAATATAGATTGCGGATGGTTTCATTAAGAATGAAAAGATGGGGTACATCTAATAAGAAACCTGCTGTAAATGTATATACAAGTAATACGAAGGATAATATTTTCCACCAGCTTTTCTGCAATGCAAGCGCTTAAATAAATAAAGTGGCGCAAAGTTATGGGAAACAGGTGAATGAGAAAATATGAAAATTGCTCAATTGAAAATGGCTCAATTGGAAAATGGCGCAATGGCTCAATTATTGAATTGTATTAAAATATAATGATTTTAGTATCCCATGCCTGACGCAAAAAGTTATTAAATTCGTTATATTTAGTAAAAGAATCTAAAAACTTACAATTATGTTATGGAAAGGCAGAAGAGAAAGCACTAATGTAGATGACAGGCGTGGCATGTCCGGAGGTCAAATGGCAGCAGGAGGTGGTGTTATAGGCGTCATTATTTTGCTTGTAAATATGTTCCTTGGAGGAGGAGATGGTGGCGATTTATCCCAGATACTCCCACAGCAAAACCAGCCAATGACAGCTGAGCAAACAGCTGCCCAGGAAGAAAGAGCAAGCTTTGTAAAAGTTGTGTTGGCAGATACCGAAGATGTATGGGATAAGATATTTTCAGACCAGGGCAAACAATATCCTAAACCAACACTTGTAATGTTCAATGGTTCTACTTCCAGTGCATGTGGATATGCCAGTGCAGCTACTGGCCCTTTTTACTGTCCATCCGACCATGATGTTTATATTGACCTCGAATTTGCTGAGGAATTGAAAAACCGTTTTGGCGCCAGCGGGGATTTTGCGCTTGCCTATGTGGTAGCTCATGAAGTGGGACACCATGTTCAGACCCTTACTGGTGCTTCACAAAAAGTACAGGCTGTGAGAGAAAGAGGTGATGAACGTGAAGCCAACCGGTATTCTGTAATGCTGGAACTTCAGGCAGATTTTTATGCAGGCGTCTGGGCGCATTATGATCAGAAAATGAAAAACGTGATCCAGGCAAGCGATATAGAAGAAGCCTTGCGTGCTGCAAATGCTATAGGTGATGACAGGTTGCAACAGGAAAGTCAGGGCAGAGTTGTACCGGATGCATTTACGCATGGCACTTCTGCACAAAGAATGTATTGGTTTAAAAAAGGATTTGAAACCGGTGACATCAAACAGGGTGACACTTTTAGCGATCCGAATTTGAATTAGAGTTTATGTAGCATGGTTGATGTCTGATAAATATCAGCCTGTCCCGATAGCTATCGGAATGTAGAAGGTCTTGTATAGGATGTCAGCCCTACTGTAAACTATGTACTATCAACTACCTTAATCTTTCCATAAAAAAGGAAAAAGAATTACAGCCATAACAATTACTGCTATATCGAGAAGTCCAACAAGGCCGCTTAATTGAAGGATGGCTCCTTCCTGGAAAATCTCTGCAAAAGCTGACTTACTCAGCCGCATTAACAACAACAGTTGCGGCAAAATAACAGGAAAACCAAGAATGGCTATTAATGCAGCATTCTGGTTAGCCTTTGCTGCTATGGCACTCATTAAAGTAAATACTAAGCTTATACTGATGCCGCCCAGCATAACTATCAACGTAAATTTTAATGCAGAAGCTACCGGGTTATTTAAGAAAATATAAAAAAGCCCAAGACTTACCAGGCTCATTAAGAGCATTATTAAAATGTTGAAGATTAGCTTGGCAATAATGAATTCTACAGGTGAAGTAATGGAATAGAAATACAACATCTTACCCTTGCTTTCCTGTAAAAAGCTTTTTGCCACTGTATTTACACAAACAAATAATTGAATTACCCAGAAAAGGCTATTCCATACATTGGCTTCGGGGCTGTCAGGAAGGGAAAGGTATAAAACAAAAATGGTGGACGCTATATAAAGCAATATCCCATAGAAAGTATGTTGCTGCCGCATTTCAAGCAAGATGTCTTTTTTAAGAAGTGCAGTAATGCGGGTGACCATAATGCAAAGTAATGAGATAATTACGGATTAATTAAAATGGCATTAGGTAATATGTTTGTCCCACATTAGCATTCATATCTGTTGTCCTTAGATTGACTTTGAAAAATAGTAAATCAGCCTTAGATTGCTAACCCAAAAAGTTTGTGGAACCTTAAAGAAAAAAGCCGCCTCATTTTAAAAATGAGACGGCTTTTTTTATTGGATACTTAACGTTTTAATTAGCGTAAAGTACTTTACCTGTCGTTGTTGTTTCACCAACTGTAAGACGATAGATCAAAGTTGATCTGTTTTGGCTTGGGATATTAAAGCGGACACTCTGTACTCTTCCTGCGGTGATGTTTCCTTCAAAAACTGTTTTTAGTTTTTGACCTGTGAGGTTATATACTTCTAAAACACCTTTTCCTGAAATGTTAGACTCAATATTGAATGTTACATTATCATTATATGGGTTTGGAAATGTATTTACCGTCACATTGTTACCTGAAATTTGTGCAGGTAACTGTGGAACACTTGGTGAAGTTGTACAAGTACCATAACCTGTGTAGGTTTGGCATTCATCAAATGCATTGTTGATAGCATCTACAGCACTGTTTATAGCACTGTATGATGGAACAATACATCCTCCTGAATTTTGACCTGGTGTTAATGAGCCACCTAGAGCCCCATTGGCTAAAGCAAGTAAACCTGAAACTGTTGCTGTTCCCTTACATGCTAAGTAAGTGGCAACACTTTCGTCTATGCGGTATGAACCACGACTTGTTATTAAGCAACCAGACTGAATAGGAATGTTGTTTAACAATGTACCTAACCGTACGTTAAGTGATAACGTAATGGTTTGTGATAACAAGTTGTTATTGATTCTACCCTGCTGTGTTAAATAATTAGCATCAAAGCATGTGGTATTAGAAATCATACATGCTCCAGTACCTGCTACTAAAGCAGTTGGGGTACGGCCACCAGGCAATACACTATTCAGCTTAACGATATCTGCTGATGTAATGGTAATTGTGTTTGGACCTGTTCCTCCTATTATAAGTGGTGTATTTAAGATACCACTTGATTGCAAGAGAGCCAGGCCATTTCTATTACCATAGAATCCTTGTGTATAAGAACAAATAACACAATTAGGACGTGCAACTACAGTAATACATGTTTGTGTTGATGTACATCCTGCAGCATTTGTTGCTGTTATACAGTATTGACCAGGTGCAAGGTTTGTGTAACCACCTGCAGGATATGCTGCTGCTGCTCCGCCATTAACGCTGAACGTCAGGCCAGCTGTTGCTGATGTAATCGTTACTGTTCCAGTTGCTACTGTTGTACATGATGGTTGTACTACTGCAAGTATTGGTGCAGACGGTGTAGCCGGTTGTGCATTGATAGTGATACATGTTTGTGTTGAAATACATCCAGCAGCATTTTGTGCTCTCACACAATATTGGCCTGGTGCAAGATTCACAAAACCACCCACTGGGTAAGCAGCGAATGCTGCGCCATTAACGCTGAACGTCATGCCTGCTGTTGCTGATGTAATCGTTACTGTTCCTGTTGCTACTGTACATGTTGGCTGTACTGCTGCTAGTGTTGGTGCAGACGGTGTAGCCGGTTGTGCATTTATGGTAATACATGTTTGTCCTGAAGTACATCCTGCTGCATTTGTTGCAGTGATACAATATTGACCAGGGGCAAGGTTTGTATAACCACCAACAGGATATGCAGCTGCTGCTGCGCCGTTAACGCTGAACGTTAATCCTGCTGTTGCTGATGTAATCGTTACTGTTCCTGTTGCTACTGTACATGTTGGCTGTACTGCTGCAAGTGTTGGTGCAGTAGGTGTAGCCGGTTGTGCATTTATGGTAATACATGTTTGTCCTGAAGTACATCCTGCTGCATTTGTTGCAGTGATACAGTATTGACCAGGGGCAAGGTTTGTATAACCACCTGCAGGATATGCAGCTGCTGCTGCGCCATTAACGCTGAACGTTAATCCTGCTGTTGCTGATGTAATCGTTACTGTTCCTGTTGCTACTGTACATGTTGGCTGTACTGCTGCAAGTGTTGGTGCAGACGGTGTAGCCGGTTGTGCATTTATGGTAATACATGTTTGTGCAGAAATACATCCTGCAGCATTTTGTGCTCTCACACAATATTGACCTGGTGCAAGATTCACAAAACCACCCACTGGGTAAGCTGCGAATGCTGCGCCATTAACGCTGAACGTTAGGCCTGCTGTTGCTGATGTAATCGTTACTGTTCCTGTTGCTACTGTACATGTTGGCTGTACTGCTGCAAGTGTTGGTGCAGACGGTGTAGCCGGTTGTGCATTTATTGTAACACATGCTTGTGTTGAAATACATCCTGTTGGTGCCAGACTCTGAGCTCTAACACAATGCTGTCCGGCAGTAAGACCTTGATATCCACCAGCAGGATATGTTGCAAAGGGACCACCATCAAGACTGAAAGTTTGATTTGCAGTTGGTGAAGTTACTGTTATCGTTCCAGTAGATACCGTGCAGGTTGGCTGTACAACGCCTAATATTGGCGTTGGTGTTTTGTCCACTGCTGTTGTTTTGGCAGCGACGGCAGTTGCGTTTCCACCTGAACTAATAACAATTGAAGCATTTGTTGTGGTAGAAAAACTAACCTCGTAATTACCAGGTTGTGTACCCGGGTTTATTACATAGGTTGCCATTGTAGGAGAGTTTTGGGCAAATGAAACTATAGTAGCATTTGTACCAAAATTTGTAAGCACCGGACTATAGTCCCCAGTTACATCTGCATAGCAACTGGTTAATATATAAGTTTGATTTGGTGCTCCTACGCAAACTGCCTGAGGACCGGATACATCCGCACAGTTATTAAACTGGGCAGAGACCTGGCTGGCAGCTCCCGTAAATAAAAACAGCATCAAGAATACCTTAATGCCTCCAGATAGTTTTTTGTGCAGTGTGTGTAATACACCCGTACAACAACTTTCTGTAATGGTAGTGTGTAAATTCATAAATTAATTTTTTAAAGTGAATAATTATAAAAAACAAGTAGGAAATTCAGGTGAATTGGAAGTATAAGAGGGGGTAGATTCAAAGGAATTGAAAGATGTAAAGACTAATGACGGGCCTCTTTCAGCATTGATTTTTTTAATGCTGAAAGTTTGTTCACAATCCTTAAGGCGAACGCTTTCTCCCCCTGTTTGAATAGAGGAATAAAATAAATTGAAATGTTTAAAAAAATAAATAATTTATAACAAGTGGGGATATCAGGGGGATTGGATTTGTGTAAGAAGAAAGTTAAAATTTCAATTATGAAGCCAAAAAAATATTGAAAAAAATATTGAAAAAATTTTAGGTGGGTAACCGTATGTTATAGATGTAGTTATGACAAACATATTGTGGATATTATTTTTTTTACCAAATATATTTCGGGGAAAAATTGAACGGAGTTGTAGATTTAAGAAAAAATTTGTTTAAAAAATTCCCCTATTACTAATCTTAAAAAAGAGTTTGCATTTTAAGACCTGTCTTAGATTACTACCTAGCCATGTTGATACGTTATAAAATTATATTGATACAGTAGAGGTTGTTTAATTGTCTTCTAGGCTATCTGTAATAAAGAGGAATAAAACCGAACTATTGAAAAAATGTCTTGAATGATTCATAAAAATTATGCTGGCGCCGCATTACAATTAAATATTTTTTTAAGGAAAGTCATTAAGCGGCTATCCATAATCAAGAATAGGTCAATCTGAAATAACTTTCTGATTCCATTACTATTCTACGAATTAATTAATAGCTATGATATATTATTATTATATTCGATACCCGCTTACTTCTATCCCAAAAGAAGAACATTAAAATTTTTCAATTATTAAATTAAAAATTATTATGAAAAAGTTAGTAACTGTTTTTTCCTGTTGTTTTATCTTTTGCACCTGTACTCATGCCCAGGTTACAAAAACCGATGATGGCAAAATGAAAGTAAAAACCAAAGACGACAAAATGAAAGTAAAAGACAAATCCGGTATGGGCAATATGATGATGCCATATACTGCTAATTATTCTTCAGACTTCAGGGTGGGAAATCCTGCTCATGCAAAAATGGTTCTTGAATTATGGAAGGATTATGATGACAATATGTTTGACAGGCATACTAGTTGGTTTGCTGACACCATGCAAATGATAAGTTCTGATGGGAGTGTTACAAAAGGCTTAGCCGCAAATATGGAAGGCGTAAAAAAATGGCGTAGCTCACTTACAAGTGCTAAAAGTACTGTGGATGCTTATATGCCACTTAGAAGTATGGACAAAAACGAAGACTGGGTCGCTATTTGGGGATCCGAAGTAGATACTTATCCTGATGGACATTCAACCTCTATGGAAGTTCATGAAATCTGGAGAATAAATAAAGATGGAAAAGTAGATTTTATAAAACAATACCACGGGAAGTCTCCGGGCAATCCTTAATTTAATTTTAATATAGAGAAATCAAAAAGCCGTTACAATTATTGCAACGGCTTTTTAATTTCTAAAAAAACAAAATTGTCCTGCCATACCTTGCGGCTTAAATCGTTTCAACATAATTCAAATCTTTTCCAAAAGTATCTTCAGTGAAGCATGCAGCAATTAAACTTATTACCATAATAATAATTCCGGTAAATAGCCCTGCATTTGCATAACTCGTAAAATGCTGTAGCCAGTTAAAAAGCAACAACATCAGAGGGAGGGAACCTCTTACCATATTGGGCACCGTTGTAGCAGCAGTAGCTCTTAAATTTGTGCCAAACTGCTCTGCAGCCATGGTAACAAAGATGGCCCAAAAGCCCGTACCAAAACCCAGTGCCGCACAAATAAGGTACATACGTGCAGGGCTGCCACCATCCTGCATAAAGTACGCTGCTATGGCCATCAGGGTAATCAAATAAAAAATAAACAATGCTTTTTTCCTGCTTCTCAGCCAGTGACTAACAAAACCAATCAGCACATCTGCAAATGCAATAGCAACATAGGCATACATGGTTGCTTTTTTAGGAAGTACATCCCCGCTAATGCCAAATGCTTCAGCAAAATTATTAGAGAAGGCTATCAATATTCCGATAACATACCAGGTGGGTAGCCCTATTAAAATGGCAAGAATATATTTTCTTAATCTTTTGCTGTTATTGAAGAACATGAGCATATTACCCCGCTGAACTGCCATGGTTTTTACCTGCTCAAACATACCGCTTTCATAAACAGATATTCTTAAAATAAGCAAACAAAATCCAAGACCACCTCCAATAAAATAACAGGTGCGCCAGTAAAAATTCTGCGAAATAAAATATGCAAACACTGCTCCCAGCAAACCAATACCAGCAACCAGCGATGTGCTTAATCCACGTTTTTCTTTTGACGTCATTTCGCTTACAAGCGTAATGCCTGCGCCTAGTTCGCCTGCCAGTCCCAATCCTGCAACAAAACGTATCAAAGCATATTGGTTTGTCGTTTGCACAAATCCATTCAATATATTGGCTATGCTATATAAAATAATGGAGCCAAACAATACACTCAGGCGTCCTTTTTTATCTCCAACAATGCCCCATATAATTCCACCTATCAGCAGGCCAATCATTTGTATGCTGATGATAAACTCGCCATCTTTTTTTATAAGTTCGCTGCTAAGACCAAGGTCCTTCAGGCTTTCAACCCTTACAATATTAAAAAGCAGCAAATCGTAAATGTCCACGAAATATCCCAATGCAGCTACAAGAACAACAATGGAAAATATAGACGCAGTAGTTTTCTGCATTGAAAAATATTAAGGAATAATATCATTTTTAGGTTCGTGGGATTTTGCAGAAGATTTGGAAACGAAAAGTTTCCATAAAACAGGCGCTGTGGTAACGAACACAATGCCGAGTACTATAATTTCAAGATGCTGCTTTAGATCCACACCCCATTCATCCAAAATTAGTTTGTATAAATAATGCCCGGCAAATAACATCGTAAATGACCAGGCTATACATCCGACTATATTATAGAAGGTAAATTTTTTCCTGTCCATTTCTACAATGCCTGCCACTATTGGCGCAAAAGTGCGAATGATTGGCAGAAACCTGGCTATAACGATAGTACCTGCGCCATTCCTTTCGTAAAAATCATGGGCCTTTTGCAGGTATTTCTTTTTAAAGAAAAAACTGTCTTTACGGTTGTATAGTGCCGGGCCTGACTTTCGGCCAAACCAATAACCCGTAGCATTTCCAGCTATACCACATATTACCACCATTATGGTAAGCAGCAGTAAATGCATGAAATCGCTGCCCATATCAATGCGCAAACCTTTTGTAATTAATTCGCTGCTGTAAATGCCTGCTACAAAAAGCAGGGAATCGCCGGGAAGAAAAAATCCTGCAAATAATCCTGTTTCTGCATAAACTATAAACAAAAACAGCCAAAGTCCGCCATACAAAATATAAAACTCGGGGTTTATTAAATCTTTAAGCGTGATTTCTAAAAGCATCTGCAAATAAACAATTAATCTTTATAGGAAAACGAAATCTAGTGATAAAACAATTGATGAAGGCATATAAATTATACCAATGGACATTATCTAATGAAATTAATCAGTACTTTTCCATCTCACAAAAATTAAAACTAATAACCTTCTATGAGTTTATTTGTAAGAAAACCTATGGCTGCATTAATGCAGGAAGCCTCTGAAACGGGCACCCATACGCTAAAAAGAACACTCGGTGCAGGCGGGCTTATTGCACTTGGTATTGGAGCTATAATCGGTGCAGGATTATTTTCAATAACGGGTATGGCAGCGGCCAATCATGCTGGCCCCGCCATTACTTTATCATTTGTGGTAGCTGCATTTGGGTGTTTATTTGCCGGCCTTTGCTATGCCGAATTTGCATCAATGATTCCAGTAGCAGGCAGTGCTTACACCTATTCATATGCAACTATGGGTGAGTTTATTGCCTGGATAATTGGCTGGGACCTAGTGCTGGAATATGCCGTAGGAGCGGCCACTGTAGGCATAAGCTGGAGCCGGTACCTGGTAAAATTTCTTGAAGGCTTCAATGTTTATTTACCTCATGATTTAACAGTAGGACCATGGGATGGTGGTATTATCAATCTGCCTGCAGTTTTCATTATTGTTCTAATGAGCCTGCTATTAATGAAAGGAACTAAAGAAAGTGCAACAGTTAATGGTATAATAGTCGGTTTAAAAATAACCGTTGTATTGGTATTTATTTTCCTTGGTTGGAAATACATTAATATGGCAAATTACTCTCCTTATATTCCGGATAATACTGGAAATTTTGGCGAATTTGGTTTTAGTGGAATTATAAGAGCAGCTGCAATTGTTTTCTTTGCTTATATAGGATTTGATGCTGTAAGCACAGCAGCACAGGAAGCAAAAAATCCAAAAAGAGATATGCCATGGGGCATTCTTGGCTCCCTTTTAATATGTACAGTGTTGTATATATTGTTTGCACATGTAATGACGGGCGTTACCAGTTACACCAGCTTTTCTGGAAAAGATGGTATTGCACCTGTGGCTATTGCCATAGATCATATGGGTACCGCTGATGCAAGTGGTGTTATACATGCTGATTATCCCTGGCTTAACAGGGCAATTATTGTAGCAATACTTGCAGGCTATTCATCCGTAATCCTGGTAATGCTTATGGGCCAAAGCCGCGTATTTTATAGCATGAGTAAAGATGGTTTAATCCCCAAAATATTTTCAAGTGTAAATCCTAAAACACAAACACCGGCTAAAAGTAATTTGTTATTTATGGTTTTTGTTAGTTTGTTTGCAGCATTTGTACCTGCTCGTGTGGTTGGTGAAATGACCAGCATAGGAACACTTTTCGCTTTTATACTTGTATGTATTGGTGTGTGGGTAATGCGTAAAAAAATGCCTGAACTTCCCAGGGCTTTTAAAACACCACTGGTACCACTTGTTCCTATTCTTGGTATTGCCGTTTGCTTATTTATGATGGTATTTTTGCCTATGGATACATGGATCAGGTTGATAGTATGGATGCTGATAGGGATGGATATATACCTGGTTTATGGCGCTAAACATAGCCACCTGGGTAATGGAACTATTGAAAGAAAGGGAATGCGTATAGCAAGGATAACTGGACTAGGACTTTGCTTATTACTTGTTGTGGCAGGCTTTCTTCATCAATATACTGTAGGTTTTGAAACTGACAGAACATTATTATACATTTCACTCATTTTTGCCGCAGTTCATCTTATTGTTTTTGGAAGAAAAGTTGGAAGAACTGATGCATTGAATTAAGAAATCTCAGGTATAAAAAAACCCGGCCCTAAAGTTGGGTTTTTTTATTTTTTGGATAGCCTTATCTAATTTGCAGTTTATAATACATGAGATGATTTTCAGAAATGCAACCCCAGAAGATTTACCTGCCATCGTTTCCATTTACAATTCAACCATTGGAAGCAGGATGGTTACAGCAGACGTGGAGCCGGTAACTGTTGAAGAAAAATTATCCTGGTTTCATGAGCATTATACTCAAAGGCCTTTGTGGATTGTGGAAGAAGACAACCAACCTATTGGATGGGTAAGCTTTCAGGATTTTTATGGCAGGCCAGCCTACAATGGCACTGCAGAAATATCTATTTATTTGCACCAAAAATGGAGGGGAAAAGGATTGGGAAAAACTATTTTAGAAATGAGTATCCTAAAAGCAACCGACCTGGAGATACACACACTCCTGGGATATATTTTTGAACACAATATTATAAGCCTGCAACTCTTTGCAAAATCAGGTTTTGAAGAATGGGCTCATTTGCCAGGTATTGCCATCATGGATGGAATTAATTACAGCCTTAAAATTTTAGGAAGAAAAGTAAAGGGATAAATGCGAACTACTATTTCAGAATAAAATGTTCCTTCTTGGCTTTTGGCAGGTAATTATCAAAAGGCATGTGCAAAATTTTGTGTAGCATTTTTTTGATCGAATTGAAGTCAGATGGCTTTTGCCAGAACAAATTAGCACCATATATTAAAGTCTTTTTTACCTGTTCCGGGTTTGAGGTGGTAGAGTAGATAACTATAGGCAGAGACTTCAGCTCTTTATTTTTCCTGATCTCCTCCAAACATTCAAATCCATTTTTAAGAGGCATATTTAAATCGAGGAAAATAATATCTGGCTTTGGGTTTGAAGATTCAAGTAAACTTATTAGATTTTTGCCATTTATTGCTAATTCAAGGTTGATGCCTGAAACTGATTCAGCCAGTGCATCCCGGAAAATATCCCTGTCATCGGAATCATCATCTGCAAGGTAAATATTCAGCGTTTTATGCCGGGCTTTTTGCGCCAAGGAAATAAATTGGGGACTGGCGCTCTCTTCAATTGGTATACCCACGCTGCTAAAAAGGTAGATCGGAAATTTAAATGAATAGCTATGGCCTAATACTGTAGACATTTGATTTTTTAAGCAGTTTTGTGTATTTAAAAATAAAGTTTGGTTTTCAGATTTGCAAAGAAATAAGTCAGTTTTTTAAAAGAGGGATGAATAACTAAAAGACCCAATGATTGATTTTATATAAAAAAGTAGTGGCCTGAATATTTAATACTCATTTTCCTTTTTGGGTTTTGGCTTTATTTCTGGCTTCTTTTCTTCAGAGGGTTTCAGCAAAGCTGGCCCATTAAGTTTATTGTCTTTTTTCTCGGGTGCAATTGGGGCATCAGACTTTTTATTTTTAGATGTATCAGGTTTTGATTCTTCCTTGTCTAACAGGAAATCATCTGCCGACCCATTACCATTATCTCCACCAAGACTATCCCCTGCATCAATGATGTCGCCATACCTGATATCTCCACTTATGGGATCGTTTTTCAGTTCAGCTGGTATATCAAAAGTTTTTTGTTTACCATAAGGTATCCTGCTATCGGCAATCACTTTTTCCATATAAATCCCCCATCTTGGCGCAGACATTTCTGCTCCCCCGCTCGTTTCAAATATCGGGATAAAAGGATCTTCACAACCCACCCATGTGCCCGCAAGCAGATCTGGTAAATATCCGATAAACCATCCATCGGTATTGCCAGTTGTTGTTCCTGTTTTTCCTGCCTTTTCTACAGGAATTTTATAGGAATTTAACCTCCTGCCTGTACCTATTTGTATTACACCCTGCATCATTTTAACCATGGTATAGGCATCAGCTTCGGCAATCACCTGCTTGCTTTGTGATAATGGAAATTCCTGTAAAAGATTACCATTTTTATCCTCAATTCTGTTTAAGAAAACGGGCTCGGTATTATATCCTCTATTTGGAAACATGGTGTAGGACTGAAGCATCTCCAGCATAGGTATATCAGCAGATCCTAAAGCTATAGAGGGATAAGGCGGGATAGCAGCTTTTATGCCGCATTGTTTGGCAAATTCAATCGTACGGTTTACCCCAATTATAGACATCAGGTGCCATGCTCCGCCGTTCTTACTCCAGGCAAATAAATTGGCCATTGTGCCACCACGGTCAGTTATAGTTTTTCCACCCAATGTTAATGAGCCTCCTTCAATATATGTTTCTGGAGTGTAACCTGCATCAGTAACAGCAAGCGTGTATAATAATGGCTTAAATGTAGAACCTACCTGCCTTTTTGCAGTTACATGGTCGTACTTAAACCATTTAAAATTAATACCGCCTACCCAGGATTTTATTTCTCCCGTACGGGGATCCATTGCTGCAAATGATGTTTGTAATAATTGTTTATGATACCTAATAGAATCAAAGGGCGTCATCACAGTATCTTTTTCATGTTTATCATTTCCTCTCCATGAAAATATTTTCATTTTCACTGGAATGCTAAAAGTCTTTTTTATTTCTTCATCAGGTATTTCTTCTTCCTTCATTGTTTTCCAACGATCCGTATATTTCATGGCAGATTCCACAATATCCTGGTGGTGCTTCCACAATTTTTCTTCTTTTCCTTTCAAAAGCCTGTCCATCTTAGCCTGTAGAATGGGCATATGTTGTTCTACTGCTTCTTCGGCATATTGCTGCATCCTGGTATCAATGGTTGTATAAATCTTTAAACCATCCCTGAATAGATCGTATGGCTCACCGGTTTTTGGATTTGTATGTGTTTTACACCAGCTTTTCAATACATCAAGTAATGCCCGCCTGTAATATGGAGCAATACCCACGTTTTCATCTATTTGCTTATAATTGGTAATTAGGGGCTTCATCTTAAGTTTAGCTCCTTCCAATGCTGTAAGATATTTTTGTTTTGCTACAACCATCTGGTTGATAACCGTATTTCTCCTTGTGATAGCATTCTGCGGATGACGGATAGGTTCGTAGATAAATCCTTTAAGCATACCTATTAATACCGCCGCTTCTTCTACTGATAAGCCTATAGGTTCTTTTTGAAAATAGGTACGACTGGCATTTCTTATACCATATACATTTCCCCAGGGCGCCCGGTTGAGGTAAAGCGTTATAATTTCTTCTTTTGTAAAATTTTTTTCCAGCTTTACAGCTATTATCCATTCTTTTAGTTTTTGTATCCCTCTTACCAGGACATTTCCCCGGCCCTGTCCCAGTATCATTTTGGCTAATTGCTGTGTTATAGTACTTCCCCCACCCTGCGTACCTGCTGTAAATGCCACCCTGGCCAGTGCCTGCGCATCTATGCCGGAGTGTTCATAAAACCTTTCATCTTCAGTAGCAATAAGGGCATGTACTGCGTTGGGAGAAATTTCATTGTATTTAACTTCGCTCCGGTTTTCTGCATAATATTTTCCCATAAGTATCCCATCACTACTTATGATTTCACTTGCCAGGTTTGCCTCAGGATTTTCTAATTCCTGCACAGAAGGCATCCTCCCAAAAACACCAAAATTTGCACATAGAAGCATTATTAAAAAGACACCAAGGCCTCCTAAAAAAATACGCCATAATATTTTTACTGGGCGGGACATTGCAGATGATGATGTTTTCGATGGCATTGATTTTCTTTAGAATATTTATAATTTAAACCTGGGTAACTTCTTCAAAAAATTACCCAGCCTTTTATTTAAACCTAACTAACCACTTTCTATTATTTTGCCTGTTGCCTAATAGATAATTACCTCCTGGCTACAACCTAAAATTTATTGCCATAATTCACATTCAATAATTTTTTGTAAGTATCAATATCCTTATTTGATTTAAGCAACTGCAGGTTGGCTTCGGAAATTATGAGGAATGAATATTTATTTGCAGGCAACCAGGATATTTCTGCAGGAGCTGCTCTTTTTATTTTGTCATAATATTTAATAGCGGCATCAGCATCTGTAAATGGCGTGAAAAGCAACAATACTTTTTCTGCATCAAGTGCATCTCTGTTTATCACAACATTTTGAGTGAGCATGCTTTCCCTGTTGAAACGGCCAAATGCATTCTTAGCTTCATTAATATAAACACCGTCAACCTTATCCAAAATCATGATGACATAATGCGCTTTGTTTGGCTCCAGCATAAATGCTCCGGAAATAAAAGTTGGGGGTGCCTTTATGGAGTCAGTTACATTTCGGGGTTGTGATACGGGTTCAATTTTTTTAACTACTGGTGCAACGGGCTGCACCACAGGCGCTTTAATTGCAGGTTTATCATCGCTAACGATTACCATTGTTTCTTCCTGGCGGGTTACCTGCAGGTTTGTAAGATAGTTCTCAATCTCTGCTCTGCGGCTAAGCACCTCTGCCAACGTAGCTGCCTTGTCTTTTAATGGCGATGAAGGATACAATGTCTGCAAGTTGGTTAATGCAGCTATAGCCCCTGAGTCACTTTTTTCTTTAACAAGGTACATTGCCTCAATATATAATAATTGCGGGCTCCAGTAATTATTGCCATACACACTATCGGCACGTTTCTTTTCTGCAATTGCTTCTTCAAATTTTCCCTCAATAAACATATCATAAATTCGGGCATACCGGGCCGTAACAACAGGATTTTTCTTATCAGGCTGGGCTGCTGCCGGGTTAATAATTTTTGTGGTATAGTCATCCCCAGCATATTTACTTGTCAGCAATTTTTTATAATCAGCAGCTTTTGCATAATTTCCAAGTTTTGTGTAGCAATAATAAAGGCCAAAATAAACTTCGGGTAAAAAAGCTGTATTCGGGAAACGCAACAGATAGTCATTATAGGTATTAATGGCCTGTTGGTAATCCTCTAGTTCATCCTTAAATATTCGGGCAAGCGCTAGCGTACTTTGTGCAATCACAGCATTACTGCTGTCCAGTTTTTCAGGAGATGTAGGCAGTGCATTCATCAATGCATCAAAACTAAAAGCCACCGGACCGGAAGCATTTATGTCACTGCTTTTTAATTTATCCGGTATTGCATCAATATCAGTATTCCCTACCAATCCTGAATTATTTATTTTACCTTCGCCAGCCGCCTTTCTGCGCCAGTTATCAATATTGCTGCGCTTACCCCATTTATTTTTAAAATCAGTAAATCCCCTTGTTCTGAGGCTTGCGTTATTAAAATACCATTCGCCTTTTGAAGCAGCACCGAACAAATCCTCCTGCGAAGCATTTTTATTATTGAAGGTGATAATGGTATTTCCTGTAAAACTATCTTCCTCCTTTAATCCATTTTCTTTACGCAGTTTTTTAACCAGCTTTTTGATATAGGCATCTCTTTCTGCAGGATGAAGGGCCGCAATGCGTTGCAGACTGTCTTCTCTTTCAACTGCAGTAATATTCTGCACAATCCTTCCAAGAATTTCTTTGCGCTCATCTAATAAAGCAGCACTAATTTCCAGGTCCTCCCCAATCAACAGGCTATCATAAAAAGCTTTTGCCTTTTTATAATCCTGCCGGGCATAGGCAAGGGAAGCTAATTGATAAAAAGATTTATTCTTGTAGATGGGATTATTATTGTTGTAATAAACACTACGGGTATAGTAGCCAATGCTACTGCTGGTATCGGGCCGCTGCATACTTAACTGGGCCGTGGAATAATAAATAATATCGCGGTAAGCTTCATATTTATCTCTGCGGGCCATTCGCAAAAGGTTTGCTATGCTGTTTTCCAGTTCTTTATAATTGCCATTGTTCCTCAGCATCTTGGCATCGTTCAGTCTTGCATAAATATCCATTACTGGGTCCACAGTATGTTTGGATGCTTTGGCATAATAATCAGAAGCTTTATCAAATTTCCCACTCATTTCAAAAAGCTGGGCAAGTAAAAATTCCCAACGGCTCTTGTCCTGTTTGTTATCTGCATTTGATAATGCATTTTCAAGATGTACAGCACTGCTATCATAATTGTGTTGTACATAAAACCAGTAGGCATTTACTTCTTCCAGGTCGTTGCGTAATCTTATAGGCAGGTTTCTATCGTTTTGTAAAATATTAATCAGGCCTGCTGCATCGGCAAATTCTCCCTGCTCTGTAAAGGTTCGTGCAAGCCAAATTAATGCATCATTGCGGCTGGGTGGTAAAGTAAATGCCTTCTGAATAATGTTCCGGTTTTCTTTATTGGCAATAGATAGTGCCCCTGTACCAGGTTCGTCTGTAGTACCAACAATACGGTTATCATCTTCCTTCTTTTTGCGGGGAAATAAATTAAAGTTTATAAACTGGAAAGTAAGTGCTGCTGAATCCAGCTCATTGCGATAATAATAAGATTTTCCGATAAGCAGGTACATATTATCTACCCAGTCACTGCGCAGATCATGAAGCAAAATTCCGGCTGTGGCTTTATAGATTACCGAATCAAGTTCTGTTTGTTGGGCAGCGGTGGCTTCAAGGGAGTAAGGATAAAATGACAACAGTCGGGAATAATCATCCTTCTGTGACATCTTTGCTCTCTCAAGTACTGCATTCAGCTTATTATTTGCATTAAAATAAAAATTATAGTGTGTTACATTGTTTTGAATAAAACGACGAAATGTAGTGAATTTTTTATCTGCAGTTTTTTCAGAACCAAGTATTTTTTCCTCATACTGTTCTGGCTTTTTTTCTTTTCCAAATGGGTCAAGAGTCCAGGTAGGCTGGGCATACAGGTGCCCGGTAAAAGCCAACAGAAAA
Source organism: Ferruginibacter sp. (assembly GCA_040110925.1). Taxonomy (GTDB): domain Bacteria; phylum Bacteroidota; class Bacteroidia; order Chitinophagales; family Chitinophagaceae; genus Ferruginibacter. Next base: position 4,859 of record JBDSYV010000023.1, on the reverse strand, counting down.
AAAAGAAAAAAGCTGATGCTAATCTTAGCTTTCAACATGTAAAATTAAATTAAAGTAATAGGGCTAATATCGTAATTATTTTGCAAAATCTTTATCAATATTAAGGCCACTAAGATAAGGGAAAGTTCAGGGTTATCTTTGCATCGTAGTTTTCCTTAACAATACTGATACATATTTAAGAAAAAATATCTGGATAGTTAACTGAGCGAATCCTAATTTTATTATCCCAAACCTATCAATAATGGTAAAGATTGATGCAAATAATACACTGAAACGCCTGAGGAATCATTACAGGCTGGTGATAATGAATGAGGATACTTATGAGGAAGTAGTAAAATTTAAATTGACCAGGTTAAGCGTGTATATCGTGTTTTCTACTGTTTTTATACTGATGGTAGCCATTACCTCATCCCTGATCATGTTTACTCCCTTACGGTATTATTTACCGGGTTCTACCTATGGCAATGCACGGCAGGTAAAAGAATACCGTGATTTGAAGATACGCACTGACTCAATGGACCAGGCATTACGCCAGCAACATAAATATTTTGATAATATTCAAAAAGTATTGCAGGGTAATATTTCTAAGCTGGATACCAATCAATTATCATTACCAAAACTGGAAAATAGTACCGACTAAGAATATTTTAACTTTAGCGGCGTTATAGAAGCAGAAAAACCTGTTTCACCATTAAAATTAAGATCCATGTTCAGTTCTAAATCAAAAACTACCCAGCCAGATGCGGGCAACATCTCCAGTACAATTATTGGCAATGGCACATGCATTTCAGGCAACATTGAAACTAACGGGGATGTAAGAATTGATGGCACCCTAAAAGGTAGTATTATAAGCAAAGCCAAAGTTCTTATCGGCCCCATGGGCATAGTAGAAGGTGATATCAATTGCAGACTGGCTGATATTATGGGCCAGGTAACTGGCTGTATTAAAGTATCAGAATTATTACAACTAAAAGGTAAGGCTGCAATTGAAGGTGATCTCCATAGTGCTAAACTTTTTATAGAACCTACAGTAAATTTTAACGGTCAATGCCATATGGGTGCGAATATTGTAGAATTTAATACTGAAATGTCTGTGGCAGTAAATGAATAGAAAAAATAATTTGTTGTGGCAATACTCCAGCCTGGCTATGCAATTTCTTATTGCCATAGGTATAGCAGTATTTGCAGGGATGAAAATAGATGCTTACTTTAATTTTTCCACGGCACTCGCTGTATGGATATTACCTTTGCTGGTTATTACGGGAATGATTATAAAAATTATAAAGGATACTTCCCCTAAAAAATAACCGATAGATGAACAATTCCCTTCGCCATTTATGGCCACTTTGCTTTGTTTTTGCGTTTAATATAATTCTTATTGCGTTGATGGGCAATGTTCTTATTAAAAATAATATTGATAAGAATGTACTACTGGGAGCTAATCTTCTATTTTTACTCCTAAGCCTGGTCATATGGTTTATGCAGAAAAAAGCGCTAACAAATAAAAATCCCTATGTATTCATCAGGGCTGTAATGGGCGGCATGCTGATCAAAATGTTTATATGTGTTGCTGCAGTTTTTATTTACATCAGTTTTATAGGAAACGCTTATAATAAAAGAGCGGTATTCATATCCTTATTTATTTATTTACTTTACCTGGCAGCAGAAGTTTTAAGTTTAACCAAGCTTAATAAAAAACCACATGGCTAAGGAGAAGGTGCCTTTTACTACACTAAAGGATTTTGTACCGGAAGAGAGTTTTGAGGATGTAATGGCTTACCTAAACCACTACAAAGTCCATCTCACTATTGCCCGTCAAAGGCAAAGCATCCTGGGCGATTACCGCCATGCACACGAAGGCAAAAATCACCGTATCAGCGTAAATGGCAACCTTAATAAATATGCTTTCTTAATCACCTTGCTTCATGAACTTGCACACTTGTTTACTTATGAAAGGTATGGACACAGGGTAATGGCTCATGGCAAGGAATGGAAACAGGAATTTAGTAAAATACTTGCACTGTTTTTAACCAAAAAGATTTTCCCTCCATCTATTGCAGAAACTCTTCTTCATTCATTAAAAAATCCTGCAGCAAGCAGCTGCGCTGATGAAAAATTACTTAGAGTACTTAAGCAATTTGATACTGCAAAAGAAGGCTTTATGCTGATTGAACAATTGCCTGCCGGCAGTTTATTTGCACTTAAAGGCAACCGCATTTTTAAAAAAGGAGAAAAAATCCGTAAGCGATATAAATGCCAGGAATCAGGGACGGGCAAATGGTTTTTATTTAGCCCTGTTTATGAAGTTAAGCTGGTAAGCTGAGTTCTTTTATCATGAATACAGTGCAGCCGGTGTGCCCGCTATTGCCCAATGCAGCAGGGATGTATTTATATCCCATTTTTTCATACAAAGGCAGTGCAATATTTAGCTCTGGCATTGATTCCAGATAAATTGTTGAATAACCGAGTTCTCTTGCTGCAGTTTCGCAGGCATGCAGGAGTAATTTTCCATATCCCTTTCCTCTTGCAGATGAATCAATATAAAATTTCACCAATTCACATGTACCCGAAGGCAAATTATCTGTAGGATAAATTCCTGCACCGCCCACAAGTATTCCTTCTATTTCCAAAACATAGAACCTGCTGGCAGCTTTAGTAAAAAGTTTAGTAAGATGATCAGTTGTAGGATCATAATAAACTGTTCCGGGTTTGGCTGCATTAAATTCTAATAAAGATTGCCTGATAATCTCTGCAAGCCTGATGTTATCACTTACTTTTATTGTTCTTAAAACAGGTTGCATAATGTTGGCATGTATTTAACTTAGTATTAGTTTATAAAATTATCAGCGATTAATAACAAATTGATGGATTAATTGTTGTTTAATATTTTTTAAGCCATTCCAAAACAATATTTAGCGAAATACACCTATTTTCGATAATCTTAATAAAAAAGCAATTTTGCCTGAAATAATAAAATACAACGAGGAAGAACTGGTATCATTGCTTAGAAATAAGGACCAATATGCTTTCTCCTATTTATACGATAATTATGCAGCTGCATTAAATGGCGTCATCTATCGCCTTGTAGAAGAAGAGCATTTAGCTGAAGATATATTACAAGAGGCCTTTCTTAAAATCTGGAATAACTTCGGCCAGTATGATAGCAGCAAAGGGCGCCTTTTTACCTGGATGATTAATCTTACCAGGAACTTAACCATAGATACATTAAGGAGTAAAGGATTCAGGAAGCAGCAAAAAATCTCTCAGGATGAAAATTCCGTAAGTAATTACCAGGACAAGAATTATAATTCAGAGCGATTTGATGCCATAGGAATAAATAAATACATTTCTAATTTAAAGCCCGAGCAAAAAACAATTATTGACCTGGCTTACTTTAATGGCTATACACAGGAAGAAATTTCAAAAACAATGGGAATTCCTTTAGGCACTGTAAAAACAAAAATGCGTTCGGCTATAATGGAATTAAGAAAAATTCTGGAATAAGAAAGTGGAAAAAAAAGATATCATATCATCAGGTTTGCTGGAAATGTACGTAACGAACCTCTGCACTGAGCAAGAAAATGCCCAAGTAGAGTTATGGAAAAAACAATTCCCGGAAGTAGCAGCAGAGATCGAAGCAATCGAGTCTGGGCTGGAAACTTATGCAATGATGAATGTTGTAACACCTAATGCATCTGTTAAAGAAAAAGTTCTTACTGGAATAAATACGGCATTTAGCAGTTCCATCACACCAACTGCAAAAGTTGTTTCGATCAGCTCATTCTGGAAGTATGCTGCTGCTGCTTCTATCATTTTATTTTTAGGCAGTGCTATCGTAAATGTTGTTTATTATAATAAATACCAAACTGCCAATAAGGATTATGAAGCTGCAGTAATTGAAAAAAACAGTGCACAGGACCAGTTGGCATCACTGGAAGAATCAAATAAAGAAATGAAGAATGATATGGGTGTAATACAAAGCAAATACAGTGAGCCCGTATCCTTACATGGACAACCCGATGCTCCCGAGGCTGCAGCAAAGATTTTCTGGATGAAAAATACTACCGGTGAAGTTTTTATTGATCCAAGTAATTTACCCGAGCCACCTTCAGGAATGCAATATCAATTCTGGGGTTTTGTTGATGGCAAGCCAGTAGATGGTGGCCTTATTGTCTTCACAAAAAAAGGTGATAAATACCGTATTCAAAAAATGAAAACATTTGGCAAGGCAGAAGCATTTGCTGTAACACTTGAAACCGAAGGCGGCCATCCTCAGCCGGAAGGAAAGATCTATGTAATGGGAAAAATGTAATCGAATTCTAATTTTTCTTCCCTGGCTTTAATTTTCAATTTATTACTTTACTTAATACAAAAAAGTCCCGATTCACACCAGGATTCGTACTCCGGACCCCATAATTCCACGGGACACTCGCATTACTGCGGATCCCGATTAGGATCGGGACGTGCCTACCAATTCCATAATATATTTTTGCTTTTTTTTCTTTAATTCCCTGCTCTCTTTTGAATGCTTCAGAACGGCTTGAGTACTGCTCGCTATAAATTAATTGCCAGGGTACATATGGTTTGGTTGATTTAACTGCATTTGAATTATATCGATGAAGACGTTTTTCAAGGTTTTCACATCAACCTATATAATACTTATCATACAAAGTGGAATGTAGTATGTAAACGTAATACACGGCTTCAAAAATCTTGGTTAGACCAGGATTTATTTGTACTCGGGAACGGAGTTGAACCGTCACTCGCATTACTGCGAACGGGATTTTAAGTCCCGCGTGTCTACCAATTCCACCACCCGAGTAAACATTTTTTAGAAAAAAAATCCCGACCAGGTCGGG
>JBDSYV010000022.1:0-2665 GCA_040110925.1 Ferruginibacter sp. | reverse complement strand
ATCCCGGGCAATTACCAAATAAAACTATTTGAAGATACTCAGGAGATGATCAATTTATACCAGGCCATTGATAGCGTGAAGAGAAGGTATGGGGAAAAGCTGCTGATGAGGGCGGTGGGGGTGTGAAGAGGGACGTTGGGCAGTCAGCAGTAAACAGTCGGCAGTTAACACTGGGTAGTGTCAAATGAGCAGCGAAGCAAGCGTTGTGAAGTGATGAGGATTAGGTTCATTTTTTTTATTTAATTTGGTTGCTGAAAACTGATAGTAGCATTGATGCTGCATAGCCTTATAATTTAATAAGATATTAATGGGGAAAAAACATAAAAGAGAAATAGCTACTATTACCAGCCATCGGCCTGCAGTACCTCAACCAACAAAATCAAATCAGCCAAAAAAAATAATTCCATCTTCTTCTATCAGCAAAACATGGATAAGAATTATACTGGTTGTTTTGGTATTAGTAATGTATGGTAATACAGTTAATTATGAGTTTACCATTGATGACAATATTTTCTATTTAAAACACAGTTCTGTACAAAAAGGCGTTTCTGGTATACCAGAAACATTTGCTTACGGTAGCCTGGAAAAATATAATGGAATGACAGGTATACAACCCTACAGGCCCATAACCTTATCTGCTTTCGCTATTCAAAAACAAGCCTTTAATAATGACGCTGCCAAAGCACACCTGGTTAATTTGTTTTTGTACACTATGATTGTACTGGTGCTTTTTAATTTACTGCTAAAATTATTCCCTAAAATACACCCGGTAATCTGCGGCATAATGACTTTGCTTTTTGCTGCACACCCAGTACATACAGAGGTTGTAGCCAGTGTAAAAAGCCAGGATGAATTGCTTGCTGCCCTATTTAGCTTGCTTGCACTTTCCTACGCGGTTACATTCATCAAAACAGAAAAGTACAGAACAAAATATGTGGCCCTCAGTATTGCTTTCTATTGCCTGGCCTTGTTTTCAAAAGAAGGTGCATTTGCTATGATCGTTATTTTTCCGCTCCTATTCTGGTTACTGTTATCGCAACCCATAAAAAAATCACTATTATATTCATTACCATACCTGGGTGCTGCCTTACTGTTTTTATTTTGTAGGTATCTTGTATTAAATGGCCAGGTTCAGAATTATCAAAATACTATCCTGGAAAATATACTTTTCGGTGCAAAAGGTTTTGCAGAGATTACTGCAACGAAAATGGAAATACTTTTTTATTATATACGTTTATTTTTTGTACCATATCCTTTGTCCTGGGATTACTCATACAACCAGGTTCCCCTGACAGACTGGAGTTCAATAACACCGTGGTTTTCGCTTGTATGCTACGCAGGATTATTAGTATTTGCACTTCTCAAAATTAAAAAGCTGCCTATAATTTCTTTTGGCATCCTTTTCTTTCTTATCATGCTTGCTCCCACAACTAACCTGTTTTTTTTAGGTGGTTCTACAGTTTCGGAGCGCTTCCTTTTTCTTCCATCTCTTGGTTTGATAATTGGGTTGGTTTACGGGCTTACAATTCTTTTAAAGCTAAATCCAACCTCTTTTACAGGGGAAGGAAAGAATACATTTAATTTTATCATGGGTGCTATTATCCTGATTTTTAGTGTACTCACTATGTCCAGAAGCAGTGACTGGAAATCAAACCTTTCTATCTATAGTTCAGGGGTAGATAATGCTCCCAAAAGCAGTAGAACCCATCTTGCGTTAGGGAATGAATACCTGAAACTTGCCAATGCAGAAACCAACCGGCAATTAAAGAGTAGATATTTCGCTGATGCACTTAAGTATTCGAAAGCCAGTGTTGAAATACTACCAAGTAACAGGGATGCATTATTTAATACCGGATTAGCATATGCAGGAATGGGCGACAGGGCAAATGCAAAGGTTAGTTACTGGAATACAATAAAGTACTATCCTGATCACAGAGGCGCACTTAATAACCTGGGGACAGACTATTTTGAAGAGAAAAAATACGATTCAGCATATTTTTATTTTAAGCGTTGTTATGACATTGACAGCAGCTATGCAAAATCATCACAGAATCTTGCGATCTATTACTTTACCATTGGAAATTATGGCCAGGCGATACAATTTGCTGCAAATGCTATAAAAATGTATAGGTATCAACTGGTATGTTATGATGTTATATCAAAGGCATACCGGGCATTGCGTAATGAGGCTGAAGCTATACGATATCAAAGACTATATTCTCAAATTTCAGCCGAAGCTCAGGAAATGGAAATGAGATAGTTGGAAATTTGCGTTGCGCAGTCGGCGGTAGAAGTGTGAAGAGGACTTGCTCACAGATGCCACATAAAATCTCAGAAAATATCTGTGCAAATCCGTGTAATCAGTGAGAAATATATTTAAAACAAAGAATTTTGGATGGGAGCTGATTTAGTTTCAAAATTCAAAGGGACAAGATCAACATACTCAAACCGTTCTGTTGGATCCAACGCTTCTCTAAAATCTTTTGCTATTGTACAAACTTCCATTTGCTCCGCAGGAAATTGATATTGCCCTATTTCTTTTATCCGTTCTTCTGATAAGTCATCAAATAACCATTCCCAGGCAAGGTCCTCGGTGAGAATTGTGGGCATTCTTTTTTTGCTGTTGTGGATCTGCTCCATCAGCTTATTTGCAGCAGTTGTTACA
>JBDSYV010000021.1:0-16922 GCA_040110925.1 Ferruginibacter sp. | reverse complement strand
GTTCCATTAATCCTTGTTGCAAAACCATCTCCATTAACCTCAACACTTAGGGCATCAGTTGTAGTATAAGCTGCTTTGGAATTACTGCCAGTTACGAAAATATCTCCATCAATTTCAAATACATTATATGCTGCATCGTATGCTGCGGTGCCTATTGTTTTTGATTTGATAATATCAAAGCTGGCTGAATTAACTTTTACCAACCATCCATCATAATCTCCATGATTACCTGAAACATCTCCATCATTAGAATTGGTTTCACCTACAAATAAAATGTTGCCATCTTTATCCATCATCAGTCCTTCACTCATTCCAAGTTCCAGTGTAGATTCTGATCTGCTGCCGCCATAGCAATGTTGCTGTAAAAATTTGCCATCTTTGTTTATTTTTACTAACCATACATCATCTGTACCGGGTGCTCCATGGTTTCCACTTACCAGACCATTGTTTGAACCAGTTGTACCAATAGCAATTAAATCACCGGTTGATGTTTCCATTACATTATAAAATATATCATCGCGGTTACCTCCGTAATTCTGTATCCATATAATATTCCCAGCTTTATCAGTCTTCATCAGGAAAGCATCATAACCGCCATAATGATTTGTCTTTTTAAAGTCGGCGTCCTGAGATTCAGAAGTTCCACAAGAGAGATAATTACCATCTGCCAGTTTTATCATGTAAAGAATATATTCATCTCTTGTACCACCAATACATTTTTGCCGATGGATATGGGGAGCCTGACCTGCTGCAAATTGATTCATCACAGTTAATGATAAAATCAAAAAAATTAATGGAAATATAATATTCTTTTTCATTTTAATTGTTTTGGATTAATCCATGGGATTGTATTGAGTATTTAAAATGTAAATCATTATTTAAAAAACCAAATTGCATTTTACATAGTTGAAATGGAAGCACATTATTGGTGCATTGTCTTAAAATAATGAGCCTGTTTTGTAAGGCTCATTATTAAATTAAGATTTCAAGGGAATATCTTTTCAGCCGGCAATTGAACAAAAATTTATCATCCTGTACCGACTGAATAATTCGTTTACTGCAAAACAAAATCTGATAATGATATATAGTGGTTGCCCCTGCTATCTTTATAAATATTATACCGGGTAGCATAATATCCACGCTCGGCAAAAGAAACCGGTTGCGCATAAGGCAATGAAATACTTTGTCCGCTAACCAAGTCTGTGCGAACTACAATGGGTGATACAAAAGTAAATCTGCCATCATAAGAACCCAGTATAAGTGTATGATTAACCGGAATGCCAGGTAAGAAACTATTGTCTGTCCAATGTCTGCCCAATTGAGGTACAGGTGCATCAGGTAAATAATTTGAAGGCATGTAACCCGCTGGAGGAAGATTCGTAAAACCGGGTGCCGGAGGTGCAGGTATGGCAAGCCTGTCGGCAAGGCTCATCATGTAAAACCGCACATCAAAATGCGGTCCTATGAAGGAACCAGGCAACGGGTGCCCGTTTGCACTCCAACCCATAGAAATATGGGTAAAAAGTGTGGACTCCAGGGCTTTATTATGTAATTCCATTACATAGGATCCATTTACAGTTGGCAACCCGGAAAGTGCTTCATCCGTAAACATAACGCCGAGTTCCTGCGGAACACCTGTGTGGCTGATGGTTGCAAAGGAACGGGCATATCCAAGACCTACTACAATTTCAGGCCCTTTGAATGTGTTGTACTTTGTTTCCTGAACTGATAAATTTAAGCTTGCAGTATTTGTAGGTTCGTCAATTAAATAATTTTCCTTTTGACAAGAAATAAAAGTGAAGAAGCTGAGGCATAATGGTAATAACCATTTAGCGGTGCGTTTGATTGAAGATGTCATGATGTTTGATTTTATAATTAAAAAATAAATTGATATTGATTTTTTGAAACGGCCCCCCGTGGCGGAGGTTTTCAGTATCATTTAGATGTAGTAATTCCTTATTTAATTAATGATAGTTTTTTTGTTTCTGAATAACTGCCTGTTTCCAACGTCAAAAAATAAACACCTGCAGATACTTTATTTCCTTTTTCATCATTGGCGTTCCATTGAATATTATAAGTGCCTGCTGATACTTTACCACTGACTAAAGTTTTCACTGTTCTTCCCATCACATCAAAAATTTTCAATAATACATTACCTGTTTTAGGAATTGAATAAGTAATTGATGTTGTCCTGGAAAAAGGATTGGGGTAATTAGTAAACTTATATAAAACTGATTCATTGGCAGAGCTATTTACAGGTGAGACCTTAGTAAAAGAATTATCACTGCAATTATGAAATTTGCTGATCCAGATTCCTCCATTATCTCTGCCAGAGGCAAAATCACCATCAATAGAAGCACTGTAACTGAGTACTAATAAATCTCCGCCGTTTATCTCTGTTCCTGCATGTGCATCATCTTCGTTGCTTCCAATCAGCAACTTGTGCCATTTTTTATTTCCATTAGCATCTATGGCCAGAATCAATGCATCGAAATTGGGATATGGTACTGTTCCCTCTGCTCCCAGGGCAACAACCCCTCCATCAGCCGTAGAAAAAATTCCAAATGCACCCCATTCAATTCCGCTAAGTGAAAAAGTTCTGCTCCAAATAATCTTTCCGCTTTGCTGATTTAATTTTAGAAGCCATATTACAAATGAGCCGGTTCCATTTACATCGCCATCAGATGAATTGCTGGCATGTGCGAGCACGAGATTTCCATCTGTTGTGCGGGTCATACCATTGCAATATTCATAACCTTTACCCCCATAGACTTTTTTCCAGATAATGGATCCGCTACCAGTAATCTTAACTACCCAGGTGTCATAAGAACCGCCGTGGGTATTGCCCACTTGTTGATTATTGCTTGTTGTGGCGCCGGCAAAAATATAAGTACCATCATCGTTGCGGGTGAGCCCCCCTGCTTCATCAAACTTGCTGCCGCCATAAGTTGATTGCCAAATCACATTTCCCGCAGATGAAATTTTTACAACCCATGCATCATAATCACCAAAGTTGTTTGCAAAATTTCCATCCCGGGAGCTTTCAGCACCCGAAAAAGTATAACCGGAAGGATCGGGGACTATAACAAGTGCATAATCGTCACGGCTGCCGCCATAACATTTTTGCCATTGCAAGTTTCCTGCAGCATCTGTTTTTACAATCCAGGCATCGCCGGCACCATGGTTTCCATTCACATCTCCATTGTTAGAAGAAGTATGCCCAATACCAATAAATCCACCATCGGTAGCAGCAATGACCATTTTAAATCCATCTTCGCCACTTCCTCCATAACTGTGTTTCCAAATAAGATTGCCGTTCGAATTGTATTTTGCAATAAATGCATCATTACTGTTTCCAGAAGGAACATTAAATTTTGGATCATTTGAATTAGCTGTTCCACAAGCAAGGAAGCCATCAACCAGAGCCATAACATTGCCTGTACTTACTGCATCATTATCGTTGCCGCCAATAAATTTATTCCACTTCAAACAAGATTGGGCATGGGTGAAGGTGGTTATAAAAATTGTAAGAGCAAATATGGCGAAGTAATAGAAATGCGTTTTCATTTTGTTTAAGTTTTACGATGTTATTTAATAACTAGTATTTCCTTTCTGCACGGTATAAAAAATAGTACGATAAACACAATTAAGAAATTCTTTTTCATGGATAGTTATTTAATAACCATAAGTTTCTTTGTTTCCGAATGATTCCCCACTTGCATCCTCAATAAATAAATTCCTGCAGGTACAGCATTTCCTTTTTCATCATTTACATTCCACTGAATACTGTAAATCCCTGTTTCTGCTTTAGCATTTATCAACTTTTTTACAGGTCTTCCGACCAGGTCATATATTTCCAGCAATATTTTTCCTGCTTGAGGGACTGAGTAAGTGATGGTAGTGGATCGTGAGAAAGGATTAGGAAAAATCTTTAGTTGATATGCTGATTTGGTTTGTATTGTTTCATTTATTACAAAAGATCTATTAGATAGCAGACCTGGGGAAGATGAGCATGTACCTAATGCATCTCCATGAGCAAGATGATTTGCTATACTTGCATTCGCAACACCTATTGTTGTTCCTTTATGACACATCGTAGTAACATTATTTCCGTTGGAATAACCAAGAGCAGGTCCGTTGTACTTAAAAACTCCTTTCGCCGGATTTGTATTAATACCACCTGTGAAACCGGTATAAGAATTTACCATCGCAACACAAAAATGTTCAACTGCTGTATCTATTGTGATCCATGTATTGCCATCATCCACTGAATAGGATGAGCCAATACCATTTAACGATCCGTTTTCAGAGTATCCTGGAAAATCATGGGCACCTGTACTTACATAAGTTGAAACGGTGCCGGGAACATAACAAAGATCGTTTGTAAACCATGTTCCGGTGGTTTCAATCTCTTCCCATGTTATGCCACCATCACTGGTTCTGTAAAGTTCACCATGAACTCCCCATAAGCCATGCAACTCATCACGCATTTTAAGATTACTGAATTCAATGTCTCCCTCACCAGTTTCATATGCGGCCCAATGCGATCCTTTATCAAGCGATTTCCAGATTCGGCCTGATGTACTGACGGTCCAGAATGTGTTGCCTATTCCTTCTGAAGAAAAAACATAACTAAATTCGTCGGGCAATGCAGCAGGCATGTTTGCCTCCGGTACCCTTGTCCAATGATTGCCACCATCATGGGTTGTAAAAATTGTAAAGTATCCATTGCCCGGGTCACCAAAAATGAGCCCTTCATTTGCATTGAAGAAATAAATGTCGGCGAAGAAACTGAATGGCTCCCCAAAATCATAATTGAACTGTTCTGTCCAGGTTACTCCACCATCTGTTGTTTTTACAACCTTTGTATTTCCAGTATTAAAATTTGCAAGGCTTCCATAACAAAGCGTGGCACTTAAAGGAGCAATGCCAACTAATGTAAAATCTGGAAATGCATTAACTTTTCCTGCTGTCCAGTGATTGCCTCCATCTGTTGTTCGTGTAAAGTCATTGGATGGCGGAACTTCCCATACTGGATTAAATGCATCAGCGCCAATTCCCCATGCAACATTATCACCGACAGCTATCAGTTCAACAAATCCATACAGGGGCTTGGGAAAGTTGCTGGCTTTTGAGATCCATTGTGCAATTACAAATTGACTCATCATGCAGAAAAGGATGGTGAGCGTGCTTGCGTGTAATTGAATTGACTTTTTCATTTTTGCCTTGGTTAAAACTTGATTGTGTGGCAGAAAAAAAGACATAAAGAATTTGTTAAACAAAGTAAGGCCGAATTGCAAGGGATGTCAATAGCTTAAACTGGTTGATTTGAAAAATAAAACAACTAGTTTAAGGGGTTATAGTTCTGCTCTTAGGAATTGTACCTTTATAATAATGGCAGGCCAGTACACTTTTAAAAAACTTTTCAGCATTTGCCTATGGCTTTTGATTTCTGTAAAATGTTTTTCACAGAACCAGGGTGTAGAGATAAAAAATTTATTTCCTTTTCCAGCAATTGAAAAAATAACTACCCAGCAAGGGCTTTCAGATAATGAAGTATGTAAAATCCTCCAGGACAGGCAGGGCTTTCTTTGGTTTATTACTGCCAATGGTTTAAACCGTTATGATGGATATACCTTTAAAGTTTATGCTTACGATCTGAATGATAGCAATTCCATTACTTCCGGTTTGTTTTATTCATTAGATCAGGATACAAAAGGGTTACTCTGGATGAATAGCGAAAACGACGGGATTTTTTCTTTTGATCCGCAAAAAGAAAAATTTGTCAACTACCGCAAAAATCCCGGTAACATAAATTCATTGGCAGATGATCTTACACAAGGCCTTGTTGTAGATAAAAATGACGCTATCTGGATTGCAACACAAAACGGATTAGATAAATTTGAGCCGGCTGCTAATCATTTCACGCATTACATCCACCATTACAATGATTCCAGTACTATTTCAGACAATAAAATATTGGGGATATGTGCAGATGAAGAAGGTAATCTCTGGCTGACAACTGGTTCTCCGGGTATTGATTATTTTAATTCACATACCGGAAAATTAATCCGTCATTTTACATTTGGTTCTTCAGATACTCCTGTTGAAGACTGGCAGACACATCCTTATTGTGCCTTTAAAGGTAGAAATGGCAATGTATGGATTGGCAGCCGTCAGCATGGACTGTTTGGGTTTAATATTTACACAAAAAAATTCATTAATTTTTATCATGATAAAAATAATATCAATTCCATTTCTCACAATGGTGTTTTTAGAATATATGAAGACCATAACAGTAACCTTTGGATAGCTACTGATGCAGGCATGCTTGATTATTATGAAAAAGGTGGCGGAAAATTTTATCATTATCCGCTTGATGATATTTATCATATAGATATTATGGAAGACCGGAGTAAAAAAATATGGGTTGCTACACAAAACGGCATTCTTGCTTTCAATACCAGGTTTAAAAAAATAAATTCCTGGCAGAAGAGCAAGGATCAAAACGCTATACCTGGCAATAGAGTTTGGCAAATATTTAGAAGTAAGGAAGGGAAATTTATTGTTTCATCCGATGGAATAAGTTTTTTTGATACTGTTGCACAAGCATTTTCTTCTTTTAAAATTATGGAGAACGGTAAAAATGTTTTTACTAACAACATTACCTGGCACATCTATGAAGACAGCAAAAATAATATATGGTTTGCTACCAGTTTAGGATTGATTTCATACAATTCCATAACCAAAAAACACCATTGGTATAAATATGTAGAACCTGATTCCTCTTCATTAGGTGTTACATCCTGTACAGATATACAAGAAGACCGTAAAGGAAGATACTGGGTAACCACCTGGGGAGCCGGGTTAGCATCTTTTGACCCGGTAACCGGGAAATTTAATTCATTTAAAGTACATGGTGGAAACAATTCAATCAGTACCAACAGTTTGGGTGATATTTTTGAAGACTCACATGGCATGTTATACTTAGGAAGCCAGAATGGTGGTGTTATTACTTTTAATCCGGATAATGAAACATTCAAAATTTACCGGCACCATGCTGGTGATCCCACTTCTGTAAGTAATGATATTGCACAGAATTATATTGAATCAAAATCAGCCCGTCCCGATGGCATCGGGAGTATCATCTGGTTCTGTACCCTTGGTGGCGGAATAAATGCATTCAATCCTGTTACAGGTAAGTTCCGGGCATTCACTACTAAAGATGGGCTTTGTAACAACAGCGTGGTAAGCATGGTGGAAGATAATAAGGGAAACTACTGGTTGGGAACATTAAATGGTATAAGTTGTTTTACTCCACCCAAAAACCCTTTTGAGGATAAAGACCCTTTTAATTTTCGCAATTATAATATCAGTGATCAGTTACCAACCAATAAAATGAATTTGTTTGCAGCTTTTAAGGATGTAAATGGAGATATTTATTTTGGTACTGCTGACGCAGGAATGATCAGTTTCAAACCAGATGAGTTGAGAGATAATGATTTTGTTCCTCCTGTTTACATTACTGATTTTAAATTGTTCAATAGGGTTGTTAAACCAAATGATGCAGACAGCATTTTAAAATTATCCGTCGAACTAACCAAACAAATAATTCTTGACTATAATCAAAACGATATATCGTTTGAATTTGCCGCACTGAATTATATTCATCCAGAAAAGAATCAATATGCTTATCGCTTAGTTCCTTTCAATAAAGATTGGATTTATACGGATGCATCCAAACGGACTGCCAGCTATACTAATCTTGATCCCGGTGAATATACTTTTGAAATAAAAGCAAGCAATAACGATGGGGTATGGAATCAAACGCCGACTATAATTCATATAGTCATCACACCTCCATTCTGGCAAACCTGGTGGTTCAGGACATTAATGCTGTTAGCTTTTGTTGGGATTGTATATGCTATTCATCGTTATCGTTTACAACAGGTATTGCGATTGCAAAATATCCGGAACAGGATCGCCAGCGATCTTCATGATGATATTGGATCTACGCTGAATAGTATTTCTATTTATAGTGAAGTAGCTAAAAATGATCCATCCAGGCGAAACCTTTCTTTAAATATGATCGGAGAAAGTTCCCGCAAGGTAATTGATGCCATGAGTGATATCGTATGGACGATCAATCCCGACAATGACAGTTTTGAAAAAATAATTTTGCGTTTGCGTTCACTCTCTTACAATTTACTGCGGGCAAAAAATATTGAATTCACTTTCAAAGCAGATGAGACACTGAATGGTTTGAAACTTTCTTTGGAAAAAAGAAGAAATTTTTTCCTGATCTTCAAAGAGATACTCAACAACCTTATCAAACATTCACAGGCAAAACGGGTACAGATTTTACTTACTCATAATTCAAATACTATTACTTTGCTGGTACGTGATGACGGAATTGGATTTGATACAACAAAAAAATACAATGGCAATGGCCTTACCAATATCCGGAAAAGAGTAAAAGAAATAAATGCGCTGGTAATTATTGAAGCAGGAGCAGGAATAGGAACAAGCATCCAATTAATTTTTAAATCATGAAAGAAATCAGGGTAGCCATATTTGAAGATAACCGCAGCCTGCGGGAAAGTTTATTTAACCTTCTTGAATCATGTGAAGGATTTACCTGTGCCGGAGCTTTTGCGCATTGTGAAAGGGTAGTTGAAAACATTGAGGAAACACAACCCGATGTGATCCTGATGGACATTGAATTGCCGGTGGTAAGCGGTATAAAAGCAGTAAAACTGATCCGTGAAAAATATGCCGATGTAAAAATTTTAATGGAAACAATTTTTGAAGAAGATGATAAAATATTTCAATCCATTTGCAACGGGGCACAGGGTTATATTTTGAAAAATACTCCCCCCGAAGGGATTCTAAATGCTATTCGTGAAATATATGAAGGTGGAGCGCCGATGTCGCCGATAATTGCAAGTAAGGTGCTTCGTTTGTTTAAAACTAATCTTTCAGAAATCACTGACGAATCCTATCGCCTTTCCGGACGTGAAAAAGAAATTTTGAAATGCCTGGTAGAGGGGATGAGTTATAAGATGATAGCAGATACCTGCTTCATCAGCTCTGATACAGTAAACGGGCATATTAAAAATATTTATAAAAAACTGCAGGTGCATTCCAAATCAGAAGCAGTGGTGAAAGCAATAAAGGGGAAGTTAATTTAATGTATGCACTTACATTTTTTCCCCTTTAAATTTTTACATTCCATGTGAACTGATGTGTGCCAACCTTCATCTCAGTAATTAATATTGTGCGAATCAGAAACACATACCCACAAGATATTATTATGAACCTTGAACATGCCCTGACACTTTGCGATGCACGCCGATCACTATAGCAATCTCAAAAAAAATTGATTGGTATAGCGATCGGTTAATCAGATCGTGCATTTATTATAAAAGCGGTTTCTATCTCCATTCAAAATCAGAAAGCGTTACATAATGTTGGTTTTTGTCGTCTTTATAGATGTTATACCTGCCAGGATAATACCCGTGATCAGCAAATAAAAGGGGTTGTGTCCAGGGTAACGATATGCTTGTTCCATTTACCAGCTCAGTGCGTGTAACAATGGGAGAAACAAAAGTGAACCTGCCATTGTATGAGCCAAGTATCATTGCATGATTTACCGGAACATTGGCAACAAAACTTTGGTCAGTCCAGTGCATACCAACCTGGGGTCCGGGAACATCTGAAAAATAATTAGCGGGCATATATCCTGTTGGCGGAATTACATAAAGAGCCGGCGCTGGCGGAGCAGGAATTGCAAGCCTATCTGCAAGACTCATCATAAAAAACCTCACATCAAAATGCGAAGCAATGAATGCGCCACCAGGAAGCGGATGGCCATTAGCACTCCAACCTAATGCAACATGTTGAAACAGGGTTGACTCCAAGGCTTTGGAATGGAAATCCAAAATATAAGGGGTATTGGTAGCAGCCAAACCAGATAGTGCTTCGTTTGTAAAAACAACACCCAATTCCTGGGGCACACCTGTGTGGCTTCTTGTTATAAAAGTACGGACATATCCATTTCCCACTACTACCTCGGGGCCTTTGAATGTGTTGTACTTCGTTTCCTGATCAGATAAATTTAAGCTTGCGGTTTTTATGGGTTCGTCATTTAGATTATTTTCCTTTTGACAGGAAATAAAAGTAAAAAAGCTGAGGTATAATGGTAATAACCATTTAGCGGTGCGTTTGATTGAAGATGTCATGATGTTTGATTTTATAATTAAAAAATATAATTAATTGAATACTGCTAATTTTATTGTTTCTGATTTATTGCCTGTGTCCAATTGAAGAAAGTAAATACCGGCGCTTACTCTATTTCCATTTTCATCCTTTGCATCCCATTTGAGTTCATGAGTTCCGGCCGGTAATTCAGCATTGGCAAGTATTTTTTCCAGCTTTCCTGCTATATTATAAATGCTGATTCGTGTTTTTTGTTTTTGCAGAAGTGTAAATGAAATGCTGGTATAACCAGCAACAGGATTGGGGGCAATAATTATTTCGTTAGCATTATTATGATTAATCAGTATTTCATCAGAATAAGTAAACCTGCCACCATTATCTTCCATCTTTAAGCGATAGAAATTGGTACCCGGCAATGCTGCGTTATCTGCATAATGATACGAATGTGTGATTGATGATGAAGTTTGTGCGTTCACTTTACCGATTGCTGAGAAACTGATTGCATTAGCGCTTCTTTCAACAATAAAATGGTTGGTATTTATTTCGTCGGTTGTTTGCCAGTTAAGTTTAGTGGCATTGTTTTCCAAAATACCGGTAAAAGAAAGCAAGCGAAGCGGTACAACAGCACCTGCAACCAGCTTAACTACCCAGCAGTCGCCATTACCATGATTGCCTGTTACATCGCCGTCATTAGAATATGATTCACCTGTCACAATATAGCCTCCATCTGTGGTATGTTGGATAGAACCAGCTGTTTCACTATCAGTGCCTCCCAGGCTTTTTTGCCACACAATAATTCCACTCCCATTTAACTTTACAACCCAGTAATCAAAACTTCCATGATTGCCGCTAGCATCTCCATCATTTGAAAAAGAATACCCACCCACAATAAATCCACCATCAGTAAGTTGCTGAA
The DNA here is from genome assembly GCA_040110925.1 of Ferruginibacter sp. GTDB lineage: Bacteria > Bacteroidota > Bacteroidia > Chitinophagales > Chitinophagaceae > Ferruginibacter. The sequence continues at coordinate 5,788 of JBDSYV010000021.1, read as the reverse complement.
CAGAACTAGCTGCATCATAACTACTTCCCCCCAGGCATTTTTGCCAGGTTATATTTCCACTACTGTTTAACTTTACAACCCAAAAATCTGCATCACCATGGTTGCCGCTCACATCTCCGTTGTTAGAGGAGGAAAAACCTGCCGCAATATAACCGCCATCAACAGTTTGTTGTATGGCACTCAGACCATCTACAGCAGAGCCGCCCAGGCATTTTTGCCAGGCTATAGTTCCATTACTATTTAACTTTACAATCCAGCTATCTCCATTTCCATGATTACCACTTACGTCAGCATCGTTTGAATTTGAGGAGCCAGCTATAATATAACCCCCATCAGCAGTCTGTTGTATACAGGTAGCGTATTCATCAGAGGTTCCACCGAGGCATTTTTGCCATTCTATATTACCTGATGCGTATAGTTTTACAACCCAATAATCATTGCTGTAGTAGCTATGATTGCCGCTTACATCCCCATCATTGGAACTTGAATATCCTGCTACAATAAATCCACCATCAACAGTTTGTTGAATGGCAATCGGCACATCCGAACCAGACCCTCCCAGGCACTTTTGCCAGGTTATATTTCCAGCATTGTCTAATTTTATTACCCAGTAATCAAAACCTCCATGATTACCGCTTACATCGCCATCATTTGAATCTGACTCCCCTGCTATAATATAACCACCATCAGCAGTTTGCTGAATCACCCTTGCCAAATCATATCCAGTACCACCCAGGCTTTTTTGCCAGGCTATGTTTCCAAAATTATTTAGTTTCACTACCCATCCATCAAAATAACCCCCATGATTACCGCTTACATCAGCATCATTTGACGATGTCCATCCACTCATTATATAACCCCCATCGGTAGTTTGTCTAATGGAATTTCCCACATCAGAATTGCTTCCGCCAAAGCTTTTCTGCCATTGTATAGCAGGGGCAATTTGAGTAAACGAGATGGAAATAGAAAATACCGTAATGCTGAAGGCTAAAAGCACTTTGAATAATTGCTTTTTCACGTTTTTTCATTTTTAGTTTAATGAATAATTTGCTATTCTATATATGCTTAAAGTCATCATCGTTCAAGAATTATTTTTTTTGTTTCAGCATAATCTTTTATTAATATTCGCATAACATAAATTCCGGCACTAATATTATTCCCCTCTTCATCTTTTGCATCCCATGCAAGCTGATGTGTGCCAGCCTGCATATCAGTATTCGCAAGCGTTTTTACCAATCTACCTGACATATCAAAAATATTTATTGAAACTTTTTGTGATTCAGCATGCGTAAAAGAAATAAGGGTATGGCCAGAAGTTGGATTTGGAAAGACAGATAGCGAATGGTCATCAGGCACATTGACTTTTACATTTGCAAAGTTGGATTGCTGTTCTGATGAACATTCCTGGCTTTTAAGTTTTGCTATCCAGTTAATATTGGGAAATGTTGTACTACCATATTGTCCTTCAAACCAACATTCACCCGGATGATTATATCGTCTGCATATTCCGGAGTAATCACCCCACAATGCATTGATAGTATCTGTACCTGCTTTTACAGTTACAAGTGAACTCACATCAAAATTGCTGTTCACATACACAGCTGAAAGACCGGGATAAGTATTTGCTCCTGTATGTTCAATACCAACAATAGCACTGTTATCAGTAGATGAATTTCCTGAATATGCAATGCTCGGAAAAGAGAGATAAAGATTAGGGTCGCTGATAGTTTTAGCAGTGCAGGAAAGATTATTTGGAATGCCACTGATACGACCCAAAAAGATACCGGCTTTTCCATTCACATTTGTATTTTGACAAAACTGAAGTATCCCATTTTCATAAAATGCATTCTGGACAAAATCATGGTCCTGATTCGCTATACTTAGCAACTCAAGCCCCCCTGGCTGGTAAGAAACATGCATTGCTGCATGAGTAATATTGGATTGAACCTGGCCATATGTATTTAAAACAGCAAGACCGGAAACAATGGTATTGGTAACTTGATACACTAAATATTTATTTGAAGTATTACCGGTTTCATTTCCCATCATAAAATACATATTTGGTCCATAAGTAGTGGCGCCACCCTGAGCCGGAATTACAGTTCCTTTTATATTTCCTGTAAAGGGCACATTATAGACCTGGGAGTTGATGGAAGAAGAACCTGAATAACCGGCATTTTTATCGAGCTGAATAATTAATGAGTGTTTCAAAACTTCACCGGCATTATAATAAGAATAAGTGATAAACGCTTCGTCATCACTTATTGCTAAAAGGGGATAATCTCCAACAGAATTATCACTGAATTTTGTATCCGGGATGAAATAATAATTCCAGCCATCCATCGGGTCGTTTGTTTTTGAAAAAGCTATTGCAATCCCATATCCCTGGAATGTATTGACAAAGTTTGTTACTCCATAACCTGCTATAAAAACAAAGCGGTCTTTTTTGGGGTCGTACAAAACATGGCAATCAATTAAACTGTTGCCAAAGTGATATAGTGAATCTGAAAAAAGTAAGGTGCCATTTTCATTGTAATAACTCATCCATCCATTTGAGATACTTACAATTTTCCCGGCATTGGAAATGGCAATATTGCATTCAGACGCATAATAGCCAACCGGTGGCAAGTAAAATGGTGTCTGCCTGTTTCCTTCAAAGTTGGTTCCAACAAGCAGTGGTGCCGGGCATGGTTTCTTTTCATTTGAAACATTTATGTTCTCCTGTTGGCTACTGTTTAAAATATTCGATTTCCGGATGCTTCTCTTTTTAAAATCCCTTTTTTCACTTACTTCATCAAAGAGTGGTCTGGACGAACCATTAAACGCTATCGGGTTGCTTTCATCAACTTTTTTAACCTGAATAATCCCGGAAGGCCTGGTTACTTGCTGGGCAATTCCATTTTTATTTATTACAAAGCTGGCCGAAATCAATATCGCAATTGCGATTGTTTTTCTATTTTTCATTTTGTTAATTATTTAATTCATAAAGGTCTCCTTTACAGAAGGCCTATCCAATAGCCTAAAGTGGTTGTAATAACCTGTCATTACTTAAAGAGCTTCCGTTTCCAACCTGTTTAGGGGGGTGGCATAGGATATTTACTTTATTAACTTTACCTTTTCACTATAGGTTATCACCATTTGTTTTAATAGCATGCGCCGGTTTATTACATGAAACAATTACACACATATTTTATAAAGCTGATTTATTTTCTTTTGCTGCAGTTTATTGTTTCAACACTTCCAGCGCAACAAACAATACAATTCAACCATTTCAGTGCAGCGCATGGCTTGTCACAAAATAATTTTCAATCAATTTTGCAGGACAAGAAAGGATACATGTGGTTTGCCTCCTCGAATGGTTTGATTAAATATGATGGGTACGCTTTCAAAACTTTTCACCATGAACCGGGTAACAAAAATTCGTTGCCGGATAATTACATGAAACAATTATGCGAGGATTCCAAAGGGAATATCTGGATAATAAGTGGTGATATTGTGAAGCTGACAAAATACAATCCACAAACAGGAAAGTTTACAACCTACCACCACGATGAAAAAGACAAGTACTCTTTATCTTCTGATGCTGTAAACTGCATAGTGGCTGGCCAAAACGGTTCATTATGGATTGGAACGAACAATGCCGGCTTATGCAGGTATGATCCTGCCACTGATCATTTTATTGATTACGGGAAAAACCAAATGTTGCCGGATACACTTTGCAGCAAAACAATTTTCTCATTATTGATTGATCACAAAGGTTCGCTTTGGATAGGCACTAACAAAGGCGTGAATGTGTTTAACCCCATTCATAATACATTGATGGCATACAAGCCGGAAGATCAAAATAAATTTGCAAGATACAGTTTCACCAATTACCTGTTTGAAGATCATGCCGGTAATATTTGGATCGGGTATATAGATGGCAACGGGGTTACCCGTTTAAATCCAACAACCGGGATGGTAAGCCACTATTTACATCCCGGTAATAATCCTAATTCAATTAGCTGGAATGTGAATTCCATTATGGAAGATCATAATAATACTATCTGGATTGCTTCCTACAATGGTCTATCTGCCTACCAGCCGCAGACCGGTGATTTCAAAGTTTATTTAGCTGATACAAAAGACAAAAATACACTCGGTAGTAACAGTGTGATGAAAATATATGAAGACCGAAGCGGGGTACTTTGGATAGCCACAAATGGTGGCGGGCTGAATACATTGGAACTTAGTAACAAAAAATTTCAGGTTTATCAACAGAGATTTAATAAAGATTATGCAACCAATTATCCAATGGGACTAAATAAAAATCACGAAGGAAATATTTTGATTAATACATTTGGTGCAGGTGTACAGGTCTTTGATCCTGCAACAGATGAATTTAAAAGCTACCAGTTTGACAAAGCAAAAAACAAAGGGCATAATTTTAATTACAGCTATTGCACATTAGAAGATTCAAATGGAATGCTTTGGGTAGGAACTTCTACAGAAGGATTACATACACTCGATTTGAAAACCGGAATATTTAATACCTGGCACTCAAACAGCAACAATGCTGATACTGTAGCTTACAACCAGATCAATTGCATGGCAGAAGATCAAACCAAACAGTTATGGCTTGGTACCCAAACTGGTTTGAAATGCTTCAATTTGAAAACAAAAACATACCAGGATTTTCAAAAACTATATCCCGACAGCAATCAACTGGCTGAGGATGCCATCACAGATTTATTTTGTGACCCGCAGGGTATTTTGTGGATTGGAGGAACGATTGGAGGATTAACTTTATTCAATACTAAAACCGGGGAGACACAAATTTTTAAACAAGATGATAAAAATTTACACTCTATAAGTAACAATGTAATTAATTGTTTTTATGATGATGGAAAGGGGATAGTTTGGATAGGAACCAGCAGCGGCCTGAACGGGTTTGATAAAAAAACCAAACAATTTGTTTCTTATACAACGCTCAATGGATTGCCGGGTAATAGTGTTACTGGAATTGTTGCTGATAATAACGGCAACTTATGGTTATCCGGTGATGAGGGCATTTGCAGATTCACAGCACCCAGCTTTACAAATTCTAAAGCTATCTGCCGCAATTATAATGTGAGCGACGGACTGCCCGGCAATGAATACTACTTTAATACCTGCGTAAAAGGGGATGATGGCACTTTGTATTTCGGAAGCAATGCAGGTATCGTGGCTTTTAAGCCGGATGATTTAAAAGACAATTCATTTATTCCTCCTGTACTGATTACTGATTTAAGCGTATTTAATAAACCGGTTACCACAAATGATTCAACTGGTATTTTAAAACTTCCGGTTGATGAAACAAAAGAAATAAAACTCTCTTACAGGCAAAATAATTTTACGTTTACTTTTGCTGCACTCAGCTTTATTCATCCGGAAAAAAATCAATATGCTTATAAGCTCGAAGATTATGACAAAGAATGGATTTATACGGATGCATCAAAACGGTATGTAAATTATACTAACCTCGATCCTGGAGAATATATTTTTCAGGTAAAAGCAAGCAACAACGATGGTATATGGAATGAAACACCAACTAAGATTCACCTCATCATCACTCCACCCTTCTGGCAAACCTGGTGGTTCAGAACTTTGATCTTACTCTCGGTAGGAAGTATGGTTTATGGAATTTATCGCTTTCGTTTAAGAGAGGTCATGCGTTTACAAAATATCCGAAACAAAATTTCGGGAGACCTGCATGATGATATAGGCTCCACCCTTAATAGCATTTCTGTTTATAGCGAAGTGGCAAAAC
>JBDSYV010000020.1:0-4008 GCA_040110925.1 Ferruginibacter sp. | reverse complement strand
AATAGTTTCTGCAACCATGCTTCTGATAGCAGGAGTAGCTCTTAAAATCCTGTTTCTTCTTTGTAAATACATAATGATTTATGATTTAGGATGTCTGATGTCGATGTATGATTTATGATGTGTGATTTATGATTTTTTGCCTTGAAGGTTATTTGCTTTTGCCGTTTTATTTGTAGCGGTAAATATGGCTGTAAGCTCATTGGCTTCTTTTATTAACCGGTTCGTTTCTTCACCTTTTTTTATTTCAGATTCTGATATTACTTCAAGCCAATATTGACTCTCATCTGCTTCTTCAATAATAATTTGGATTTTATTAATGAAATCTGCTTTAGATTTCGCTCTCGCCGAAGCTCGATAATTTGCTCCTACCGAACCGGCAGATCTTATGATTTGTTTGGCTGTTTCAAATCCGGCTGCATTTTTTGGAAAATCGCCACAAAACTTTAGAACATCAACATGAAATTGTTTAGTTCTATTTTGGAGGGTTTTCTTATCCATAAAATTATTATTTCAAATAAATATACTTCTCAATCTTAATAGATTGTACAAATCATACATCAAAAATATATTAAACCCACTTTCCCGGCTTGAGACAAACCTTCAACAATTTTTCCTCTTCACTTCCAGTTACCGGTTGGTAATCATACTCAAACCTTACCCTTGCCGGTAGGCTCATTAAAATACTTTCTGTTCTTCCATTGGTCTTTAGTCCGAATATGGTACCCCGATCGTGTAGCAGGTTAAACTCTACGTATCTTCCTCTCCGTATTTCCTGCCAATGCTTTTGTTTTTCAGTATAAGATAAATTTTTTCTTTTCTCTATTATAGGAAGATAAGAAAGGGTAAAAGCTTCGCCACATGCTTTTCCAAAATTCATCCATGCCTCTGCCGGCATATTTTCTGATGGTTTTTGATGGTCATAAAAAATACCGCCGATCCCACGACGTTCATTATTGCGATGAGTATTCACAAAATATTCGTCACAATTATTTTTAAATAAAGGGTAGAATGTTTTGTCAAAAATGTCACAAACATCTTTATAGGTTTGATGAAAATGTTTTGCATCTTCTTCAAATAAATAATATGGCGTGAGGTCAGTGCCGCCTCCAAACCAGGTATTCACTGTTTCGTTTCTATTGTTGGATATTTCAAACATCCGGTAATTACAATGTATGGTAGGGACGAAAGGATTTATTGGATGTAAAACAATGCTGATGCCCGCTGCAAAAAAATTAACCCCTCCTTCTGAACCGGGTAGATTGAGTTGATGTTGCATTTGCTCAGTTACCTCTCCAAATACTACGGAAGTATTTACGCCTCCCTTTTCAAAAACATTCCCATTACTGATAACCCTTGTTATTCCCCCGCCACCACCTTCACGCTCCCATTTATCTTCTATAAATTTTGCTTTCCCATCTGCCTTTTCCAATGCTGCGCAAATATCATCCTGTAGATTATGAATAATTTTCGTCCAGTTATCTTTTATATCGTTTGCAGCATTCATGTTTACTTAATAATTCTATTTCCTGTATTCCTTAACAGCATCTACAAATGCCCTTGCATGATCAACTGGAACATTTGGTGTAATGCCATGGCCAAGATTGGCAATGTAGCGTTGTGTTCCAAATGCATCAATCATTTCCTTCACTGCTTTTTTTATTTCAGGAATTGGCGCAAGCAATTTTGCAGGATCGAAATTTCCCTGAAGCGTTATGGCATTATTAGTTAACTTTCTTGCCATCTCTGGTGAAATACACCAGTCAATTCCGAGGCCTGATGCACTGCTTTTGCTCAGGTCTTCCAGTGCATACCAGCTGCCTTTTGGAAATAAAATAACCGGGGCATCATCTTGTAATGCGTCCGAAATTTGTATCAAATAAGGCTGTGAGTAAATTTTAAAATCGGCAGGTGATAAGGCACCAGACCAGCTATCAAACACTTGTACCACATCAGCACCAGCTTTTACCTGCGCTTTTAAATAGCTGATAGTTATAGTTGTAATTTTTTGCAATAACTGGTGAGCAAGAAGGGGTTGTGTGTATGCAAACTGCTTTGCTTTCTCCCATGTTTTACTCCCTCTTCCTTCTACCATGTAACAGAGAATGGTCCACGGTGCACCTGCAAATCCAATCAAAGGCACACGGCTCATCAATTCACTTTTAGTTAGCGATAAAGCATTCATTACATAACCAAGTGTTTCTTCCACGCCATCTGTCTGCAGGTTATCGATTCCCTGCTGGTTACTTATTACAACTGGTAATGATGGTCCCTTGCCTTCCTCCATCAATACTTCAAGTCCCATGGCCTGGGGAATCACCAGTATGTCAGAAAAAATTATTGCAGCATCAACGCCTACCTGGTCAATTGGTTGCAAGGTGATTTCAGTTGCCAGTTCTGGCGTTTGCACCCGTGTGAAGAAATCATATTTGGCTTTCAGCTTTAAATAATCCGGGAGGTATCTTCCTGCCTGTCTCATCATCCATACGGGAGGGCGTTCAACCACTTCCTGCCTAAGTGCTTTTAAGAATAAATCGTTTTTCAATTTTATTATTTTCTTTTTATGTAAAATATTCTATCATTTTTTCCGCAAGGTTTTCCTTCCCCGGTTCATCTGAAATAATGACCTTATTTGAAGAAAACTTTTTTATTTCATTTTCTGTAGTACTGCCAATGGCAAATAAAACAGTTGCATCGTTAATATTGTTCACGCTAAAAAAACTTTGCACTGCACTTGGGCTGAAAAATAATATGCCATGATAATCACCATTAACTTTTTGTGGTAATGGTATCGTTTCATAAACCACAATTTCATCTACTTCAATTTCATTGCTGCGCAAAATATCAGGCAATTCATCCCTGCGCTGATTACCGCAAAAAAAAGTCAACTCAGCAGGTTCATCTGCAACAATTGTTTCTGCAAGTAATACAGCATTATCCGCAAAACCGGCAATAGATTTTACTCCAAAATATTTTTCAACCAATTGTTTTGTTGTGTTACCAATACAATATATTTTCCAGGCTGGTAATTCTTCTAAAATGAATTCGGCTACAGCTTCCACAGCATTCATGCTGGTAAATACAACGGATGTAACGAGGGAAAGTGCATGTTCAATTTCCTGCTGCACTTCCACATTTTCAATTGGTACTGTTTTAATAAAAGGTTTTATAGCCAAATCAATTCCTTTTGAGAAAGCGGCTTCAACAATTTCTCTGGCAAGCGGTCTTGTGCTCAGTACTTTTATTTCAGCCATTTTTTCGCATTTTATCAGCAATTTCCTGTCCCCCGTTAGCAAGTAATTCAATTGCTAATTGAGCGCCGGCATCAGCAAAATTTTCTTTTTTCAAATATCTTTCAATTTCTATTTTTTCTTTTCCATCAGGCGAAACAATACTCCCTTTAAAATAAAAATCTTCTTTATCCCTCAGGGCAAGAGCGCTTATGGGGGTAGAACATCCGCCCATTAAAGCTCTTAAAAAATCACGCTCTATCCTTGTGCATTGCCAAGTGGTTTCGTCATGAAAACTTTCACAGGCTTTTTTGCAGAAAATGTTTTCTGCCTGTGTTATTACTGTAACAGCACCTTGTGCCGGCGCAGGAAGCATCCAGTCCAGTTCAATAGCAGATTTGGGCCTCAGGTTAATTCTTTCCAGGCCTGCGGCAGCAAAGATGGCACCGTTCCAGTTGCTTTCTTTTACTTTCTGCATTCTTGTATTTACATTGCCCCTAAGGTTTTCAATTACATGCTTTGGATAGCGATGCAACCACTGTGCCTTGCGCCGTATGCTGCTTGTGGCGATTATAAGAGCTTTGTTAAGTATTGGATTATCGAACTGGTCAATAGTCATTGGGTCATTAGTCAATTGTTTAATGTCCATTGTCAATTGAGTATTGTCAATTGCCAGTTGTTTATTGTCCATTGCCAATTGCCTATTGTCAACTGCCAGTTGCTCATTCCAATCATTGAGTACAAGCAAATCTTTATAATTGCCTCTCGTTAAAACGGCCGC
>JBDSYV010000019.1:0-6372 GCA_040110925.1 Ferruginibacter sp. | reverse complement strand
CCCACATTATTTTTAAACTGTTGCAATGCTTGTGATGCTTGTTTCTCCATAGTTAAAATTATAAATTAGTTGCCTGCATTGGTCACCTCGGGTGATAAAAATGTTTTGTAGATTGAGGTAAGCTGCATATGTTTACCTGTCATCCTTCACAAGCAAACCAGTATATTAATTTCTCTGGATATGGAATATATTTATTGCCCGGTACAGGAAGGAATATTTAAATCAAAACAGGGCTGGGGTGCTGGACAGGCGCTAACAATTACCTGAGATCGCTTTAATGTACAGTAGAAACTTTTTGAATAAACATGTTTTGTAAATTAATTGGGGTCAGGATAATTTTTACTTTCTTCCCATACCCGGCATCATCCTGCCCAGCGGCATTTTATTCATATTCTTCATCATGCCTTTCATCTGCTCAAATTGTTTCAGGAATTGGTTTAATTCTACAATATCTTTCCCGCTTCCTTCTGCAATTCGTTGTTTCCTGCCTGGATTTATTACATCAGGGTTACGCCTTTCTTCCAGGGTCATAGAATTAATCATGGCTTCAATGCCTTTGAAGGCATCGTCATTAATGTCCAGATCTTTTATTTGCTTGCCTACACCTGGAATCATAGCCATCAAGTCTTTGAGGTTTCCCATTTTTTTAATTTGCTGCAGTTGATTTTTAAAATCTTCAAAATCAAATTGGTTCTTCCTTATTCTTTTTTCCAACCTGGCTGCTTCTACTTCATCAAATTGCTCCTGTGCTTTTTCAACAAGACTCACAATATCTCCCATGCCTAAAATTCGTTGTGCCATACGCTCGGGGTAAAACACATCAAGCGTATCCATTTTTTCACCACTGCTGCTAAACTTGATGGGTTTTTTAACGGTGTATTTTATTGATAGAGCCGCACCACCTCTTGTATCGCCATCAAGCTTGGTAAGAACAACACCACTAAAATCAAGTCGCTCATTAAATGCTGCAGCGGTATTCACTGCATCCTGTCCTGTCATACTATCCACCACAAATAATATTTCCTGTGGATTTACTGCGGCTTTTATATTAGCAACTTCTGTCATCATCACTTCATCTACTGCAAGGCGGCCCGCAGTATCTATGATGATGACATTTTTATTTTTAGAGCGGGCTTCTTTAATGGCATTCTGTACAATGGAAACTGCATCTTTATTTTCTCTTTCCGCATATACATCCACACCTATCTGTCCTCCTAAAACTTCCAGTTGGTCAATGGCCGCTGGGCGATAAATATCTGCTGCAACTAATAATGGTGATTTGCCTTTTTTTGTTTTCAGATAATTGGCAAGCTTGCCACTGAATGTTGTTTTACCACTACCCTGCAAGCCTGCAATGAGAATAATTGCAGGGTTACCATTGACATTAAAGTCACTGGCTTCGCCACCCATTAGTTCGGTGAGTTGATCTTTAACAATTTTTATCATCAACTGGCCGGGACTAATCGCAGTGAGTACTTTTTCGCCCAGTGCTTTTTCTCTTATCTTATCAGTAAACTCTTTGGCTATTTTATAATTCACATCTGCATCCACTAATGCCCGACGAATATCTTTTACGGTATTGGCAACATTGAGTTCACTTATTCTTCCTTCGCCTTTAATGTTTTTAAAAGCGCCTTCCAGTTTTTCACTTAAGCTCTGAAACATTTATTCTGATGTTTTTTATGAAATAAATTAGGTGAATATTTTACATACTAAATGCCGCATCAATAATTTCTGCCTGCTCTTTAGCATGTATTTTAGAATAGCCGGTTGCGGTAGATGCACTCGCCTTTCTGCTGATGATATTGAGATTGATAGTCCTTAAATTCATCCTGAGATAACTGGCAGCGCCCATATTCAGCGGCTCTTCCTGCACCCAATACCAGATTGCTTTCCCATATTTCTGGTACAAAGCATCTATTTGTTTTTGTGGCAATGGATACAATTGCTCTAACCTGATAATGGCCACATCTTCACGATTTGTATTTTGTTTCCTCTCCAGCAGTTCAAAGTAAATTTTACCGCTGCACATGATAACTTTTGTGATTTCATCTGAACTTTTTACATTTATATCATCATAAGTTTCTTTGAATCCGCCATTTGTAAATTCTGCAATGCTGCTGTATGCACCCGGATGTCGTAAGTTTGCTTTTGGTGTAAAATCAACAAGCGGTTTCCGGAAAGGCCATGCCAATTGCCTGCGCAATAAATGAAAAAAGTTGGCAGCGGTTGTAACATTTGTTATTACCATATTTAACTCTGCACATTGCTGTAAAAATCGTTCCATTCGGGCACTGCTATGTTCCGGTCCCTGTCCTTCATAACCATGAGGCAGCAAAAGCACCACGCCATTCATACGTTGCCATTTTGTTTCTGCTGTTACTATAAACTGGTCAACAATTGTTTGAGCGCCATTTACAAAATCACCAAACTGTGCTTCCCATATCACCAATGCATTTGGGTTGGCCATGGAATAGCCATATTCAAATCCGAGTACAGCATATTCACTCAACAGGGAATTATAAATCCTGAATGGTGCCTGGCTTTCGGTAAAAAAATCGAGACGATTATGTTCTTTGTTTGTAACCTCATCGTAGATAACGGCATGCCGGTGACTAAAAGTTCCCCGCCTAATATCCTGGCCACTCATGCGTACGTCTTTACCTTCTGTAAGTAAACTTCCATATGCAAGCAATTCGGCAGTAGCCCAGTCTATTTTTTGCTCATCAGCAAATAGTTTTTTCTTATCCTGAATAAGTTTATCAACTTTTTTTAAAGGCTTAAAATCCGCAGGCCATGTCATTAGGCCATCAAATAATTTTGTTAGGGCTTCTTTTTTTATTGCTGTAATTGGGGACTGGTCAAAGTCAGTGGCTGTTGCTTTGCGCAGGCTTTGCCACCACAGTTCTGGTTTCTGGTAAGTGTAGGGTAGGGGGTTTTGTTTTACGTCATCTAGCCTTTCCTGCAGGTCAGCAAGAAATTTCTGTTCCATTTCTTTTGCCAACAGCTTTGCATCTGGCTCTCCATTCTCAATGAGGTATTGTGTATAAACTTCTCTTGGATTAAGATGCTTATCAATTAATGCATAAAGTTGTGGTTGTGTAAATTTGGGTTCGTCTCCTTCGTTGTGTCCATGACGGCGGTAGCATACCATATCAATAAAAATGTCGCTGTTGAATTTCTGTCGGTATAGGGTTGCTATTTCAGAAACCTTTACTACTGCTTCAGCATCATCGCCATTTACATGCAGTACGGGTGCTTGCACCATTGCCGCTACAGAAGTACAGTAATCGGCACTGCGGGCATCATCAAAATCGGTAGTAAAACCAATCTGGTTATTGATAACAAAATGAATGGTGCCCCCTGTATAATAACCATCAAGCTTGCTCATTTGCAATACTTCGTACACAATGCCTTGACCTGCAACTGATGCATCACCATGAATAAGTATGGGAAGTATTTTATCAAAATCACTATTATAAATTACATCAGCTTTACTTCTTGCAAAACCTACAACTACCGGGTCAACCGCTTCGAGGTGGGAAGGGTTAGGGCAAAGTTTTAAATGTATTTTTTTTCCGGTATTGGTTTCCACTTCACTACTGAACCCCAGGTGATATTTTACATCGCCACTGCCCATTGTAGTATCAGGGAGTGAATTTCCTTCAAACTCATTAAATATCTGTTCATATGTTTTGCCCATTATATTAGCAAGTACATTCAGCCTGCCTCTATGTGCCATGCCGATTACCACTTCCTGCACTTCATGATCGGCAGATATATTTAGCATAGCATCCAATGCAGCAATGGTTGTTTCACCACCTTCCAGGCTAAAGCGTTTTTGACCTACATATTTGGTATGCAGAAATTTTTCGAACATTACACCTTCATTCAATTTCTGAAGTATTCTTTTTTGTTGGTTAATGGATACTGGTTTATGAAAATCGTTTTCCATTGCATTTTCCAACCATTCTATTTTTTCTAAATCAGTTAAGGCACTATATTCTACTCCAACGTGGGAAGTATATGATTGCTGTAATTTTTCAATTATTATTTTTAAAGGAGAGGTGCCAATACCAAGAAATTTACCAGCTTCAAATGGCGTATCCAGGTCTTTGTCTTCTAAGCCAAAATCAGTTAAGCCAAGGTTGGCATGCCTGTTTTTTCTTTCCCTTATTGGATTAGTCTTCGCCACGAGGTGTCCTTTTTGGCGATATGACAGTATAAGTTGGTAAACGGCAAATTCTTTGGTTAAGTTTAAAGAAGTAGAAACAGGTGCTTTGGCGGAAGTACCATTTGCAGCAAAGGCAGTAACGGCAAAATCAAAACCTTCGAAAAACTTTCGCAGGTCTGGATCTACAGTTTCGGGGTCACTTAAAAAGTCATTATATAAATTTTCTATATACGAGGGGTGTGCATTAGTGATATATTGAAAATCCTTCATTGCCTTAAATAATCGGTTAAATTGGGTGGCAAATATCGGCTTTATGAGCTATAAAATGATAGTAAATTCTACCAGATTTAGTCTAAATGCCGTTGAATAAGAAGATTGGATGAAAATAAATTCAATTAAGCGGCCATAATTAAATGCATTCTCCTATCTTTGCAGCCCAAAAAAAGGATTAAATGGCAAACCATTCAGCAACTAAGAAAGATGTGCGTCAGAGTGCAAAACGTAATGAGCGTAACCGCTACTACGGCAAAACAACCCGTAACGCAATACGTGATATCAGGGCAATAGATGAAAGCAAAGCCGCTTCAGAAAAACAACCAATTGTTGCTTCAATGATTGATAAGTTAGCTAAGCGTGGTACTATTCACAAGAATAAGGCTGCCAACCTAAAACGTAAGCTGGCATTAAAGATCAATAAACTGGCAAAATAATCAGCTACTTTACTATATTTCAAAACCCGTCAAACTTTGGTTGATGGGTTTTGTAGTTTTTAAGATTTACATTCCCTAACAAGTCAATAGTCATCAATGCTTAAAAAAATTTCGTTTCTTTCTTTATTAATCTTTATTTGTTATTGCAGTTCTGCACAGGTTATTATTTCAAACCTTGCCACTACGTATTCCCAGGATTTTAATACGCTTGCCCTTACAGGCAGCAGTTCCACATTACCCACTGGTTGGAAATTATTTGAATCAGGAACCGGAGCCAATCTTACTTATGGTGCTGATGACGGTGGATTAAATAGTGGAAATACATATAGCTATGGTACGACTTCAAGTACAGAGCGGGCCTTCGGTGGCCTTCAATCTGGTTCTGTTAATCCAACTATCGGTGTCCAGTTTACGAATACTTCCGGGGCTACCATCAATTCTATAACTGTAACCTATACAGGTGAACAATGGCGACTGGGTGCAACCGGCAGGTTAGATAAACTTGATTTTCAGTATAGCCAGGATGCCAGTGCTTTGAATAATGGAACCTGGACGGATGTAAACAGCCTTGATTTCAATGCACCTGTGACTGCAGGTACAGTTGGGGCTTTGGATGGCAACGCGATTGCCAATAAAACAAATATCAGTTTTACCATTACAGGGCTTAGTATTATCAATGGGACCAGTTTTTGGTTCCGTTGGAATGATTTTAACCCGGCGGGAAGTGATGATGGGCTTGCAGTGGATGATTTCAGTGCAAACTTCAGTGGCCAGGTTTTGACGGCTTGTGCAGAGCCGGGTTCGCAGCCATCAAGCATGGTTTTGAGTTCAACACCGACAACGGTTACAGGTAATTTTACTGCAGCTACTCCCGCTCCTAATTCATATCTTATTATAAGAAGCACAGCGAATACTTTATCTGCATTTCCCGTTGATGGAACTTCTTATGCTATTGGCCAGGCACTTGGTGGAGGAATTGTTATTGCACAAACCTCTTCAACCAGTTTCCAGGATATAAACCTTTTACCTTCTACTGCTTATTATTATTATGTTTTCTCTTTAAATGATGAAGACTGCAGTGGTGGTCCCAATTATTTTAATACAACTCCCCTTGAAAATAATATAACAACTGCTGCGTTACCTTCTTGTGTAGTCCCTGCTTCTCCAACCAATCTGAATCTTTCATCGACAAACACCAGCATATCAGGAACTTTTACAGGAGCGGCAGGTAATAATAAATACCTGGTTGTTATAAGTTCAAATGCAACATTATCGGCTTCGCCAGTTAATGGAAATGTTTATACAGCCGGTCAATCTTTTGGGGGCGGAACCGTGGTTTCATTTACGAATGCAACGGGTTTTTCTGCAACAGGGTTAACAGCTAACAGTTTGTATTATGTTTTTGTTTTTGCAGCAAGTGTTGAGTGCAGCGGTGAGCCTTTTTATAATACTTCTTCTGTAAATGCAAATATCAGTACTACAAATAGC
>JBDSYV010000018.1:0-3684 GCA_040110925.1 Ferruginibacter sp. | reverse complement strand
CCCTCAAAAGGTTGTAACATATGATTGTCATCTTCAAATACATAACTGGTTATGCGGTACATTTCAACGGGCACTACACGAGGGTCTTTTATGATCTCCATTTTAATTCCATGCAATGCCAGCCTCGTAATTACCTCATCGCAGGAGGCAGGAACCCAATATCCTTTTGGGCGGCTAATAATATCAATTGGCTGTGTTGATTTGTAATCGGCAACTGTAGTTGTCACTGGTTTACCAAGCCACTCAACATAATCAACATTGGTAACTGAAGACTTACGAATTACAGATGCCACACCTAATAATCTTAAACTATCAGGTGCTGCAACTGTTGCATCAGCCGTTGTAGGGTTTGCTCTTGTATCAAAGCTCACAGCATTTTTCATTTGTGGAACTTTCCAGGCTATAGGAAACTTTGCTAATCTTTCAGCTTTATCTTTCTCAGTAATTTCTTTTAACGATTTTCCTTCTGATGCAAGTAACTTTAAAGTACTTTCCAATAATACATAAGTTCCCAGCACCCGTTGCTTGTAAGGTTTTAAAGAATGGTTTTCCACGAGTATTGCCGCAAGATGTCGCAGGTCACCATAACTGTCGCTAAACCTGGGGCCGCCAGTGGTTACAATATTTCCCTGCGAAAAATCCATATTATTCAATGCATTTAATAATGGACCTGGAATATGTCCGTTAGCAATTAAATCTTTCCCGGTATAAACCTTATGAATATTTTCCAGCCAGTTGCGGATACCGTTTGAATAACCTTGTTTGCCAATGCCACCGTATGTAATGTCGTACTGGTAATCGGCGCCATCGGTTACATGAATATCCATATACAATACAGGATTGTATTGATTTATTACTTTTATTACTGCCCTGATTTCTTTGGTATCAAGTTTTGCATAATCCCTGTTCAGGTTTAAATTTTGTGCATTGGTTCTCCAGCCCATATTCTCCGGGCCACGTTGGTTGGGCCGATTGTAAGGTGACGAACGTTCATGTGCATCTGCACTCAGGATGGGAATGAACAGGAAATTCACTTTGTTCAATAAATCTTTTTTGTTGCCAAAAGCAATATCCCGCAGCAACATCATACCAGCATCTTTTCCATCAATTTCTCCGGAGTGTATGCCAGCCTGTGCAAGCAAAAGCGGCTTGCCGGAATGCTTTAAGGCGGCGGCATTTATATTTTTTTCTGTGGAAGCAATGAGCATATTTATATCCCGCCCTTCTACGGTTTTGCCAATGGAAACCATCGTTAATAATGGCGAAGCAGCCGTAAGCTTTTTAAACCAGGCCATTGTTTCGTTATACCCGGGTGTGGTTACAAAACCTGATTTTTCCACAGGGGTTATCCAGGGATTGTTTGGCTTTGCAATTAATGATTCGCTTTTTCCCTTCCATTCCATAGCCGGTGGAAGAAAGGATTGTGCAGCAGATGATAATACCATCCAGGTACATAATGTACAAATTGCAAATTGTATTTTTTTTGTGAATAGCATATTTTATGTTTTAGCGGAATAATTATTATTTAATGATGGCTGCCGATTCTATTATTATTTTATTTTTTTGAAAACGCTTCATGAGAAAATAAATAATACAAACAATGGCAATAAAAATCAGGGTAGAAAGGATTTCCCATTTGCTTAAACTGGTAAGCAACCAAACAATAGCAGCAATACCAATAATAGGAATAATCAATCCGCCGGGCATTCTAAAAGATTTTTCTGAAGCTTCCTGTTTTTGTCCTCTCAACTTTATAGTTGCTAAAATAACGGCGAGGTAAATAAGTAATATGGCAGCGCTTGCCAGTATTGCTAATTGTTTAAATCCACCTGAAATGGAAAAAAGAAATATCAAGCCGGCATAAGCCAAAATTGCCAAATGCGGAGTAGAAAATTTTGGATGAACCTTGCCTAAGAACTTGGGGAACATGCCATCATTTGCGCCGGCGAATAACGAACGCGGCGTAGCCATCACATCAGCACTTACACTTCCAAAGCAGGATATGGCAGCGGTAATCAGCAGGATGGTAGCGCCTAAAGGCCCGATAATCTTTTCGGCAACTGCTGCAAGCGGGGCCTCTTTAAATGCAGCCATTTGAGCACCTAGTACGCCTTGCGTTACCGTTTGCAATAACATATATACAATGAGCACTATCGTACCGCCAAGAAAAAGGCCAAGTGGAATTGTACGTTTTGGGTTTTTGAATTCGCCACTTACGCCCAGGCATGTTTCGAACCCGGCAAAGGCAAAAAATAAAATAAGTGCCGTATTGCCAAAAGTTTTCAATGATGGAACATGTTCCCAATGCAGGTTATCAGTATTTACCTTGCTGAAACCGAAAATGATAATCCCCAGTAAAGGAAGTAATTTAATAATAGTGATCCCTTTTACAAATCCAATTCCCTGCTTTGCTCCACGTACATTGAGCAAAGCCATAAATCCAATCAGTACAAAAAAGAAAAAGCCACGCACCAGCAAATTTGCAAATACAGGGAAAAGCACGGCCAATGAATCAGCGATAACATTCATTAATGCAGCACTGCCCAGGATACCCCATCCAAAAAAGAATAACCAGTTGATGATAAAGGCGGGAAAGTTTCCGAATGCCGCTTCTACATATGCATATGAGCCACCACTGCTCGTAACGCGGCTCCCGATTTCCGCATAGCAAAGCATAATGGATGCAAGCATGATGCTACAGAAAATATAACTGAATACGCCAAATGCGCCCAGTTCAATACTTACAATGGCCGGCAAGGCAAATATGCCTGCGCCAATGATACCGTTTACTATAGCCAGTGTAAGCCCCGATACTCCTACTACTCGTTTTAACCCTTCTTCTGTTTTTGCAATGGCCATCGGTTGTTGGTTTTGGTTTGGTAAAAAGAATACTTATTGTTATAAATACTAAACTGGCTATTCCTAATTTAATCTGTCCATTCCTTCAATAATTCTATAAGGAGTTTTAAAAAAATCATGGATGGTTTCGTTAAACTGCCTGCTGTAATTGATAGGGGTTGAATGACCGGAATTTGGAATGATCCATAAATAGGATTGAGGAATAGCCTCTGCAATCAGCAATGTATGTTTTGGTAATAGTGCATCATGATCGCCGCCAATAACAAGGGTAGGGCATTTGATGTTATGTAGTTGTTGCAATGTTATATTTGGCTCTCTCGTCATCATCTCCAGCAGTTTGTATTGATTTTTTATTTCGGTTGTTTGGTTTACTGTTTTTAAAGAATCCACCAGGTTGCCAAGCCAATTAAAAATGGATGGCTCAACTGCAGATGAATCGGGCCATAGGTTAGCGCCGGTAACAGCCAGTTTTTTTACTTTTTCAGGATGACGGATGGCAAGCAATAAACCATTAATGCCACCATCGCTCCAGCCAATTACATAACAGGAGTCAAGATGCAGATGATCCAACAATGCGTTAAGATCATCAGCCATCATTTCGTAGTTTAATGAATCGCCAGTATCAGTTGACTTGCCCTGCGCCCTGCTGTCTGCAAGAATCACTTTATAATCTTTAGAAAAATAAGGAATCTGTTTGCTGAAGTCATTAATGCTACCACCATTGCCGTGAATAATGAGAAGGGGTTTGCCTTTACCATAGATTTCATAGTACATCTTAAAGCCCCGGGTGCTTAAGTATTTTCCTGTTTTATCATTGCTGCCGTA
>JBDSYV010000017.1:0-10590 GCA_040110925.1 Ferruginibacter sp. | reverse complement strand
TTTATGGCAAAGGCTATCGTTATTATGTAAACTTGAATTATGATTTAAGTAAAAGGTTATCGTTATGGGTCAAATGGGCACAATACATATATAAAGATCAATCCACCGTAGGATCTGGTCTTGATGTGATTAAGGGGTCACAGAAAACGGATGTCCGGTTGCAGGTTCTATATCGGTTTTAACAAATTTTATACATGATGCAGCAAAATCAATTACTTGATTGTCATCTTTTACAGTAGTACACATAGATTTCGTAATTTTAAATTAACATTTTTTTGACGTTATCTAAATTTCCTTATTTTTACAATTCATTAAACATTAATTAATCGCACATGAGAAGATTCTTATCACTGTTCACAATGCTAATGCTCTGTGGGGTATTGGCATTTGCGCAAGGCCGGGTGGTGACCGGTACAGTTACAGATGCAAGCGGTAAAGCAATTCCTTTTGCTTCCATTACCGTTAAGAATACCAAAAATGGCGTTACCTCAGATGCAAACGGTAACTTTTCTATCCGGGTCAATCCGGGAGATGTACTTGTAATTTCACAAGCTTCTTATAGCCCTGTAGAGGTGCCTGTAGGAACTATGACTACGATTTCCACTACGCTTTCATTAAAAGAAAATACAATTGCGGAAGTTGTTGTTACCAGTGCATTTGGTATCAAACGTACCGCAAGAAGTACATCTTCTAATGTTCAGCAGGTTAGTTCTGAACAGCTTAACACGATTCGTCAACAAAACGTAAATGATGCCCTTGCAGGAAAGGTTGCGGGTATTCAGGTTCAAAGCCAGTCTGCTGCTAAAATAGGAGCAGGTTCTGTAGTTAGGTTAAGGGGTGAAAACTCTTTAAACATAGGACCAGGTGCTTTATACGTTGTAGATGGTACGGTTATTTCTAACTCAGGCGATATTAACGTAGATGATATTGATGACCTTAACGTGTTGCAAGGACCGGCTGCTGCCGCCCTTTTTGGTCCTGATGGAGCAAATGGAGCGATTGTAATAACAACTAAAAAAGCAAGAAAGGGTTCAAAAAACATTGGAATTGAATTAAATTCAACTGTTCAGTTTGATAAAGTTTATATCTTACCAAACTACCAGAATACTTACGCAGGTGGTAATGGGGAGTTCGGAAGAGAATTAACTCAATACCATTGGCAGGCTGGGCAGCCTGAAGCATGGAAAGCATTAGATGGTAAATACTATAATGAAAATACTGAAGATGAAAGCTGGGGTCCGCGAATTGTAGGTCAGGAATATATTCCATGGTATGCATGGTATGGTGGTCATGAAAGATCTTTTAAAACTGCTTTACTGACGCCTCAACCAAATAACATCAAAGATTATTATAGTACAGGGGTTACAACAATCAATAACATTAATTTTTCTAAGGCATCAGATAACTTTAATGTGAGAGTTTCTTATACTAATTTGGATGTTAAAGGTCTTTTGCCAAATTCATGGTTAAAGAAAAATACGTTCAACGTTAATTCTTCTATTAATCTTAGCAATCATTTTACTGTATCCGCGAGTGTGAATTATGTAAACTCAATGCGCAATGCGGAGAATGATGATACCTATTCTAATAATTCTACAGGATCTTTTAACCAGTGGTTTCACAGGGATATTGATGTAAATATTCTTAGGGAATTGAGGGGCTTAAAGACGCCGGGCGGTGTTTTTGCAAGCTGGAACCATGATAACCCGGAAAACTATAACCCGGCAAATGAGAAAGCCTTTTATGGTGCTTATTATTGGATGAACCCTTATACATATGCTGATAATCTTAAGAATTCTACTATTTACGATAGGGTTTATGGGGATGCAGCCTTAACTTATAAAGCAAATAATGACCTGAGTTTTAAGCTTACATATAGGAGGGAGCAATTCAATGCTAAAATAGATAACAGGCAATACCAAAATATTGAAAATAGTGCAGGTACAACCTTTGCTGGTCAGAATATATTTGAATTATTATCTGGGCGTTCTGCAGTATGGGGATATTATGAGAGAGGATTTACAAACAATGTTCGCCAGAACTATGATTTAATTGCAACTTATTCAAAAAATATCGCCAGGGATTTTAAATTGAATGCAAATGCAGGTATGGCTATCGCCAAACAAAATAATGAATATTTCCAGGCACATACTATGGGTGGCTTGTTGATCAAAGATTACTTTTCTTTAACCAACTCAGTGAATCCTGTTAACTTCACAACAAATCCAAATCCTATCTCAAATAGAAAAAGCCGGGCATTATTTGCCAGGGCTGACCTTGGATTCCGTAACATACTTTTTGTAGAAGGAACTTATAGAAAAGACTACAGTTCAACGGAAACTCAAGGATTTGCCATTAATACAAAATCAATAGGAGCTTCTTTTGTATTCAGTGACCTTGTTAAAAGCCCTATCCTTTCTTATGGTAAGATCAGGGCTTCTTATGGACAAATCCTGAACACATTAAATCCTTACCAGAATAGTGTTGTTTATACCGTTGGTAACAATCAGTGGAATGGTAACTTCCTGATGACTGAACCAAATGGTGTTCCAGATCCGTCTTTACATGGCGCAGCCCAAACCGAAAAAGAAATAGGCTTAGAAATGAGGTTCCTGAAAAACAGGGTTGGTTTCAATACAACCTATTGGGATAGAACTAACAAAGATTTCCCTTTCAATGCAACTATATCTTCAACTTCAGGTTATAATTCAAAATCAATTAACGTAGGAGAAATATCTAAAAAAGGTATTGAAGTACAAGTATTCCTGGTTCCAGTTCGCACTAAAAACCTTGACTGGACCATGAATATTAATTACGGTTATGTTATAAAAAATGAAGTACTTTCTGTTGCTCCTGGTATTCCAAGGCTGACCATGCAGGCTGCGGGTAATGGTGGTGTGAGTTTGGTAGCAGATTCTGGTGCTACCTGGGGACAATTAAGAGGTACAGGAATTAAAAGAAATGCTGCTGGTAAACCAATCTTATCAAGTGACGGAAATTATGTAGAACAAAAGGACATAAACCTGGGTTCTGCACTTCCAAAATATACCGGTGGTTTCCAGAATACCTTTATAGTTTTCCAGAATTTTGTTGTAAACGCTAATATTGACTATTCAGTAGGAGGTAGATTCTTCTCTCTTTCTAAATTCTACGGATCCGGTACCGGGTTGTATGATTATACAGCAGGATATAATGACAAAGGAAATCCTATCAGGGATAGAGTAGTAGATGGTGGCGGACTTAGGGTAGATGGTGTGGATCAAACAACTGGAAAAGATGTAACATATTATGTTAATCCTAGGAGTTTTTACCAAAATATTGCTTATACTACAGTGATTGCTGAACCGTACATTGAAGATTTAACTTTTGTTAAACTCCGTGAATTAAGTGTAGGTTATAAATTGCCGGTTGATAGAATGGGCCTGTCTAAATTTTTCCAGGCTGCTACATTCTCAATAGTGTCTAAGAATCCATGGTTGATTTATAGCCGTGCAAAAGGTTTTGATCCTTCTGAAATTTCCAATAACATTGGAGAGCAAGGTCAATTCCCAGGTACCAGGTCAATGGGTGTGAATCTTAAACTTATTTTTTAATTCTGTTTAAAATTATTATTATGAATTTGAAAAGAAAATTATATGGTGCCCTTGGAATACTTTCAATAAGTATTCTGGTGGGAAGTTGCCAAAAACTGGAAGACTTTGGGGATACGAATGTTAACCCGAATGGTTCCACAACTGTTAATACAGGAGCATTATTAACCAGTATTCTGGCTAATTTGGGAGCTCAAACATCAAGTTTAGTGCCTGGTCTGTATGCTCAATATTATGCTGAATCTACCTATCCAGGTACTTCATTATATGCAGATCCTAATTTTAGTTCTGCAGCCACTTATGTTGGTAGCTTAATGGATGCGCAGGTGATCATCAACGCAAATACAGATGCCAGAAAAGAAGCATCTTCTGCAAATGGTGATAATAATAACCAGGTTCAGATTGCAAAGATTCTAAAGGCTTACCAATTTTCATATATTACTGATCGTTATGGTGATATTCCCTATTCAGAAGCATTAGGAGGAGTAACAGTGCTGCAACCTAAATATGATATGCAGGAAGATATTTATAAATCTATGATCACTGACCTTACAACTGCAGCGAACACTATGAAAACAATAGGTGTCGGTGCTATTAAAGGTGATATCGCTTATAATGGTAATATATCTAAATGGATTAAACTGGCAAATTCTTTAAGAATGCTGTTTTCTTTGAAATTATCTGAGCGTTATCCCGGCCCTACAGAATATGCTGCTGTGGAATTTAATAAAGCAGCAACAAATGTGGGAGGATATATTGCAATAAATGCAGATAATTTACAGTTAACATACCCAGGTGGAAATATTAAGAACCCATATTTTGCTTTGGGACAAACCTTGGATAATGCAGTTTCTACAACTTTTAGCAGTATTTTAGTTGGTTTGAATGATACAAGAGTTGCAGTATTTTCTGCAAATTCTGGTGGTGTAGCATATGGGTTATCAAGTGCTGCTCCAGCAAATGGAGCCCGTATTTTTGCGCCTGCTTATAGACAAGAAAATTCACCATTCTATTTCGTAACCGCTGCACATGTATTATTGGCTTTAGCTGAAGCACGGGAGCGTGGCTGGACTGCAGGTGATGCAAAAACCGCTTATGAAGCAGGTATAGCTGCTTCCTTTGCCCAGTGGGGTCTTTCGGTTCCTGCAGGTTACCTAACAGGTGCAGCTGATTTCAATACTGGCACTGGTGTTGGTTCAATTGGTAGCTCTGCAACAGTACCTGGCTCATCAGCAGCAACTACTAATCGTTTGGAGCGTATTTGGTTACAACAGTACATTGCCTGGTTTCCTGATGGAACACAAGCCTGGAACAACTGGAGAAGGACTGAATTTCCAAAACTTAAGCCTACTATTAATGCTACAAATAGTTCAAAGCAAATTGTACGACGTTATACTTACGCTCCTGATGAATATAGTAATAACACATCTCAGCTGCTTATTGCCATTGCAAGGATGAGTGGAAATTCGCAGGATACACATATCTGGTGGGACAAAAATTAAATTAATAAAAAAATAAAAATTTAAACATGAAAAAATTACTAGCATTGCTCACAGTTGTTGTTGTAGCATTTGGCTGCAAAAATGATTATGTAAGCTTAAGTGGTACCGATAAATCTACTGTATTGTTTACAGAGAACGGTGGGGCTTCAAAAACTTTCCCAAGATTTAGCTATGTACCAGATGGAACTTTAACTGATGAGTACATTTCTTTTGAGAATTATACTATTAAAACAAAATTTGATGGCCCAATAGTTGCCCCGGCAGATATTGCAGTAACTTATTCTGTAGATGCAGCTGCAGTAGCTAAATTTAATGCTGATGGACTTGCAGCAAATCCAAACTGGAAGGCGTATGCAATGTTACCTGCTTCAAACTTTTCCTTATTGGTTACATCCGATGTAATAAAGAAAGGCGAGGTATATGCTCCAAAAGTTACAAATAATATTGTAACTCATCCTCAGTTGATAGACGGAGCCAATAATTATGTGATCCCAATCAAGGTTACAAGTTCATATGCTTCAGCATTAGGTTCAGGAACTATTTTCTTTACAATTATAGGAAATCCGCTTGCAGGAGCATATAATGTTACGGGTTACTTTTATCACCCAGCTTCACCAAGAGCATTTACAAGAACTGGTGCTTCAGGGGCCTTAATTCCTTATTCTGCTAACCAGTTGGTTACTGAGTTGGGAGATTTGGGATCATCAGGTTATTATGCTGTTATTACTATTCCTGATCCAAATAATACGACAACTAACCAAGATGTTACCTTAGATGTATATCCTGGAAGTATTTCACCAGTTCTTTCATGGAAGACTGGGTTACCTTCTGATAATCCGGGGTATACACCTGCTTTGGCCGGGTTCCCGCTGAATGCAAATTATTATAATCCAATAACTAAAACGTTCTATTTAAGGTATGGTTATTTGGGTGGTAGTGGTTACAGAGTTACAGAAGAAATAATAGTTAAGCAATAATTTAATATTACTCAATAATTCTACTGCCTCTGGTATAATTGCCAGGGGCAGTATTTTTTTAAATGATTTTAAAAAAAAATAATAAAACATTCAAGTGATGTCAATGCCAGAATTACCTAATCAACTAAATATTGAAATCTCGGAGGAAGTAGCAGAAGGTACTTATGCTAATCTTGCCATTATAACTCATAGCCATGCAGAGTTTGTGATTGACTTTGTTAATGTTATGCCGGGCACACCTAAAAGCAAGGTTAAAAACAGGATTATACTTACCCCCTTTCATGCAAAGCGGTTTATGAAGGCTATTGCTGAGAACGTGGAAAAATTTGAAGCCGCTAATGGCAATATCCAGGATATGGAATCAGTGGAAATCCCCTTTAATTTTGGTGGCCCGCCAGCGCAGGCGTAGTGTTTGGTTTGTAGTTGAAAGAAGACAGATGACAGTGGGCAGATGACAGTTGACAGAGGACAGCCACTCGGCCCTCGCAGCGTTCTATTATCAGCTAACAGCAATCAACTAAATATGTCCCCAGCCCGGCAGTGAACTACTATCAACTATCATCTATCAACTAAAGCAGCCCTTCATCTGCAAAACTAAAGTACCCTTCATCACTTACAATTACATGATCTAGCACTTTAATATCGAGAAATGCTGCAGCCTGCTTTATTTTTAGGGTCAGTTCTTCATCCTGCCGGCTGGGTTTTAAATTTCCTGAAGGATGATTATGGCTGAGAATAAGAGAAGTTGCTGCGCACTCTACCGCTTTTTTTAAAATAACCCTGGCATCAGCCACAGTGCCTGTCAGACCACCCTGGCTTACAATTTCAAAATGATTAATTTTATTGGCCCTGTTAAGAAAGATTACGGCAAATACCTCATGTGTATAATCTTTAAGGTTTGTTTTTAAATATTCTGCAATTTCTTTACTGCTTGTAACTTTTTGTTTGTTCATGATGTCAGCACTATGACGCCTGCGGCCAATTTCAAGAGCCGCTGCAATAGTAACTGCCTTTGCAACACCTATCCCTTTTATTTTTTGAATTTCTTTCAGGCTTAGTTTTCCTATTTCATCCAGGTTGTTACCTCCAAGTTGCATTACATCCCTTGCAATATCTACTGCAGATTTTTCTTTGTTTCCATTATTGATAAGAATGGCAAGTAACTCTGCATTGCTGAGTGCAGAAGCCCCATTTTTCAGCATTTTTTCACGGGGGCGCTCATCTTCTGCCCAGTTTTTTATGGAAGCAGATGGCTTTTTTATATTTTCCATAAAATCATTTAGTTTCCGTTAACTAAAGTATTTTCGCAAAACTTTTTACCAAGCAACAAAATTTCATGGAATCCAAGGCAAAAATATTTTCCGGTACCGGCTCTCAATACCTGGCCGAAAGAATAGCTAAAAAATTTGGAGAACCTTTAGGTAAAGTAAATATACAGCGTTTTAGTGATGGAGAGATAGGTGTGGAATTTCTGGAAAGCATCCGTGGCCGCTTTGTTTTTTTAATTCAAAGTACCTTTTCACCATCAGATAATTTGATGGAATTATTGTTGATGATTGATGCAGCAAAAAGAGCATCTGCATACAAAGTAATTGCAGTAATTCCTTATTATGGTTTTGCAAGACAAGATAGAAAAGACAAGCCACGTGTGGCCATTGGCTCCAAGTTGGTGGCCAATATGCTGGTAGCAAGCGGTGCGGACCGGGTGATCACTATGGACCTGCATGCACCACAAATCCAGGGTTATTTTGATATTCCAGTTGATCACCTGGATTCTTCGGCAATTTTTATACCTTATATTGAAAACCTCCAGCTGGAGAATCTTACATTTGCAGCGCCTGATGTAGGTAGTGCCAACCGCATAAGAGAAATTGCCAGTTATTTTGAATGTGAAATGGTGATTTGCGATAAGCATCGCAAAAGGGCAAATGAAATTGCCAGTATGGTGGTAATTGGAGACGTTACAGATAGGGATATTGTTTTGATAGATGATATTTGCGATACTGGCGGCACGCTTGCAAAAAGTGCTGGTCTTATGATGGAAAAGGGGGCAAGGAGTGTGCGGGCTTTATGTACACACCCGGTACTCAGCGGTAATGCATATGAAAATATTGATAAAAGTGTGCTGGAAGAATTGGTAGTTTGTGATACTATTCCCCTCAAAAAACAGATTCCAAAGATCAAAGTTTTGTCCACCGATGAATTGTTTGCTGTTACCATTAGAAATGCATTTGAAAATAAGAGTATCAACAGCCTGTTTATAAAAGGTAGAATTAAACCCGGGAAATAATCATTTCAATTCTTTTTAGGACAAGACAGACTTTGGATTTAGTATTAATACTCCATACATAGCCCATGTTTACGCCCAATATTAAGCATAACGAAAGCATGAAAATAGTTAACAAGTTGATAATCAATTTGATTTTACAACTGTGGCTTTTTCGTTTACAAATGTAATGGCTTCTTTTGTAGAGCATTTACAAAATACTTCAGCCACCAATAGGCAAACCAACAGCATTCCCTTACCTTTGCGCCTCATAAAAATTTATATAATGAAAACAATTACAATCGAAGGACAACTGAGGACCGAAAGCGGAAAAAAAGCCACCCGCCAACTTCGCTCTCAGCAACTCGTGCCAGGTGTAATTTACGGTGGTAAATCAGAGATCAACTTTTCTGCCCCTGCATCTGCATTTAAAAACGTAGTGTACACTTCAGAATTTATGCTTACCGAAATCAAAATTGATGGAAGTTCATATACCTGCATCCTTAAGGATCTACAGTTTAATAAAGTAACAGACCTATTGATCCATGTTGATTTCCTGGAGCTTGTTGAAGACAAAAAAGTAATAGCATCTCTGCCGCTGAAATATGTTGGCGTGCCTGTGGGTGTAAAAGCGGGTGGAAAGCTGGTTACTAAAATGAAAAGCATTAAGATAAAGTCTTTTCCAAAAGACCTGAAGGAGCATATTAATGTGGATATAAGTGCTCTTGAATTAAATGGCAATATCAGGGTAGAAGATATCATTGCAGAAAATATGGAAGTGCTTAACTCCCCAAGAATTCCAATCGCATCTGTTACAATGACAAGGCAATTGAAACAGGAAGAAGCCACTACTCCAGCAAAAGCTGCTGCCACTCCTGCCAAAGCTGCTGCACCCGCCGCCGCTGCTGCGCCTGCAAAAAAATAATAAATAAAATAGAAATTAATAAAAATGCCCTTCTTCGCAAGGGCATTTTACTTTCTCAAAACTCAGGGCATATTAAACTTGATTACCTTTGCCCCCTTAAAAATATCAAAAAATGGGAATGGATAGAAATACGGTGATTGGTTTTGTGCTGATAGGTGTTTTGCTGATGGGTATGTTTTATATTAACAGCAAGAGCCGGCTTGCTTATGAAGGCGAGCAAAAAAGAATTGCAGATTCTATTGCTGCACTCGCTCCAAAAAGAGATTCGTTACCTGTGCCAATTGTAACAGTAACTGATACCAGCGTAAGGCCTAGCCTGGAAGATACTACATGCTTTAAAACAAGTATAACTCCAGGTAAAGGAATTATATTGGTAGAGAATAGCTTGTTCAGTATTTCATTTAATAGCCTGGGTGCTGTTATTGATAAAATTGTTCTGAAAAAATTCAACAGGTTTGATGGTAGCCCGGTGGTTTTAAATAGCAGTAGCTTCAATAAATTTTCTTATGAAATAAATAGTGGGGTTAACAAAACCTTGCAAACGGACAAAATAGTTTTTGAAGCTGGTCCTGTGGTCATCAATAGTGACAGTTCTCAAACCATAACCTTTGTTGCTGCTGATGCTGAGGGAAGAAAACTGAGCCATGTATATACTGTAAAGCCTGCTGATTATATGATAGACCTGGATATTCAGCTAATTGGGTCAGATAAATTATTTTCAAGGAACGCTGTAAACATCTTATGGCAAACAGAAGCCACTCAAGTGGAGAAAGACCATAAATACGAGCTAACACAAACACATATCTGTTACGCTAAAAATGGCAAGTTTGATTTTGAATATGTGGGAAAAGGGGATAACCTGGATATGAGCAAAGGTGCCGATTGGATTGCCCTGAAGCAGCAATTTTTTGTGGCGGGCTTAGTGGCAAAAAATAAATTTACCAGCGCAGAAACAGAATGGGTTGCACCATCTGATACAAACCAGTATATAACTAGGGCTATCGTCCATGCAAAGGCTACTTTTACGCCAGGTAGCAACGCAACCATTCCGCTGAGTTTTTATTTTGGCCCAAGTGATTATAATACTTTAAAAATATATGATAATCAGATGGAGAATATAGTGCCCTATGGCAGCGGTATTTTTGCTTTTGTAAAATATATTAACAGGCATTTCCTGTTGCCTGTATTTGATTTCCTTCAAAGACATGTTGCCAGCATGGGTATGGTTATCTTGTTGCTTACTTTGCTCATCAGGCTTATTACTTCGCCAATTCTTTATAAGAGTTACCTCAGTGGAGCTAAAATGAAAGTGCTAAAACCAGAAGTAGAT
>JBDSYV010000016.1:0-5777 GCA_040110925.1 Ferruginibacter sp. | reverse complement strand
CCCATAACTGCAGCAATGGCATGTGGCCATGTGCGGAGTGCGGAGCCAAATCCGCCACCTACAAATTTTGCATTCACCTGCACATTTTTTTCTGTAAGGCCAAAAGCCTGCATGATGCTGGTTTGCGTGCTTTTCACACCCTGGGTTTTTTCCCACACGGTTACTTTATCGTCGCCATCCCAACGAACAGTGATGCCATGTAATTCCATTGGATTGTGCACCTGTATGGGCATGGTATAAGTTTCCTCAAGTTTCACGGGGGCATTTTGCCAGGCATCTTTCTCGCCACGGGTATTTTCTTTGTAGCGGTCACCTTCTAATGGCTTTCCGGTTTTCATCGCTTCATGTAAATCTGTGTGAGGCGGTTCTTTGCTGTACTGCGATTTTATCAGCGATGCTGCATAAGTTGCTCTTTCAAAACTATCTGCAATCACTAACGCAATGGGCTGGCCGTTGAAACGAATTTTATTATCAGCAAATATTTTTAATCCTCTTCCAGCATTTGGGTTCTTTTCCGGGTTGGTCCCTTCTTCATTACCAGGAATTTTTGGAGCGTTCAGGTGTGTCATTACGGCTAGTACGCCGGGTGCCCGTTCAGCAGGCTTTGTGTCTATAACATCTACTGTGCCTTTGGTGATGGTGCTACCAACCAATACGCCATATACCAGTCCTTCGAGTTCGTGTTCCGATGCATATTTTGCAGCGCCTGTTACTTTTGCAAAGCCATCAACCCTGTCCAGGTCATCGAAAGATGTTTCGTTTTCAAAAAAAAGATTTCCCATAATATTTTTATTAAAACATTTTTGTCCCAGCATTATATCTATATGGTTCTTCGGTGGTAGCCTGTCCCGATTTTTATCGGGATCGCACTCTTGTGCATTATTTCCTTACTCAGCGTTTTTTGACCTCACCCCAACCCAAGCTCCAAAGGAGAGGGTGCGAATTATTGTCATTAAATTCCTGTCAGCATTTTTAATGTATTTACAATCGTATTCGG
Source organism: Ferruginibacter sp. (assembly GCA_040110925.1). Lineage (GTDB taxonomy): Bacteria > Bacteroidota > Bacteroidia > Chitinophagales > Chitinophagaceae > Ferruginibacter. The sequence continues at coordinate 4,780 of JBDSYV010000016.1, read as the reverse complement.
CGCCAGCTTCAGTTTAAAATCATTGTGTCCATAAGTTTTTGCATCCTGCATGGCCAGTGTGGCGGCCTGCTGAAAATTGGCAAGCGATGCTTCCTTTCCTTTTAAAAAACTCTCCGCTTTTGTCAATCGCCAGGGCTTATGTGCTACGCCGCCCATTGCAAGCCTTGCAATCTTTATGGTTTTCCCTTTCATATCCAGGGCAGCTGCAACAGATACCAGCGCAAAGGCATAAGACTGCCTGTCACGTATCTTCTGGTAAAGACTATGTGCTGCCAGTTCTTTATTAATCAGCACCTCAACTCCTGTAATCAGTTCATCTCTTTGAAGCGTATTATCTCTTTCAGGATTTGTGCCGGGCAGGCTGTGAAAATCTGTAAATGCAATGCGGCGTGATCCTTTAGGGCCTGTGACCAAAACAGTTGCATCAAGTGCAGCCAGAGCTATGCACATATCCGATGGGTGAACTGCAATGCAATTCTCCGATGCGCCAAAAATTGAATGCATGCGATTGTACCCATGTAAAGCGCTGCACCCAGTTCCAGGCTGGCGTTTGTTGCAAGGCATTGTTGTATCATAAAAATACGGGCATCTTGTACGCTGCATCAGGTTGCCGCCTACAGTGGCCATATTTCGTATCTGCGGCGATGCCCCAGCCTGTAATGCCTGTGACAAGAGCGGCAGATATTTTTTAATCAAGTCATTTTCCGCCACATCGCTATTGAGTGCAAGTGAATCAATGTGAATATTATTTCCTTTTATTTCAATTGCTTTTAAAGGCAGAGCAGTAATATCAATTAGTTTTTCAGGGCTCATTACACCTCTCTTCATCAGATCTACAAGGTTGGTACCTCCAGCAATAATTTTTGCATTCAGATCTTTGCGTAAAGCATCAATTGTAGCCTGTTCAGAGCCCGGGCGGGCGTAGTCAAAATTTATCATGTTTCTTTTTTTATTGGCCCCAACCTGGGCATGAAAACAGCTTAGGTCATTTACAGATCGAGACGACCCTTTTTAAAGGTTTTCTCTTTTTTGCCAGATGCGTTTGCCACTTCTTTAATGGCATCTACAATATTGGGATAAGCCCCGCAGCGGCAGATGTTGCCGCTCATATATTCCCGTATGTTTTTATCGGAATTTGCATGTCCTTCGTTAATACAAGCCACTGCGCTCATGATTTGGCCAGGCGTACAGTAACCACATTGAAATCCATCATGCTTAATAAATGCTACCTGCATAGGATGAAGGTCATTTCCATTTTGTAAGCCCTCTATCGTTGTAATTTTTTTTCCATTTTGCATAACCGCAAGGCTAAGGCAACTGAGTACACGTTTACCATCTACATGAACAGTGCATGCGCCACATTGCCCAAAGTCGCAGCCTTTTTTAGAACCCGTTAGGTGAAGCTGTTCCCGTAATAAGTCAAGCAGCGTTACCCTTGGCTCAACTTTCAACGCATAAGCTTTACTATTCACTTCAATATTCAGTGGCAGTTGCTCAAAAAATTCAGACGCTTTTTCATCGAGCTTTTGTTCTGCAGCTTTTACCACAGCAGCAGGTGCAAGGCTGATGGCTGATACAGCAGTAGTGGTTTTTAAAAATGAACGGCGGGAAAGTGTGCCAAAAACAAAATTTTCCTGGTTACTCATAATAGGTTATGATTAATTATGAATAAGTAAGTTAGGGAAATTAATGACTAATAATGGGGAAGTATAAATATTCTCAGCTGTAAAAATGGATTTGTTTAACTAAAAACAGCTGGGCAGGGTAGATCGTTAATTTAAATTTTCTCCCAGGTTGTCAATATCGTTGTCATCAATAACAGGAGGGGCTTTTTCAACCAGGTAATTTATAAGAAGGTAACCACCAAAAGCACTTACGATGGCAATGGAATAGATGCTGAACATATTCGTTGGTCCAAATAAAATAACGGCAATCATAATGCCCAGTATTTCGGCAACAACCCATGCTACTACGGTATAAAATTTCCACCAGCCTGCCTTGAGGCCTTTCTGCGCTGCTTTATTTCCAATGGAGCGACAAAGAAAAATCAGGATTATAATTTCAATCATTATGCATGTAATTGTCCGGTTGAAAACCAGTGATAATGCTTATCGGATAATAATTATTAACCTTTACCAAATTTCCGAACTTTTGTGAATGCCCTATACCAAATCAATATCGAAATTAACCAACTGCACAAATTCGCTGATGCGCTCATCTATATCTGCTTTATTGATTTCTTTCAATCTTTCAGGACCAAATTTCTCTACACAAAAACTTGCCATAGCACTGCCTACAATAATAGCACGTTTCATATTATCAAAACTAATGTCTTTTGTTTTGGCAAGATAACCGATAAAGCCGCCGGCAAATGTATCGCCGGCACCGGTGGGGTCAAACACTTCTTCCAGTGGAAGAGCAGGTGCAAAGAACACATGATTTTCGTGAAACAGCAAAGCGCCGTGTTCTCCCTTTTTGATGATCAGGAACTTTGGGCCCATTGCCATAATTTTTCTTGCAGCTTTTACCAGTGAAACTTCTTCGCTCAGTTGTCTTGCTTCACCATCATTCACCAGCAGCACATCCACTTTTTTCAAAACAGCTTTCAGGTCATCCATGGCAATATCCATCCAGAAGTTCATGGTGTCCATAACGATTAGCTTTGGCCGCTCTGTCATCTGGTCTATCACGCTCATCTGCAACTTTGGCATCAGGTTGCCAAGCATAAGGAAATCTGCGCCCTGGTAACTATCGGGTACAATAGGATTAAAATCTTCCAGTACATTCAGGTCGGTAACCAGTGTATCACGGGTATTCATATCAATATGATACTTTCCACTCCAGAAAAAAGACTTTTTATCTGCAACAATTTCCACACCTTCCAGTTCCACTCCGCAGCTTGTAAGTGCATCCATTTCTTCCTGAGGAAAATCATTACCTACGATGGATATCTGTTGAATAGGTGTTGCAAATTTGCTGGCTGCATACGCCACGTAAGTAGCTGAGCCGCCCACAATTTTATCTACTTTTCCAAAAGGCGTTTCTATGGCATCGAAAGCCATTGTACCTACCGTAATTATTGACATATAATTTATGTTAGCTGATTAAAAAACGCAGCAAAAGTAGCGGATAAATTCTGTTTTAGGAGGCTGCGGCATATTTTATGTTATTTTACATATATGCTTTTACAAATACATCCGGATAATCCGCAGCCCCGGCTCATAAATCAGGTAGCCGAATGCCTATTAGATGGGGGCATCATCATTTACCCAACAGATACGATCTATGGGATTGGCTGCGATATTTTCCAGCATAAAGCTATTGACCGCATTTGCAAAATAAAAAATATAGACCCTCAAAAAGCACAGCTCTCTTTTATCTGCCGCGACCTGAGTAACTTAAGTGATTATACAAAGAGTATTGACACAGTTTTGTACAGAATTTTAAAACATTACCTGCCCGGTCCGTTCACATTTATTTTACCTGCAAGTAAGCAGGTACCAAAGATACTTCACAGTAAAAAATCCACCATAGGTCTTCGTATTCCGGATAATGAAATCTGCCGGCATATTTTAGATGCCACAACACATCCACTGCTTAGTGCATCGCTGCCCGGAGATATGGTAGAAGAATATACCGACCCCGAAATCATGTATGAAAAATTTGGCCATCTTGTTGATTTTGTGATTGATGGCGGTATTGGCGGAATGATACCTTCCACAATGATTGATTGTACAACAGGTGAATGGAATATTATCCGCCAGGGACTGGGAGAATTTGAGGAAGTGTAATAAATATTATGCTCACCATAAACAACATAGAATTTAAAATAAAGGAGAACAGTTTTATTGCAAGACTGGCTGCATTAAAATTGAAAGCTTCAAGTGTTGCCATCGTAATTGGTAAAACCATTCACCTGCATAACTGCAGCGGGGAATCTTTCCTGAAAGATGAACAATGGGTAAAACATGAGCTTTGCCATATTCAACAGTTTAAGCAGTACGGATTTATTCGCTTTATTTTTTTGTATTTATTAGAAAGTTTAAAACACGGCTATTATAAAAATAAATTTGAAATGGAGGCAAGAGTATCCGAAACGGTATAACTATAAAATAAAAAAGCGTCCCGGGGAGCGACTGCTTTTATCCAACATCCATTTCTAAAAAATTAATTCCTATCCCTGCGGTTATGTTTCTTACGGTATATGCTCCTGTTAAGCTGTTTGTTGTCTTGTTTAATTTCTTGCTTTTCTGCTGTAGTAACTACACCATCTGCCTTGGCAGCTTTAATATCCTGGTGCATGTCTTTTTTTTGATGAGCAATTACTTTTGTTTCATGGCGGGTAAGTTCGCCGCTACGTATGCCCTGTTTTACACGGTTACGCTGGGTTGTTTGGGCATCAGCATTCGCAAATGCTAATAGCATAATAAAACATGCTGCGAAAATTTTTACTGCTTTCATAAATTTTATTTAGAGTTTAGAGATAGCCGTTATGGCCTATGGTTATAAGACTGATAGCTGTTAAAGAAGTTTAAAGAAAGGATAAAAAAAGTATGGAAAAGAAAGCAGTTACTGAATAGGAATGAAAGAAATTAAATAACTTTTTGAAATAAGGCAATCTGCGGTGAAAAAATATTAAACGTTTTCCTATGGTATTTGCAAATACCTTTTTCATCAATGGCTTTGCGGTGTTCGGCGGTACCATAGCCTTTGTTAGTATTCCAGGCATAATAAGAAAACTCTTTGTGGAGCATTTGCATATATTCATCCCGGTGCGTTT
>JBDSYV010000015.1:0-5084 GCA_040110925.1 Ferruginibacter sp. | reverse complement strand
CAATAAAAGCTTCTATATGCAAGGCTTCTACAAACAGTTTAAGCAAAAAATAATTAATGATAAGGTTGGTTGTGAAAGATAAAAAATAACGGAACAACTGTATACGCCCCCTCAGGTTGGACTCAATAAATACAATGTATTTGTTTAATAAAAAACCCACAACGAAAGTGAAACAAAATGAAATGAACAAGGCGGCATTATGTGGTTTGAGCACCATGACGAACGTTTCCACATTCTGACGGTCAAAAACAAAATGCAGGCAGTAATAATAAATGGCAAGGCCCAAAACAGTATTTGACCCTCCGCAGGCTGCATAGCGGAATGTTTGCAAGGGCATTAGTGACCTGAAGGGGGGATAAAATATATCAAGTATGGAGGTAATCCTTTTCTTCATCAGGGGCGCAAAAATAAGGCATTCATTAAAAGTAAACAGGCTGCCTTAAAAGAAAAATTTCACGCAAAGAAACCACGACTACAAAGTAAACCACGAAAAAATAATGTTGATCCCCATATCACTTAGTGCACTTTGTTTCCGTTGTCAGCGTTGTGTGAAAATACATTACGTGTAAAACTGCCTCTTAACTTTCACTTTCATCTAACCGCATTAAAATACATAACGGATTGCAAGGCCACCCCAGTTGCCAGCGAACCCTTCTCCATTGCTACTACCAAATTCAAAAGAAGGTTGCCAGTCAAGGGACACGTTAATGGGAGCCCCTAAAAATTTATAATCCAGGCCAATCACTCCATCAATACCCACACTGCTTCCTCCACCATAGCTTGCACTATAAAAACCCACATGTGCCCCCGGCCCGGCATACCATTTTAGACCAGCGGCATTTGGAATATCCCAATGAAATTCATAAAGCCCGGTAATTCGACCACCCTTCTTATAGAAATATCCCAGGCCTTCAATAGCCCCTTTTTCATTTAAAAAATGTTTTACTGTTACTGCTCCCGGGAAAAACTTCACGCCCACTGACGTTATGTACTCCTGCGAGGAAATATTGGTTTGAGCGGATAAATGCTGGGCAAAACCGCATAGAACCACAACACTAATTACAAAAATTCTTTTCATACAAGGCCTTATCAGTTTAAAATTTAAAATTCCAGCCAATCTTTTAATTATCATGCCAAAGCATTGTTAAGTTCATCCCGGCTTTTTGTATACAGGCCTATGGCCATTGATCTGATCCTATAGCGGACGTTTATTGCAATTTTGTTTCTAATCACTACCGGCTATGTATTTTGGTATCCTGACTATTGCTCCAGAAACCATTATTTAGTACCTTCACTTTCTGCACCAAAATAAATACCCTGTTTTGACAAAAAATTTACTTTCCCCGCTTTTTAGTTTGCTGGTTATCAGTTTATTTATATCTCTCCGGGTAATTGGACAGTGCCCTCCCAACCTGGATTTTGAAACAGGTACTTTTATAAACTGGCAATGCTGGACAGGAAACGCTTTGGCCATTGGTGGTAATAATGAATTAAGACTAAATCCGTCTGCTCCAAATAATAACCAGCACCTGATGCTTAATGCAGTTCCAGGAAACGGGCTTGATGAATATGGACAATTTCCTAAAAACTGTCCCAATGGAAGTGGCCATTCTATTAAATTAGGTAACTCTGCTACCAATGCCCAGGCAGAAGGCGTATCTTATACATTTACAATTCCAGCAACCTCAGATAAATTTAGCCTCATTTATTATTATGCTGTAGTGTTCCAGGATCCCGGGCACCCTGAATTTCAACAGCCACGCCTGCAGATCGAAATAAAAAATATCACGGATAATACCACTATTGGTTGCTCTTCATTTTCATTTGTTGCTACCTCCGCATTACCGGGTTTTACGCTCTCGCCAGTTGGCGTACAGGTTTGGTTTAAGGACTGGTCCGCTACTTCCATTAACCTGGATGGCAAAGCAGGCAAGACCATACAATTGTTTTTTAAGACTGGTGATTGTACACTAGGCGGGCACTTTGGTTATGCCTATGTAGATGTAAAATCAGAATGCAGCAGCACTTTCCTGGGGGCCACTTACTGCCACGATGATACAGCCATAAATGTTGTTGCACCCTATGGTTACCAGAATTATAAATGGTTTAATGCTAATTTTACCCAGGTGCTTGGTACAACTCAAACACTTCGACTTAACCCTCCACCACCCGCAGGCACTAATCTTAAAGTGGAGCTTACACCATATAACGGTTACGGCTGCATGGATACACTAACTTCAGAACTCCAGGATAGCCTTACTGTAACAGCAAATGCTGGCCCTGACAGGTTTTCGTGTTCAGGTGCACCGGTACAAATTGGCGGTCCTTCCAGGGAAACTTTTGTATACAGCTGGTGGCCAGCCACAGGGCTTAATAATCCAAATATTTCAAATCCCATTGCTGCACCACTCGTTACAACCCGTTATATCCTGACAGTAAACAACCAGGGAGGAGGTTGTGTGACAAAGGATACTGTAGATGTGACGGTAGATGTTGTCAATAATGCCCTTACATTGCTAGGCCCCACATCTTTTTGCTCCAACACCGGACAGACTGCTGTACTTGTTGTGGCCTTTCATGACAGCATACAATGGTACAGAAACAATGTAGCCATTACAGGCGCACATGGAACGAATTATAATGTAACACAGACGGGTGATTATAAGGCCAGTGTATTCACCAATGGCGGCTGTTCGCTAACAACCGGCATCCGGCATATTGATGTTTTTGATTCACCTGTAGCCTCAATGACCAGCAACAATACCACGCAATGTTTTTCTGACCATGACTTTGTATTTACGGATATGGGCTATACACCTGCAGGAACAAGTTATACCTGGTACATGGGGGATGGTATTGTTCTTACCAGCCCTAATGTCAATTATAAATATGCTGCTCCCGGCAGCTATAATATTAAATTGCTGAAGCAAACCAGCGATGGCTGCAGGGATAGCGCATTCACCAATGTAAAGATCTTCCCTACACCTGAGGCAGATTTCAATGTTAAATCCGTTTGTTTAAATCTTCCACTGACATTACTTAATAAAACAGAAGTTACCACTGCAGACCCTATCAATTACCTATGGGATTTCGGTAATGGCCAAACGAGCACTGATCCAAACCCGGTGTATCGTTACCCGGCAGCAGGTGATTATACCATTAAACTTTCTGTTACCCAATGCCCGATGGTGACTAAGACAAAAGAATTACCTGTAAACATTGAAGCACCTGTACCCGGTATTATTTACCCATTGATAGATGCTGTTATGAATTTTCCTGAGCCTTTAAAAGCCAGGCCGATAGGTACCACTGTAGTTTGGAACCCTGCTACCAGCCTTGATAACTATAAAAGCTATACACCTAACTTCCGTTCACTAAATCCGCAGACCTATAGTATTACATTAACCACACCGGCAGGCTGCGTAACTGTAGATACCCAGGTGGTTAAGACACATAAAAAAATTGAAATTTATGTACCTACTGTATTCTCACCCGGGGGCGATGGGAAAAATGATTTCTTAAGACCGCTGTTGATGGGATTTAAATCGGTAAACTATTTCTCTGTTTATAATCGTTGGGGCCGATTATTATTTACCATGCAAAACGACAGGCCGGGATGGGATGGCAGGGTGAATAACCAGTTGCAGGAAATGCAAACCGTAGTGTGGATAATTGAGGCAACGGATGTAGATGGAAAGGTGCACCAGCGCAAGGGTACAACGGTTTTGATGAGGTAGTACAGGATTTAGATGATAGTTGGCAGTAGGCAGTCTGCAGTCGGCAGTTGGCAGTTGGCAGTGGTCGGTTGTCAGTGGTCGGAGGTCAATCGGCAGTCTGCAGTCGGCAGTTGGCAGTTGTCAGTCGTCGGTTGTCGGTCGTCAGTGATCGGTCGTCAGTGGTCGGACGTCATTATTTACCCAACTCTTTTTTAGGAAGTCAATTCTTACGAAGTAAATTAATTAAAATGAGCGATTATAAAGATCTTGTTGTTTTTCAAAAAGCTCATGCACTTGCAATGGAAATATTTCACCTAACAAAACAATTTCCTTCAGAAGAAAAATTTAGTTTAATTGATCAGATCAGACGATCCTCACGCTCCGTTTGTGTTAATCTTGGAGAGGCCTACAGAAAGCGTAGATATCCAGCTCATTTTTTAAGTAAACTAACTGATTGTGATGCAGAAAATACTGAAACCGGCATATGGTTAAAGTTCTCTTTAGATTGTAATTATTTACCTAATAATTTATATGAAGATCTTATTTCAAAAAATAATGAAGTTGGAAAATTGTTAGGTTATATGATACAAAACCCAGGAAAATTTTTATAATAGCATATTCATAAAATTCTTCATTTCGTTGCCCACTGCCTACTGCCCACTGCAGACTGCCCACTGCAGACTGCCCACTGCAGACTGCCCACTGCCTACTGCCCACTGCCTACTCAAACTCTTCATTCCATTTCTTAGCTTTAAATAATTCAGAGCAATCTTTTTGTTGGGAAAAATGTATCAATGCATCAAGATGGCGATGGTGATGCAGATCAGTGGCTACAAATGAAGCGAGATCATTTTTAAGGATATACCGGCCGGCGGCAGCCACTTCTTTGCCATAATAGCCGGTAAGGGAGAGTAAATTAACCTGCAGCAGGAAGCCCAGGTCTTTAAGCCTGTGATAAAAACTATGGTCACGGTGATAATAGCCATATCGCTCCGGGTGGGCAAGTATGGGAGTATAGCCTTCTGTAATAATAGCAAAACTCATTTTCTCCGGGTATGAAGGCATGGCTGAATAGGAAAATTCAGTAAGCAATAATTTATCTTTTACCGTAAGCATGATGGCCTTATTATCCAGCAGTTCAAAAAAATAATTGTCGAGCATGTATTCTGCCGCTGCACTAAGTTCAAATACAATCCCTTCTTTGTCCAATGCAGATTGGAGTGATTGCTGTGCACCAAAAATACTGTCAGCATCATTGCGGTACATATCGCCAATGATATGCGGCGTGGCAATAGAACGGCTGATCCCTAATGCTTTCAGACCCTTTACCAGTTGTATAGAAGTCTCCACATCCGGCGAGCCATCATC
>JBDSYV010000014.1:0-12204 GCA_040110925.1 Ferruginibacter sp. | reverse complement strand
GTTGAAGCTGTTTAAGCATGGCTTCGCTTTTACCGGCATGGCGCTGTTTAAACGCATCAAGCGTTTTGATTTGCTGTTCTTTTTCTTCAGTAGTGCTGCGGATAACTTCTGTAGGTAAAATGGTGGGAGAGCCTTTTTTACTGAGGAATGTATTTACACCCACTATGGGGTATTCACCAGTATGTTTCAGAGTTTCATAATACAAACTCTCTTCCTGTATTTTGTTGCGTTGATACATCCTTTCCATGGCGCCCAGTACGCCGCCCCGCTCTGTGATGCGATTAAACTCAGCCAGCACGGCCTGTTCCACCAGGTCAGTCATCTCTTCAATGAGGAAAGAGCCCTGGTTAGGGTTTTCATTTTTCGCTGTTCCCAATTCACGATTAATAATCAGTTGAATAGCCATTGCCCTGCGAACACTTTCCTCGGTCGGGGTGGTAATGGCTTCATCGTAGGCGTTAGTGTGCAAAGAATTACAGTTGTCATAAATAGCATACAATGCCTGAAGTGTTGTACGTATATCATTGAAATCTATTTCCTGTGCATGCAGGCTGCGGCCACTGGTTTGAATATGATATTTTAATTTCTGGCTCCGGTCATTGGCTTTGTATTTATACTTCATAGCCTTGGCCCAAATCCGGCGTGCCACTCTTCCAATCACACTGTATTCCGGGTCCATCCCATTGCTAAAAAAGAAAGAAAGATTGGGTGCAAAATCATCAATGTTCATGCCGCGGCTGAGATAATATTCCACATAAGTAAATCCATTAGATAAAGTAAAAGCAAGCTGTGTTATAGGATTAGCGCCCGCTTCAGCAATATGATAACCACTAATACTTACACTGTAAAAATTCTGTACTTTCTTTTTTATAAAATATTCCTGCACATCGCCCATAAGTTTTAGCGCAAATTCAGTAGAAAAAATACAAGTGTTTTGTGCCTGGTCTTCTTTTAATATATCTGCCTGCACAGTACCTCTTACGGTTGCTAATGCTTTAGCTTTAATTTGCTCATATAGCTCAGCAGGTAACACATCTTTTCCACTCAACCCAAGCAACCTCAATCCCAAGCCATCATTGCCTACAGGTAATGCCCCGGTAAAACTTCCTTCAAAAGGGGACACAGGTTGAAAATCTGTTCCGATATATTTGGGCAATGAGTTAATGTCGTATTTATCTTCTATAATTTTATTTACCGTTTCAGCCAGGTTATTTTCCTTTATATATTTTTCACATTGCTGATCTATTGCCGCATTCATAAAAAATGCAAGCAGTATTGGTGCAGGCCCGTTAATGGTCATGCTTACCGAAGTTTTAGGATCGCATAAGTCAAAGCCACTATATAGCTTTTTTGCATCATCAACAGAAGCAATACTTACACCGCTATTTCCCACCTTACCATAAATATCAGGACGGTATGCGGGGTCTTCCCCATAAAGGGTTACACTGTCAAACGCAGTACTTAGGCGCTTTGCTGGCTGCCCAAGGCTTACATAATGAAAACGGCGGTTAGTTCTTTCCGGCCCGCCCTCTCCTGCAAACATACGTGTAGGATCTTCGCCTTCTCTTTTTAAGGGAAACACACCTGCCGTAAATGGAAATTCGCCCGGAACATTTTCCTGCAATTGCCATTTTAAAATATCGCCCCAATCATTGTAACGGGGTAAGTAAACTTTTGAAAGAACAGTACCAGACAAACTTTTATAAGTCAGCGGCTGCTTGATAACTTTATTACGAACGGTGAACTCGTAAAATTCTTTAGAGTATCGCTCCCGTGTGGCCGCCCAGCTATCTAATAATTTTTTATTAGCCTTGTCTAATGCTTCCTCCGTTTGTTGAATTGCTTTCGTAAGGCTGCCTTCCTTTACAAGAGTGGCAGCTCCTTTCAATTTATAAAGCATACTTGCCGTGGAAGCCTGCTCTACTACCCATTTATCATATTCCTCTATGGTTTCCACTATCTCAGACAAATATCTTACTCTTTTTGGAGGTATTATAGTTGATTGGCTTGATGTATCTTTTAAATGCACATGATGTTCAATTTCTCCATGAAATTTTACCCCTGTTTTTTCTGCAATCTTTTCCATCAGCCTTTCAAACAACTCATTTACACCTGTATCATTAAACTGTGCGGCAATGGTGCCAACCACGGGCAGTTCTTCATCCTTTGCTGTCCACAAAGCATGATTGCGCTTATATTGTTTTCGTACATCATGCAAAGCATCAAGGGCACCGGCTTTATCAAACTTGTTTATACAAACTACATCTGCATAATCAAGCATATTAATTTTTTCTAATTGTGAAGGAGCCCCATATTCAGGTGTCATCACATACATACTTACATCACAAAAATCAAGGATAGATGCATCGCTCTGGCCAACGCCTGCACTTTCTAAAATAATAAAATCGAATGCAGCGGCCTTGCAGATATTGATTGCTTCCTTCACATGAGGACTCAAGGCTTTATCAGCTTCTCTTGTTGCAAGACTTCTCATGTAGGCCCGTGAAGATGAAATTGCATTCATCCTGATTCTATCACCAAGCAATGCGCCACCCGTTTTTTTCTTGCTGGGATCAACAGAAATTACGGCAATAGTTTTATCTGTATACGCATTCAAAAACCTGCGTACAATTTCATCAGTCACTGATGATTTGCCTGCACCACCGGTGCCAGTGATGCCGAGGACTGCCCCCCCACCTCCCAAGGGGGGATTTTGTGAAGCCTTTATTTTTTCTGATGCTTTACTTAATTCGTAAATATAATTTTGAATATCTTCTCCATTTTCTGCAAGGGTGATTGCTCTTGCAATTTTTTTTATATCCCTTTCCTCACCTAATGCAAAGCGCCCATTTAATTGTGAGGTTCCCGGAGTACATCCCCCTTCGGGGGGCGGGGGGGCCGACTGTTTCAGTAAATCTTCTATCATTCCTTCCAGCCCCATTGTCCGGCCATCGTCCGGGCTGTAAATGCGGGTGATCCCATATTGATGTAATTCTTCTATTTCAGAAGGCAGAATTGTGCCTCCTCCGCCACCAAAAATTTTTATATGCCCGCAACCATTTTCATCAAGCAGGTCTTTCATGTATTTAAAAAACTCAGTATGGCCGCCCTGGTAACTTGTAATGGCTATGCCCTGAGCATCTTCTTCAATTGCACATTCTACAATTTCTGCTACGCTCCTGTTATGACCAAGATGAATGATCTCGGCTCCCTTGCTTTGAAGGATACGACGCATAATATTTATGGCTGCATCATGCCCGTCGAACAAAGCTGCTGCGGTAACAATTCTTATTTTACTTTCAGAAACTTCACTCATTAGTTCTTATTAAATTTAGGCATAAGGAGGAACCTTCTTTTATAAATTATTTTTTCCAAGTATGGCTTATTCCTGGCCGCAAATTTAAGCTTAAACCTATTAACAGCTTTGCTTAGCTTTTTCCTTTCCTTTTAAATATTTTTTGCAACTCTGCATTCAATCCCAACGAAAAATTGAAGGGCCGGGAATCAACAAAATGCCTGGTAAGCAAAAATGCAAACCCTGCCTGCATTTGAATTTGAATACCCGGCAAGTGTTTAAAACTTATGTTATTTGTTAATGCAGGCTCCCAGAAAATGGTTGAGGAAACAGCTATACTATCTAATTTATAATTATTTAATTCAGTGAAATTATAACTGGTTTTTATATTTTGAAATTTTATTAAAGTAAAACGTGAGGAAAAAGCTGTTGAATAATTTTTTGAGGGCCAAAGCATAATTGCAGGTTGAAAATAGCATTTCAATGCTTTCGCTTTATGAAAGCGACTGTAGCTAAAACCATTGAGGTTTCTTCCTTCATCAGTAAAATTGTAATTACCAGTGCCAAGTCCCACAAAAACCTGGAAGTAACTGTTAACCCTTCCAGGTAATGGCGTAAAATAACCTATCCCGGCATCAAAAGCATCCCTCTTGTAGTTTATTACTGCACTATCGGTTATGGACTGGTAATTTCCATCGTTTGTTTCCTTCCTTGTAAAATATGCTGCCTGTGCGGCCCAATGATTATTAAAGGCTATGGCTACCTGTACATCTGCACCAGAATTTTTTACTTTAATATTATTTGTAGCATCCTTACTTTTAATAGCAAAGGAGGTAGAATAATATGCCGTGAAATTTATATCACCTTTCTTTGTAAGGGTAGGTACATTTTGCGCCGCAGGGCTATAAACATAGCGGGGAGTATAGCAAGCAGTAATTGCCAACGGAACACAAATACATAAAAAAAATATTTTCATTATGACATTCGGTGGGTTAATGCAGCAAATTCTTCAATACTCAGAGTTTCTGCCCTTCTTGCAAAAATTTCATCCTTCAATACTTCTGCGGCGAATAAGCTTTTTACTGCATTGCGCATTGTTTTGCGGCGCTGGTTAAAAGCAGTTTTTACCAATACCCAATACGCCCTTTCAGATTTTACATTTAATGCATATTGTTTGCGAGTAAGTTTTATAACGGCACTCACAACTTTCGGTGGAGGATTAAAACTCTCTGCCGGCACATCAAATAAATATTCAATATCGTAATAAGGCTGTATCAATGCACTTAATACACCAAAGGTTTTGGAACCGGGGTTAGCCGCAGCCCGCTGAGCTACTTCTTTTTGAAACATTCCAATAATAACAGGAACTTCATCTTTCCAATCCAGAATCTTAAAAAGTATCTGGGTGGAAATATTGTAGGGAAAATTACCAATAACTATAAATGAACCCTCAAAAGGTTTTTGCATTTTTAAAAAATCTGTATGGATAAGGTTGCCCTGAAGTGCTGGGAATTTTTTCAATAGGAAACCTATTTTTTCATCATCAAGTTCTACTGTTTTAAACTGAATATCTTTTATGCGTAATAGGTTTTTGGTGAGCGCTCCGGCGCCAGGGCCTACTTCAAGTAATTGTGTAAATGAATGTTGCATAAGCGCAGCAACAATTTTGTCAATTATAGATTCATCTTTTAGAAAATGCTGGCCAAGGGATTTTTTTATGGTGTACACATTACAAAATTACATGAAAAACCCTCCGCATTGGGAGGGTCTTTTTTGGTTTGCTGTATAGTGGTTTATGGGTAAACTTTTTTATAGGCCCAGTAAAAATTATCTGCATTCATCTTTCGTTTTGGATTTGCCAGAACAATATATTCACCATCTTATTACGAAATGAAGCGCCTATAATACGATACAAATTTCATTTTATTGTGTTGTAACAACCCAATTCAAATAATAATTTTAAATTATTGTATTAACCTGAAGTAGTTTTGCGACCTATTTAATTGATTCTTTATAAATACTACAAAGCCATAAAGAAAACTATACATTATTTTTGCAAAAATATTATTGAATAATGATAACAAATGCTGAAAATAAACCTATAATAGGTTTTACTTGCGGTGATATCAATGGAATAGGTACAGAACTAATTATTAAAACACTGTCTGATATCCGGATTTCCGAAATATGTACACCTGTAATGTTTGCAAATAATAAACTGATTAATTTTTACCGGAAATCTGTTCCTGATATTAATTTCAGTTTTATGACCGTTAAGGACAGCAGCCGTATGAATACTAAACAGGTTAATTTATTCAATTGTTGGGAAGAAGAAATAAGCATCAACCCCGGCCAATTAACTGATGCAGGTGGAAAATATGCAGTTATTAGTCTTACAGTAGCCGCGGAAGCTTTGAAATCAGGTAAGTTGCAGGGGCTTGTTACTGCCCCGTTACATAAAAAAAATATACAGGCAGAGGCCTTTAGCTATACAGGTCATACGCCATACCTTAAAGCATTATTTGGTGCTACAGATGTGGCCATGATGATGGTGGCCGATAATATGAAAGTGGCTGTGCTAACTGAACATATACCGATTAATGAAGTGGCAAAGCACATTACAAAAGAAAACATTATAAGTAAGCTGAAAATAATTAATGAAAGCCTAAAAAAAGATTTTGGTATTAATAAACCAAAAATAGCTGTGCTAGGTTTAAACCCTCATGCTGGCGATGAGGGACTTGTGGGCAAAGAAGAAGAAGACATTATTAAACCGGCTATAAAAGAAGCAAAACAAAAGGATATATTTTGTTTTGGCCCATATGCTGCTGATGCATTTTTTGCAAGGGGTATGTATAATAAATTTGATGTTGTATTAGCAATGTACCATGACCAGGGTTTAGTACCGTTTAAATCACTTGCTTTTGGAGAAGGTGTAAACTATACAGCCGGGCTGGATGTGGTAAGAACCTCACCAGATCATGGTGTAGCCTTTGATATTGCGGGTAAAGGAATAGCAGATGAATCTTCATTCAGGCAGGCTATTTTCACCTGTGTAGATATAATAAATATGCGCAACGAAATTAAAGAGCAATATAAAAACCCACTCAACAAAATGAGTGCAAACGTAGTGGCCAATGCTGTAGATGAAAGAATACCACTTGATGAAAACTGATTTGTTACTTGTTTAGAGGTTTAGGAGTTTAGTGATTAGAGTTTGATGTTGATAATAACTTTCAACTATCATCTGTCAACTTATCACTTACCAACTCATCCTCCCGGCTTCATGTAAGATTGTAATGCTTCTACATAATGTTCAAATGCTTCGATGCCTTTGGAAGTAATTTTACAAAGGGTTAGAGGATAATTATCTTTAAACTGTTTGGTAATATCAATGTATCCGGCATCTTTTAATTTATTCAGTTGTACACTAAGGTTTCCGGCAGTAGATGCAGTCTTTTCTTTAATAAAAGTAAATTCAGCTTCCTTCACTGTTATCAGCAAGCTTACCACGGCTAACCGTAGTTGTGAATGCAATATGGGATCCAGTTCTTTAAACTCCATTATTATCTCCTGTTGTTATTTTTTTACTTTTCCTTGATTGTGACCTGAGAATTAATCCTGGTATGATATAACCAAATAATACAGCTCCTGCGGTAATCAGCATGTCATATTTAAATTCTTTATTGTAAAAAATTGCCAGGGCTCCAATCCAGTTTATTACTGCACCAATTATCAGCGGCTTAAATTTCATTGCACCTCCTTGTATCAGCATCAGGAAGGCATAGATCATCAGCAAGTATCCAAAGCCGGCATTAGGGCTTACGGCTACATTGATAGAAAAAATGATAATAAGCATGCAAATGATGAACCCAACATCGAAAAGTTTAAGCAGGTCTCCAAGATAGGTACGTACCTGTGATGGCTTACGTTTAATTAACCGGTAACTCAGCATAAGAATTGCGATCAAGCCGAATATATTCCACCCAAGGAAAGTTACTGAATACTGTATCTCTATTAATATATAGGTTGTAACAGAGGCAAGAAAAATCAAAGTTCCCCAGATTATCCATTCATTACCATCATTAGTAACCTGGTTCCTGGCCTGGCTGATCATTTTGTGAATGATTTCAAGACTTTGCTGGTTGGAAAGTTTTTCCTCTTCGTTTATGAGGTTTTCATTTTCATTTATCATAAAAAAAGAAATTAAGTATTAGAATTTTTTATCCTGTTTGTCTTTCGATACCTGTTTTGTAACATATGCCCTGGAATAATATAACTTACCAGCAAAGCAAGTGCTGCAATCAACATCTGATAATCATAAGGTGACCATGCTGCTGCTATAGCAAGCGAAAAAGCCACAAGGCCACCATACACGAATGGCTTATACTGCAGTATTTTACCTGATACAAAAGTGCCAAGGCCATAGAATAATATGAAGAAAGGGAAACAATATTGCCAGCCAATCTCCATAAAAATTATGCTTGCGGTAAAAAAGCTTATACCCATGCCATTCCATAAGTAGCCCATACTTTCACCTACATAGGTTTTTACTTTTTGCTGCTGTTTGCGGCGTATGCCAAGGCCTATAGTTATGGCCAGGCAGATAAAAGTGATAAACCAGATCCTGTAGTGATAAGGATACTGATAAACTACTTTCAAAATAAATTGCCCGATGCAACCAATAATTGCACCCCATCCCCAAACAAGGAAATAAATACTGTTGTCAGAAAATTCCTGCCTGGTTTTTTCAATCATAGACCTGATTAGTTGCAAACTATCAGCCGGTGAAAATGAATCATTATCCATGTTTATATTTTTTTTGAAAGCGGTTAGTTAGTATTGCTGCATTAATTACTCATGGATAAAAACTGAGCAGCCTGCCCCTTTCCCCAGTTTGGACTTATATCTGTTGCAGGTTTAAAATTTTCATACATCATCACTGCTTTTTCAAAATAAGGTTTGGCCGCTTCTTTTCCTCCGCCCATTGCCGCTGGTGTATAAAATTTTGATTGTCCTTCAAGGTAAACAGGCCTTGGATTGGTGTTATCTGCAAGTTTTGCTTTCTGAATATTCTCTGCCGATACCGGGCCATATTTCATCCAACGGCTTTGGGGATCTACCATCATTCTTGAAGTAGCGATCATACTCTTTATCACAAATATTTCAGAATTATTTTCTGAAAGCTTTTCTGCCTTATCAATTAAATCGCTGGCTTTATCTGCAAGCATATCCACTTTACTTTTATCCTGTTCTCCAAAGGCATTTATCACTGTACACAATGATGCATAATAATAGGGCAGCCATTGCGTTTTTTCAGCCTCGCCAATTCTTTCAAAATTATTGGCCAGTATTATATTTACATCAGGCCCTTTTGCTGTATCCATCATGCTGAGATTTTTTTTCATGGCTGAAATATATTTATCAGATTGGGCCCAACCCATCTGCATAAAACTTACCAGGAAAAGTGTAATTAGTAATTTTTTCATTTTTGTATTTTTAAGATTGTTTGTTTTTTAATTTCTGGTATTCTCGGTCTGTATTTTCAATATCGGTATTGTGGTAAGCCGCTGCATAATTAAAGGCCAGCCCTATACCCCATCCTAACGATGCCCAGGCTGGCCATGGCATAAATCCACCGTATGTGCGCCCGTCAGTAAAAAACCAAATACCCCATAAAAATGCATTTACAATTAAATAGGTTGATAAATGTTTTTTAAACGCAGCTCGTTTTTTTGCAATACGCCATAACTGCTGGTCTTTTTGTTCTTCAGATAAATTGTTTGATGTCATAATTGTTAGTTTATAGATTGTTATTAATTGCATCCTGTGTACGGTCAATTCCAAAACTTAAAAAACAGCCCAGGTAAAAAAACCTTTTCGACGGCGGTTGTACGGCCTGCTTTACCTGGCCATCGTAAGAATAATTATAGGTAAAAATATTATTGGTCCCCAGCACATTGGTAATAGAAAAAACAAATACAGTAAACTTTTTGGCATCAGTCTTCCCGATATTAGGCAGGTAATTTAAGCTAAAACTCATGCTATTGAACCCATGAGTTCGGCCTTCATCATATATTTTATTCTTACCGGTATTATTATCATAGCGAATATTATAGTAAGGCCTGCCGCTGGCAATGCTATAGGAGCCATTAACCATCGTTTTCAATTTGGTTACAAACTTTTTTACAACTAACGAGGCGGTATGTTTTGCTGCAAAAGCTGGTTCAATACTGGTTGGGTAATTTTGAAAATCTCTTTTAGTATCCAGGTAAGAATAGGAAATCCAATAATCTACATTTTTAATGGTTTTTTTATCCCTTATGAAAATCTCCACGCCTTTTGCATTACCATAGCCACTATTGTTTAATGCGGTTTCCCTTCCCTGGCTGGTATTTGTTTTCACCAGGTTATTATATTTTTTATAAAAAAATTCTGTTCTAAAAATTCTGCCTTCTTTAATTTTTTGATATTGAAGTATAAAATGTTGTGCCTGCGTATAATCAAGTATAGTGGATGCAGGAAAATACTTTTTCTCCGGATTCTGATAAAATAGACCATAAGCAAATGAAGCCTGGCTATTGTCTTTAAATTTATAAGCTAGCGATAAACGAGGAGCCACGTTCCATTTATCCAGTATGGTTGAATGCTCAGTTCTTATCCCGATTTTTGCAGCAAGGTTTTTACTTAAATAGAAATCTGATTCGGCAAAAAAAGCCAGCAGGTTTTCTGGTACCGATGCGTATAATTGTGAACTATCATAACGAGTATAAAGAGTATTTTCCTTACTATAATTATATTCTGTTCCTGCACGCAGGGCATTGAGGCCAGATAACTTTTTTTCCATCACTATTTTTGCATTAGCATAATGTCCTTTTACATTCACTCCAAAGTTTTTATTAATATGCCAGGGAAGATTGGAGGATTGCTTCATATTATTTTCATCCTGCCATTGCCCGCCTAGTTCATCTTTATTGGTACTATAAGATGCGCCAGCCTGCAATCGGTATCCAGCTCCAAGTCTTTCTTTCCATGATATGTTTTGGTAAGTATTCAAATTCTTTAGGGTGAATGCATTTTTCATTCCTGCTGAATCAATATCGGCATACCTAAAGCCAACGTTTGTACTGCTCATTGTACCATAATATTTCAGCATGCCATTTTTTGTCTTAATTCTGAAATTGCCATCTCCTCCATGAAGCACTGGAACATTAAAATAATCGGGGGTTTGCTTCACAAGGTTATAGACAAGTCTTAAATCTGTATAATTATAAGATATTCCCCAGGATGATTTTTTATTTTTTGCAAGATGCTGAAGGCCGCCACCTACACCCAGGTAGGAAATAGCAAGGTCAGCTGAACTTCTTTCCGGCAAATCAATTGATTCAAGTAATAATACTGAGGATAGCGCCTGGCCATACAAGGCTGAATATCCACCTGCACTAAACACGGTTCCTTTAAAAAGAAAAGGATTGAACCTTCCCCTTTGCGCAAGGCCGGGTTGGCTGCTATAAAAGAAATTGTTTACCAGGGTTCCATCAATAAAAGTTTTGGTTTCTCCTGCTGTGCCGCCCCTTACAAACAAGCCTTCTGTCTCACCTACCTGCTGCGTACCGGGCAAAGTTTTTATAGCAGCCGTTATATCAGCATTTGCGCTTGCTGTAGTTACAATATCTATAGAATTAAGGACTGTTGACTTTTTCTGGTCGCTCGCCTCAAATGTTCCAGCCGTAATTACTACAGCATTCAACTCTGTTATCAACTCCTTAATATTTATTTTTATTCCCGTTATAGGCTTATCAAGTAGAATATTTTTTTGATATATGCTATAACCAGCAAGTGTAGCTTCTAAAACCTGAACCCCTTTTTCAAAAGTTGTAAAAGAAAACCTTCCCAGGCTATCAGTTGTTGCGCCATCATAACTATTTTTTATTAATACGTTCACAGCTTTAAGCGGTTTTTCTTTAAAATCATTCACTATGCCCTGAATAATTAACTGGCTCTTTACATTAAATGTTAGTAATAAAAAAATGATGATGCCGACCCATTTCATATCTTGTAAATTTATTACAAACATAGAGTAGTTTATTTTATAAACCAAATTAAAAATAATTTAATTTTTTATTAAAAGTTCATTAAAGGCATAAATCCGCGAGATAAATTTTAACTGTAACTACTTAGCAATTAATGATTTAAGCCTTACCAATTGAAGTGCTTTTAACAAGCCTTATACAATGGAAAATTATCTGCGTTGAAAAAAAAAGATTTTTTTATGTGGTGGCAATTTGTAATTTAGCAATAGAATTTAATGGGTTAGTAAGTACAAAGGGCCAACAGAAATGTTTGGCCCTTTTACTTTGTAAAAATCTCACACCCGTTTTTTTAATAGCAGGGCCATTACAAAATCATTAATGCATTGCCGTCTTTTTTTCTTCTTTTTCTTTTGAATTTTGCCATTACTTTTATAACATGAGTAAAACCAAATCAGCTTTTTTTTGCCAGAACTGTGGATACGAATCTGCAAAATGGTCGGGCAAATGTCCTTCATGTAATCAGTGGAATACATTTGTAGAAGAAGTAATTGTAAAAGGCAATGACAAACCCGCAAAAGAAGAATGGAAAGATTTCAGTGGACTGGCAAATTTAAAAACCATTGCCATAAATGATGTGAGCAGTGCAGAGGAAAAAAGAATACTCACAACTGATGTGGAATTGAATCGTGTACTTGGTGGCGGAATTGTAGGAGGTAGTATTGTACTGGTTGCCGGTGAACCAGGCATTGGAAAATCAACCTTGTTTTTGCAGATAGGTTTACAATTAAAAGGTATAACTACATTATATATAAGCGGAGAAGAAAGTGACCAGCAAATAAAAATGCGGGCAGACAGGTTAGGATTGAGCAATGAAGA
>JBDSYV010000013.1:0-14181 GCA_040110925.1 Ferruginibacter sp. | reverse complement strand
CGTGCACCATCTCATCCAATGATGGGGTTATCAGTCCGCTTAATCCAATTATATCCACATTTTCTCTGATTGCCGTTTCCAGGATTTTGTCGGTGGGCACCATTACGCCCAGGTCAATAATATCATAACCATTACAACCCAACACAACACCTACAATATTTTTTCCTATATCATGTACATCACCTTTTACAGTGGCCAGTAATATTTTTGCAGCGCCGGCAGATTCTTCATTTACCGTTCCTGCGGCAAGGTGGGCATCTTTGCGGTCCTGTTTTTCCTGTTCAATGTAGGGTGTAAGAATGGCTACGGCTTTTTTCATTACCCTGGCACTCTTCACTACCTGTGGTAAGAACATTTTGCCGGCACCAAACAAGTCACCAACTATATTCATTCCATCCATCAGCGGACCTTCAATTACATCAAGAGGCTTGGGATATTTTTGCCTTGCTTCTTCTGTGTCGGCATCTATATAATCGGTAATGCCATTTACAAGGGAATGACTTAATCTTTTTTCAACCGGTTCAAATCTCCAGCTTTCATCTTTGATATTTTCTTTTCCCTTAGCTTTTACCGATTCTGCAAATTGAATAAGACTTTCAGTAGCCTCGTTATTATCATTATTTCTATTGAGTAATACATTTTCACAAAGTTGTTTCAGCTTAGGTTCTATTTCATCGTAAATCACCAACTGGCCTGCGTTTACAATGCCCATATCCATCCCGGCCTTGATAGCATAGTAAAGAAACACACTATGTATGGCTTCCCTTACATGGTCATTGCCACGAAATGAAAATGATACATTGCTTACTCCGCCACTAACTTTAGTTAATGGCATTAAGGCTTTTATTTCTCTCGTTGCTTCTATAAAATCAACTGCATAATTATTATGTTCCTCTATACCTGTTGCTACTGCAAAAATGTTTGGGTCAAAAATTATTTCCTGTGGAGCGAAACCAACTTGTTCTGTCAGTATTTTATATGCACGGTGGCAGATAGAAACTTTACGCTCTTTGGTATCAGCTTGTCCCACTTCATCAAAGGCCATCACAATTATTGACGCACCATAACTTTTACAGATGAAGGCTTGCTCAATAAATTTTTCTTCTCCTTCCTTCATGGAGATGGAATTCACAATGCATTTACCCTGTACACATTTTAGACCTGCTTCTATAATTTCAAACTTACTGCTGTCAATCATTATTGGTATGCGTGCAATATCGGGCTCTGCCTGTAGAAGGTTTAAGAAAGTTGTCATTGCTTGTACACCGTCAAGGAGTGCATCATCCATGTTTACATCAAGAACCTGTGCGCCGTTTTCTACCTGCTGCCGTGCAACGGAAAGGGCTTCTTCGTATTTGTTATCACGAATTAGGCGGGCAAACTTTTTACTGCCGGTTACATTAGTACGTTCGCCTACGTTTACAAAATTTGTTTCAGGGCGAATGATAAGGGGTTCTAAGCCCGCTAGTCGTAAATATGGTTGTATAGTACTCATTTGTTTTTTTTAGGTTCTTTCGAAATTGCCCAGGTTAAATCTCAGTGTTCCAATTATTATTGTGGCTCCGATCAATAACAGCTGTGTTTAAAACGGTTTCTGTTCTTTTAGCAATTTCAGAATCTGTTTTTCAGGGAAGTACATTTTGTATTTGCTGGCAAAAATTTGTTTGTTCCCACCTCCAAGCGTGTACTTTATTGTACTTTCTTTTTTGTTTTTACAAAGAATTATTCCAATGGTTTTATTTTCATCTGCAGCTTTCAGTTCCTCATCATAATAATTTACATACATCATCATCTGCCCAAGGTCCTTGTGCTGAAGTGTGCCTATTTTTAAATCAATCAAAACAAAACAGCGTAATATCCGGTGATAAAGCACCATGTCAATTTTATAATTATCGCCATCAAGCGTCAATTTTTTCTGTCTTTCAACAAATAAAAAACCTTTACCAAGTTCTAATAAAAACTGCGCTAATTTTTGAAGGATAGCTTCTTCCAAATCATGTTCACTGTAAAACTCTTTTTCTTTGAAATTTAAAAACTCCAGTACATAAGGATCTTTTACTGCATCTGCAGGTTTTTCTATTACATGGCCTTTTTTACTTAATTCTTTTACTTTAGCTTTATTGCGGCTTAATGCCAGCCGCTCATATAATGCACTATCATACTGCCGCTTTAATTCTCTTAAGCTCCAGTTTTCTGAAACGGATTCAATTTCATAGAATTTCCTTTCTGTAGTATTGTCAATATTGGAAAGAAAAATATAGTGCGACCATGATAGCTTAAACGGAGAAAGAGAAGATTTCCGAGACAGTGTCTCGGATTTTATAATGCCTGTGGATACTGGCTTTGCGGCAGTTTTCAATTTCCGAGACACTGTCTCTGATTTTTGATTTTTACTAATAAATTTTATGTAGTCATCTTTATAAACCAAATAAAATTTACGCATGTTTTCGAGGTTATCAACAGAAAACCCTTTACCCAGTACTGTAGTAAGTTTGCCTGATATTTTTAATAGTGACTGCTTTGCATAAACCGCTTTTGCACTACCCTGTAATTCAAATTCTACAATTGTTCTACCTATATGAAAATAGGTTTCGCATAAAGTAGTGTTGGCAATAACATATAAATCCCGCCTTGAATTTTCTACAAGTGATTTAATGTTTTTAAAAAGCTGTATGGAAGTAATTTTGTTCATTGCATTGAGTTTTTTCAATTTCCGAGACACTGTCTCGGAAATGTTTTCTTACAAAACCCCTTCCTCCACCGGCAATTCCCTGGGCTGATATTTAGCTACTTCGTCTGCAATATGTTTTATATGGTCAGGTGTGGTGCCGCAACAGCCGCCAACAATATTTACAAATCCTTCTTTTGCCCATTCTTCAATGATATGTGCCGTTTCATGGGGTTGCTCATCATATTCACCAAAGGCATTAGGCAGGCCAGCATTTGGATAAGCAGATGTGTAACAAGATGCAATAGAAGATAATTCTTCAATGTGAGGGCGCATTTCTGCCGCTCCAAGAGCACAATTCAATCCTATACTTAAAGGGTTTGCATGCATCACTGAAACATAAAAAGCTTCAAGAGTTTGCCCACTTAAGGTGCGGCCACTGGCATCTGTAATTGTACCACTGATCATTACCTCAATGGGCGGCCTTTCTCCCCCATCGGGGGAGTTAGAGGGGGCCTCACGCTTATATTTTGCAATAGCATAAATAGCGGCCTTGGCATTGAGCGTATCAAAAATGGTTTCAATTAATAATATATCTACTCCACCATCTATCAAACCTTTTATTTGTTCATAATATGCTGCTGCCACTTCATCAAAGGTCACAGCTCGGAAACCGGGATTATTTACATCAGGCGAAAGCGATAAAGTTTTATTCAAGGGTCCAATGGCTCCAGCTACAAACCTGGGTTTTGTAGGATTGGCAGCGGTGAATTTATCTGCAGCATTGCGGGCTGTTTTTGCCGATGCTACATTTAATTCGTACGCTAAAGATTGCATATCATAATCTGCCTGTGCAATAGAAGTGCTGCTGAAGGTATTGGTTTCAATAATATCGGCACCGGCTTGCAGGTATTCTTCATGAATGGCTTCTATAATTTGTGGCTGCGTGATGCTGAGCAAATCATTATTGCCTTTAACGTCTGTATGCCAGTCTTTGAACCTTTCGCCGCGGTAATCTTCTTCGGTAAGTTTATAGCGCTGTATCATGGTGCCCATAGCACCATCAATGATTAGAATTCGTTTTTGAAGTGCCTTCCTTAGATTGTCCATACAAATAAGTTTAATTATTAACCAAAAGTTGAAGTGAGTGACACAACGATGACGACCAAAGCTGTGAGGCCCGCTACCAAAAAATAAACTTATAAACGATGAGCAAATCCGAAGAGGGGAGATGTGTTTCGTTTATTAGTTCAATTTGAAAAAACTGCCGGGGTTGAACAATAAACAAATCCGCCCCGGATATAGCTGCAAAGCTAAGATAACATAGCTGAAACACAAAATGTGATGAGATAATCCTTATAAAACAACAAAGCCGTAACATAGGGTGTTACGGCTTTAGAAAACAAAACGACTGAAATGGATATGCTATCTTTTTTTTCTATGTGGCTTTTGAGAGGATATTTTGGATTTAAAACGGGTAAACTTTTTGTCGCTTTGTTTTTGTGGTTTTGGACATTGGAGGTTGGAATTTGGATAATAGATATTGGATATAGGGGGTTACAATTTTGTAAACTGTAGTTTGTCCATCCGTGATGGGTTGTCATCTTTAAGTTTAATGCTGCTGGCAGTTTTTTCTTCTATTTGCCAATCGTCGTTGAGCTTGGTGAAAACTGGAGTTGTACCAAAATTTATATTAAGTTTACTGCTACCTGTGCTCCAGGTGCCGGTTACAGTGTTGCTGCCATTGGTAGCTGTAAGCTGACCAGCATTGTTAAATGTAAATGTATAGCCGGTAAACTTATAGGTTTCATCTGAATTATCGAAGTACATTGAAACCCGCCATCCACCAGAATAATCACCGGTAAGTACTGATTGGTCTTCGTTCTTTGAACATGATGATGATTGTAATACATGGGATGCAATTACAATCGCAAAAAGGTAGAAGAAGCGTGGCAAAGAGAAATTTATTTTTTTCATAATTATGTTGTTTTATGATGTAAATATCTTTCTCAAAAAAGAGGGAAACAACTAAAGCTGACTGAAACCGTTTTTTTTAATGCTGAACGGGAAGGCCCTAATTGCCCAGCCAGGTTTTGAAAGCAGCAGATCTTTCAGTACTCACGATGGTTTCTATTTTGCAGGTAGGTTTTAGCTTAATATACACACGGCTTTTACTATGTGCAAGCATTTCGGTAATAGCATGAATAGAAATAATAAACTGGCGGTTAATGCGGAAGAAAACTTTTGGGTCGAGCATGGTTTCGAGGCTATCAAGGTTAAAATCAATGACGTAGCGGCGGCCCTCTGCGGTAGTTAAAAAATTTACTTTGTCTTCTGTATAGAAATACATCGTTTCTTCAATAGGAATGGTTTTGATATGTTCGCCATATTTTATTACAAAGCGTTGCTTGTACAAGGGAGCAGCATAAGATTGCAAAAGCTTATTAATGTCGGGCAATGCTGGTGATTTTCGTTCGTTAAATTTTTCTATAGCAATTTGTAATTCGTTTTGTTTAATGGGTTTTAATAGATAATCAATACTATTCAGCTTAAAGGCATGCAGTGCGTACTGGTCATAAGCTGTGGTAAATATTACCGGGCATTTTGGTTTAACCATAGCAAAAATTTCAAAACTTGTACCATCGGCTAATTGTATATCAGAGAAAATAAGATCTGGTTCATCATTTTTCATAAACCATTCAATACCTTCCTTTACACTAGTGATGCAGCAATGAATTTCAGCGGCTGGCATAAGCTGCTGAATCATTTTGACTAAACGCTTTGCTGCTGGTGCTTCATCTTCTATAATTAAAACATTTGTCATTCATTATTTTTTAGCAACGGTAATTGTACTGTAAAATTATTGGCTTCATTTATTATTTGTACAGATTTATTTGTGAGTAAAGTAAACCGGTTAATAATATTTTCCAAACCCATACCTGTACCCGGCTGTACTGAAGACCTGCTTATTTTATTATTGCTAACTGAAAGGGTATCTTCTGTAATAAACACATGGATGAGTAAAGGCGTTTTAGTGGAAACAGCATTATGCTTTATGGCATTTTCGACTAGCAACTGCAAAGTAAGTGGTGGAATTAAAAAGTTATTTGCTTTTGTTTCATCAATATCCACCTGCATTTGTATGGAATCGCCAAGCCGCTGTTGCTGAAGATAAAAATAGGTTTTCAGAACAGTTAATTCTTCTGCAAGTGCTATCACTTCTTTTTCACGATAGTTTACAATATTGCGGAAAAAATCAGAAAGCTGCTCCACATATGTAACTGCAAGGGTTGGATTTTCTTCAATAGTAATAATGAGGTTATTGAAACTATTAAAAAGGAAATGTGGGTTTACCTGGTTGCGTAATACTTCAAACTGGAATTGTATTTTTTCATTATTAAGTTTCTGCAGGCGATTTATATTTTTTTCCCTTGCTTTAATAATCATGTAAAGCAGCCCTGAAAAAATTATAAACGCAAGTATCCTGAACCAGGCAGTTTTATAATAGGCTTGTTTTATTACAAAATGATAGTTTGCTTCGCTGGCATTGAGAAAATTTTTGTTTAACGAAGACCTGATACGGAATGTATAAGTACCGGGTGCAAGTTTTGGAAAATTTTTACTTTGGTCAAGAGTGGTTACCCATGCTGTGTCCAGGCCTTCCAACTTGTATTGGTATTGAACTTTTTCCGGGTCTGTATAAAATAATCCGGTATAATTAAAAGTAAAATTATTTTCGTCCACATTAAAGTGGTTAGGCCTGTCATTATCAATATCTTTTAAAAATAATTGGACTGATTCTAAAATGGTGGAAGGTTGTTGCAATGAATTTTCCGGGAAGCTGTACCATAAAATTCCTTTAACTGTGCTTATAAGTATGGCTCCTGTACTATCCTGCGAAACTGCGCCAAGATCTTCAATATTTATTTGAGGAATGCCTAGCCCGCTGCGCAAGTAGGAAATATTGCCTGTCACCGGGTTTAAAATATCAATCCCGGTTTTATGTATGATAATAATATTGCCGGCATTATCCGTTTTTAATACCGATATGTTCAGGTCGCTAAGCCCGTCATTTACATTATAATTCCTGAAAGTTTTTCCATCAAATTTGTAAATGCCTGCAGTAGCAGTACTGAACCAGATACCACCGTTTTTGTCTTCTGTAACAGAATAAATATGATTGTCTTTTAGCTGATCCTTTTTATTGTAATACGTAAAAACTTTATTGTTCAACATGGTTAGCCCATTGCCATCAGTTGCAAACCAGGTGCGGTCTTTACTGTCTTTGAAAATGCTATAAATATAATTGGTGCCTGTATTTGTGTTGTCGAAATTGCTGAATTGGTAAGGTTGAGTAAAGTCTTTGTTTTGTGGTAAGAGTTCCACAGCCATGGAACCCTGCAGGCTGCTGGCAAAAATAGTATTTTGCCGACCGCTTAAGGAAAGGATACTGGCATTAATGAAATTGCTGTTTTCTGTAAATGGCCTGATTTGGTAGCTGTGCGGATCTAAGATGAATAAACCTTTGCCCATGGTTCCTATCCATATATTTTCAAAATAATCCTGGTAAAGCGAAGTGATATCTGTTGTTGTTGTAAGGCCTGGTATTTTTATTTTCTGGGTTGTATAAATACCATTATTTACATAAATTCTTTGCAAGTCATTGTTATAATCATTTAACCAGATGTCTCCATTTTTTGCTGATAAGATGGCATGTATATGATTAAAATCCGGTGCACCGGGAATGGCAATTAATTTTAATGATTCACCGGCAGTGCGTATGAGTTCATTATCAGTAGTGGTCATCCATATATTCCCCTGGTTATCCTGGATGAGTGTGCTGATATTTTTTGCAGTGCTTAACTGTGGCAACGTATCCATATGGTTGCTTCCGGGATGATATTTTACCAGGCCATAATCCTGGGTCCCAATCCAAAGTGTATGCTGTTCTGCCAGCATTGTATTTACCTGGCCATATTCCCAGTTTTTTGTAGCAGCTGGCACGGTGATGGTTTGCGTAGTATGATTGTATAAACAAAAACCTTTGTCCTGCATGCCTATCCAGTATTCATTTTTACCGGCAGGGATAATGGCAGTAACCATATAATCGGGTAATCCCTGGCGGGGCCCAATTAGTTTAATAGTTTTCTTTCCATTTTTTATGCTGCAGATATTTATGCCCTGGTCAGTGCCTGCAATCACATCGCCATTATCGGCCAGGGCCATTGTGTTTACATTTACGTCACTTAACCCATCTTCTTCATTGATAAGATATAGGCGATTATTTTTTATAAAATAGATGCCTTCGCCATTGGTTGAAAACCAGGTATTGCCATCTTTATCCTGCAAAAAAGAAGTTATTTCTTTTTGAGGGCTGCCTTCTTCAGGGTTGAAATAGCGAAGTTTTTTATTAATAATATTGGCGATGCGACCACTCCTGAAACCTACCCAAATCTTTTGCTGCTTGTCCTGGAATAAAGCGGTTACAGTATCCGTATATGCTGTGTTTTCAAAATGTATGCTGGTAAACTTTTCTCCATCAAATTTATAAAGCCCATTATTAGTGCCGGTATAAATATAGCCGTGCCGGTTCTTAAAAAGGGTATTAATTTTTACCTTCTTATTTTCTTTTTCAATTGAAAAACTTTTATAACCCGGTGGCTGGGCCTGGCCATTTAAAAAAAGCAGCAATGACAGTAGTATTAAAAGAAAGCAGTTGTATGAGCATTTCATAATAAT
Source organism: Ferruginibacter sp. (assembly GCA_040110925.1). Lineage (GTDB taxonomy): Bacteria > Bacteroidota > Bacteroidia > Chitinophagales > Chitinophagaceae > Ferruginibacter. Next base: position 5,774 of record JBDSYV010000013.1, on the reverse strand, counting down.
ATCATATCGGCTTTAACTTCTACTTTTATTTCGGAAGCTAGTTTTTCATGCACCACTTTTGGGATAGGAATGTTATGTTCTATAAGTGGCACTGTAAAATTTGATTTGACACTTATTTTCCCGTCTTTCAGCAGCAAGTCACATTTAATAATCCGCTCCTGAGTTACGCCATGAATAACCAGGTTTCCCTTTGCCCTTATGGTAAACATACCGTCTGTTGCAAAATCAATGTCTTCTATAATTTTTCCGCTGAAGGAAGCACTGCTGTATTGTGTGCTTTCCATGTAATTCTCATTAAAGTGTTCTTTTTGTAATGGACTATTAAAGCCGGCAAATGAATTTATCTTAACGGTAAATGCAAATAGTTTTTTACCGATATCAAATTTTCCACGCATTTCATTGCTGGAAGCTTTTATGAGTTCAAGGGGTGCATCGGAACTAAAGGCTATCAACCCATTATTTGTATTATAAATTTGTTGTGTGAAAACCTTTTGCTGAAAGAGCAATAAAACAATACCAAATAATATTAACTGCTTATGCATTTCACGGTAATTATGTTTACAAGTTAAACAGAAAATATTGCTGCTGTATGGATTGATTTGTTAAGTTTTATTTCTTATTGCCGCCTATGGTAAAAACACGGGAGATATTAAACCCGAAATACACATCGCCTTCATCCCATTTACCTTTCGTTTCAGAAATAAATGTACGTTCGTTCATTCCCTGTGAATTGGTAAAATGCAGTTGGAAAACATGCCCGCCGGTTTCTATATCAAATCCTACGGATAAAGAATTAGTGGTGCCGGTAAGCTTATAATCTGGTAACTGGTAATAATATTCAGCATTCAGGCTTATTCTTTTACTTAGTTTCTGCCTGCCGCCTATCCCTATTGCAAACAAATTATTGGGATCAGACTGTAAAGCAACAAGATTTACATGGGTATATGAAGGCATAATTTGGAGAGATAAATTGTCAGAAAATTTTCTGCCTATCAAAAGCTGGTGTGTAAAAAATAACCGGGAAGTAAAATAATTTTCACGATCAGGATTCTCAAACTTCAGAGTTTTTAAAGCAACTGTGGGAATATAGCTTATGGTTACAGGCATGTTTTTATGCCCCGAAGACTGGCGTAATAATTTCAATTTGAAAAAGGCATCATAAGTTTTTTCAAAAGTGCTTCTTCCTACTCCAACCATTAGGTTTTTGGTAATGCCATAATCTATTCCCATACGCATGGTTGCATTATCAAGGCCAAACAACTCGTATCCACCACCATTCACTTTGCCAAAACGATGGCTGATCTTTACATCCATAACACCCTTGCCTGCATTCTCTACGCTATGACCATTTATAATTCTTGTTGTTTTAAAAGTAGCAGTGGTATATACTGTAGCATTTTTATCATTTTTCAATGCTTCGTTTTCTAATTGAGACATTAGGTCAGTAGTGTCCTGGGCAATCAAAGGTGCTGATAAGCTAAAAAATAAAATAAAAATAAAAAGTCTTTTTCTCATAACAGGTTTTTACAGTTTTTGGTCATACACACAATCAACAATTATTTCTATAACTTCTGCGATGTTGTCTTTTACCAGTTTTGGAATACTGATATTATAATCAGCAAGTTTTAAATTGAAAACAGTATTGCCGGTTACTACTCCTTCTTTGGAAGTTAAAGTACCCGGAACAGAAACTTTTTTGGTTACGCCATGGATGGTCATATCCCCTGATACCTTTACTTTATAAGTTCCATCTTTTGATATGTCCAGTTTATCGGCAACTTCTACAATGCCTTTAAATATTGCCTTAGGATATTTATCACTTTCCAGGTAGTTTTCATTAAAGTGTTCTTCCATTAAAGCTTTTTTAAAACGAAAACTTTTTACCAAAACAGAAAATTGCATTTCTCCGTTTTGTTTATTCAATACACTCATCACCTGGTTATTGTCTGCACTGATATTTTCTAATGGAGATTTAGAAAAGAATGTGATGCTTCCATTTTTGGTAAAAACTTTTTGAGCAGATACTGCCATGCTGCACGTGAAGGCCAGGATAAAAAATAGGATTAGGAATTTCATGTTGTTTTTCATGTGAGTGTTTTTTTAGGTGAATGATTTCTTAATTGTTTGGATGGCCTGCATCAAGCCATTTTTTAATTTTAGCAAGGTTACAGGCATTTAATTTCGCTGCATTTTTTGGCATGGGTGAAAAGCTGGGGCTATGTGATACTGCGCCCCACAGTCTTCCATTAGCTGCCTGTATGGCCACATCATTGTATGTATCCAGCTTAATGGCTGCAGAGGGTGTACTTCCCCCGTGGCAGCTTACGCAAAATGAACTGAGAACGGGTGCAATCGTAGTACTGTATTTTACTGCTGCGGTATCGCAAATGGTTTCCGGATAAAGAATTTCTTCCTTATCGTTGTAACAACCCGTTTGCGCAGAAAGGAATAAAAGCAAAAGGCAAACAAAAAATATTGAATATTTTTTCATAAATATCTGCATAAGACTAATTGTTTAAAGCGCCTGCATTTATCCATTTCCTGATTTGAGTAAGCTGGCATTCGTTCAGCTTTGCTGCATTTTTCGGCATTGGAGAATATCCTGGGCTGTGTGTAACTGCACCCAATAGCCGTCCATTGGTTACCTGGTTTTTTACACCGGGATAATTGGTGAGGTTTATCCCGGCACTTGGCGCAGTGCCTCCGTGGCATCCTGTACAGTTGGTGCTTAATATTACGCTGATATTGGCCCCGTATTTAAATTGAGTGGTATCGCAGGTGGTGCCACAATTGATAGTATTTTTTGCGCCTTCATTTATCCATTTACCAATTATTGCTTTTTGGGCAGAGGTTAAATCAGCATTAGGTGGTGGCGGCATTTTATCACTACCCGTTTCAAAAAGTACTTTATAAATTTTGCTGTTGGTAGCACGGCCCGGCACAATGCCTTCGCTTATAATGTTGTTGTAACTATCAAGTGTATATCCCTTCTGATGAGATGCTGCATCGTGGCAACCCGATTTGGCACAATTTGATTGAAAGATTGGCAACACTTCTGACTGGAAACAAACCAAGGTTGATCCCGTTCCTGTACCTCCTGTTCCACCTGTGCCGGGGTCAGGCACTACAGTTGTTAAAGGTTCATGTTTGCAAGCATACAGGCAGGCAGATGCAAAAACTATCAGGCTTACTATTTTTGCTATTTTCATGAATGAGAAATTTTTAAGGTGTGTTTTTTAGAAGATAGCAACGGCTAAGATAGACATCGCCAGCAATACCTAAATCAATATCCCCCTGCCCGATTCCACTACAGAGTCCTTTTATAGTTACTTGCTCACCTGCAATTATTTTTACATCCTTTTCTTCAAAAGTGCAGTTAATAAAAGCAGATTGCAAAGCAGTATTTAGCAAAATTAATTGTTCGCCATTTTGGTTTACTGTAGATGAAGAAACCTTTGCATTAACGGATAATACCTTGCCTGTGTATTTTTTTTGTGCGCTTGCGCTATCGGTTATAAAATCATTATACAATTCATTTGCATTAATTTTAATCGCATTTGCATTTTTTATATTTACAGGACCTTTATTGTATAAGTAAAAACCTATTGATGCTGCAATACCCAGAAGAATGAAAACGACTATTGTTATTTTTTTCCCTTGCCCTTTCATAATTTCAAAAATAACCTATATAGAATCCCATCAGCAAAACAAAGCACCTGAACAGGTATAAAACCTTGCTGAATGGGAATAAATATCCTCCCTGCCCTTTGTTCAAAGGCAGCATTTGCATTCTTATATAAAGACGGAAAAAAAATAATACGGTTGTAAACTAATGTTATTTCGGACTATTTATATAATGTTCAACAGCGATCCGGTTGGTTATACTGCGGGCAAGGGTCATTTCATCAGCATATTCCAACTCGCCGCCAAAGGCAATACCACGGGCAATTGTAGTGATTTTTAAAGATTTATCTTTCAGCTTTCTGCCAATATAAAAAATGGTAGTATCGCCTTGTATGTTTGGATTTAAGGCAAAAATAATTTCAATAGTTTCTTCCTGTTTCACCCGTTCTACCAGGGCATCAATGGTTAATTGTTCCGGGCCAATGCCATCGAGGGGGGAAATAATTCCTCCAAGTACATGATAGGTGCCGTTAAATTGCTGGGTGCTCTCAATGGCTATTACATCCCGTATATTTTCTACCACGCAAATTGTATGTTGTTGCCGCATGGGATTACTGCAGATATTGCACAGCTGCTTATCAGAAATATTGTAACAGCGGCTGCAGAAGTTAATTTCATTCCTCATTTTAGCAATCACTTCGCTGAAATGTTTTACTTGTTCGTTATCCTGTTTTATTAGGTGTAATACAAGCCGAAGTGCTGTTTTTTTACCTATGCCTGGCAGCCTTGCAAATTCATTAACCGCATTTTCTAAAAGTGAAGAAGAAAAAATCATGGCGCAAAGTTAGGAGCTAAAAATATTTTAAAATTGATTATTGTCCATTGTCAATTGTAATGTCTCTTTCATTTTCCCAATCAGCCCTTAAGGAAATTTTCTGGGGTAGGGTAATGACTCTTTCAGGTTGAATTTTTAACGAATAATTTCCCGGATCCCATTTCCCGTTTTGGTTGTTATCGTATAAAATTCTTATCTCGTATTCACCAGGTAAAAAAAGTTTTTTACTCCATTCAGCAGTAGTTATAGGCGAAGAAAACTTGATTGTTTCTCCCGTAAAGAATTGGATGACCGGGTGCCTGGATAAATCCAGGTTTTTAAATCGTAACAACAGGCTGCCATAATCTGTTTGGTTTTTTGTGTTGAATTTCAACGTATCATTTTTGGTTAGTCTGGTATTAGTAGTATCGGTAATAGCATCTTTTGGTATAATTAGCCGGTATGAGTTTCCCTGCGCCCATGAAGTAGAAATAGCCATGATTTTGCGGGTGCTGTCAATTGTTACCTGTTGGCCGGTAATCGGATTAAAAGAAGTATCTGTTAATATAATTTTTGTAGCATCATAGTTTTTTAATGCACGATTGAATGTTATTTCCAAAGGGTTTAAAATGTCCTGTCCTGCTTCTGTAGCACTTGTGGAATATCTTAATCTTTTATCTGAAGTGGGTGTGGATATTGTTATAGCAGTGACTTTGGGTTTTTCCTGTACATATGCATATAAGGTTGCTGGTGCATTGTTGCCATCAATTTTTATTTCATTTTCTAAAAATGCAAAGGCTTCTGTTTTGCTGTTATAGGTTTTTCCATTGTCACCATCTTTTAGTGCATATACTTTATAATTGTCTGCCGGTAAATTGCGAAAAATAAAACTACCATCTCCTTTAAGCCGTGCCAGGTAATCAGGTTTTCTTTTTTGAACGGCACTATCATCTGCATTACGGTATAGCAAGGCAATGATTGTACTGTCCACCAGGCCCGTTTCTGCCATCACTACTTTCCCGTTCCAGGTAAGGCTGTCAATTTTATTACCCGTGGAAAAAACATAGGCATAATCTTTTAAAACATTGCCCTCATGTAAATCAACAATGGCATTACCAAAGTTGATGGCATAAGTTGTATTAGGCAAAAGCGTATCCCTGAATTTGATAGTGACCGTTCTTAGGTTATAACTTATCACTGGATTTGTTTTCTGAACCGGGGAAATAAATAAATTATTGGATACTTCTTTTAATTCGATGTATTCATCAAAAGTCAGCGAAATTTTATTACCCTTAAAATTAGTTGTACGCTCACCCGGGGTAGCCTTCGCCAATAC
>JBDSYV010000012.1:0-15423 GCA_040110925.1 Ferruginibacter sp. | reverse complement strand
TGCTTTAAGGGTAATAAATCTTTAGGTAGTTTACTTGCCCAAGGAGGCAGCAGTTCGGCTCCGGCATTTAATAGTGTGAAACAAATATTTTGAAATGTGCTTCCCTGGAGGTTTGCATGAGGGATATTTTTTGAAAAAGAATTATTTAAACGGCCATTATTTCCTTTTCTTTTGCAGCCAGGTGTTTTTCTACCAGGATAATATATTTATCAGTATGATCCTGCATTTCATTTTCTGCATCCTTAGCCTGGTCTTCACTCAGTCCCTCTTTCTGCAGTTTTTTAATTTCTTCAATGGCATCCCGCCGGATATTGCGTATGGCAATTTTTGCGTGCTCTCCTTCAGCATTGCATTTTTTAACCAGTTCCTTTCTACGCTCCTCTGTAAGTGGGGGTAAAAAAAGCCGGATAATATTACCATCGTTTTGCGGATTGATTCCGATATTGGCAGCAATTATCGCTCTCTCAATAACCTGCAACATATTTTTTTCCCAGGGTTGCACAGAAATAGTTCGTGCATCCATCGCCATTACGTTGGCTACCTGGTTTATTGGTGTGGGGTTTCCATAATAATCTGCCATTATACCGTCCAGCATATTTGGATTAGCTTTTCCTGCACGTATTCTAACCAGTTCAGCTTCCAGGTGGTTAATAGCTTTCGACATGGAGTCGGTAGCATCAGTAATAATAAAAGATAAATCCTCAGTCATAGCTCATGATTAAATTATATGGTTGCAAATCTATAGAATTAAGCTATACCAGATCAAGTGAAAGTAAACAGGGTTATAAAAATGTGAAATTTAATCTATTTCAACTGGCTCAGATACCAGGCCAAGAATCTTATGGGAAGTTATCATTTCTGATTCTGAGGAGGCACTGGAAGAAGTAGAATAATTATTTCTTGTACGGTTTCGCAGGTAATATAAAATTCCTGTAAGACTGGTTGCCGTTAACATCAAGATAAATATAACAGCTGTGGTACCCAGGTTTCGTAAAAAGAACGCCAATAATATAAATCCAATATTAGCTCCTACGCATGACAAGGTAATTTGCCTGTGAGATAAACCAAGGTCGAGCAGGAAATGATGTACATGACTTCTATCGGGACTGAATGGTGAACGCCTGTCAAGGATGCGTAATCCAAAAACCCTTAAAGTATCAAATAAGGGAATCATCAGGATAGCAAATCCAATTGCGGGTGATGCTTCCAGCGGAAATGAATGAACAGGAGTACCTGCAGAATTGATAAATTTTATTACCAGGATAGAATTTACTAACCCAACTAATAATGAACCAGTATCGCCCATGAAAATTTTTGCCGGCGAAAAATTGTATATCAAAAAACTAATAAGGCTACCAGATAAGGTAAATGCCATTACTGAAAAACCCAACTCTCCTATGTAATAAAAATAAACCCCAAATAATATCGTTGTCAAAAATCCGAGGCTACCTGCAAGGCCATCAATGCCATCTATAAGGTTGAAAGAATTTGTTATTACAATTATAGTAAATACAGAAAGGATGACGCTGGCAAAATGAGGTATTTCATTAAATCCCAGGAAACCTTGCATATTATCAATATGGATACCGCCAAATTTTATTAATATGCCTGCTGCTATAAGTTGACCAATAAATTTTTTACTGGCAGAAATGACCATGATGTCATCCTTCATACCCAGGAAAAAGATAACGACTGCAGACGCTACAAAAAATTGAAGGTTAAACCCGGAATTAATAGGCGTACCCATTAATAAAGCGATAATAAATCCAGCAAAAATACCAAGACCACCGAGTGTAGGAATTACAGTTTTGTGTACTTTTCTTTCGTCTGGTTCATCAAACAGTTTTTTATTCTTTGCTACCTGGATAATTACTGGTATAGCAAAAAAAGTAATCATAAAAGCAAGGGTCGCACTAAGTAAAATATTATCCATGCAAAATTCTTATAGATGATCCGGGTTACAAATGTATTAAATATTGTTCTGCAGAACGAACTTTTAAAGGGTTTATATGTAGCTCATCAAACATTAAACCAAACTAACCCGGCTTACGATAGCTTATAACGGCAATATTTTGAACTTATTATTTTTGATTCTGATTCCTAAATATTTCTTTTTGAAATCTGTACCTAAACTAAGTAGGTTTGCAGCAAAAATAAATCATGCAACAGCTTAAGGATATCGCATCACAGGTAAGAAGAGATATAGTAAGAATGGTACACGCAGTGCAAAGCGGCCACCCTGGAGGCTCTTTGGGTTGTACTGAGTTCTTTACAGCTTTATATTTTAAAATCATGAACCATAATGCAGATTTTAAAATGGATGGCATAGGGGAGGATGTCTTTTTCCTGAGTAATGGACATATTTCCCCGGTTTTCTATAGTGTACTTGCCCGTAGTGGTTATTTTCCTGTATATGAACTTTCAAGCTTCCGTAAAATAAACAGTCGCCTTCAGGGTCACCCCACAACACATGAAAACCTGCCAGGTATTAGAGTTGCCAGCGGTTCCCTGGGCCAGGGAATGAGTGTAGCTATTGGTTCAGCCCTTGCAAAGAAATTGAATAATGACACCAATACCGTTTTTTCGCTTCATGGAGATGGTGAACTGGATGAAGGACAAAACTGGGAAGCCATAATGTTCGCTGCTGCCAAGGGGGTAGATAACCTTATTTCAACCATTGATTATAATGGGCAGCAGATAGATGGGCCCACAGTAAAGGTTATGGACCTTGGAAACCTGAAGGCAAAATTTGATGCTTTTGGTTGGGTAACAACTACCATGGATGGTAATGATATGGATGCAGTAGTGGCAGGCCTGGAACAAGCCAAAACGCTTACTGGCAAGGGAAAACCCGTTGCTATTTTAATGACTACGATTATGGGCAAAGGCGTAGATTTCATGGAAGGAAGCCATGAATGGCATGGGATAGCTCCAAATGATGAACAACTTAAAAAAGCATTGGCACAATTGCCGGAAACAATGGGAGATTATTAAATTATCGCAGGTCAATTGCTTGCCGGGATGCTTTATAAGCGGGAAGCCATGAAGCTATAAAGGCGATGGTTACTGCCGTACCGGCTACTAAAATAAAATCAGTCAGTAATAACTTTACAGGGAAATAATCTATAAGGAAGGAACCTCCCTGCAATTTTACAATATGAAAACGTTGTTGTAAAAGGCAAATGATAACAGCCAGCAATATACCAGTTGTAGCGCCAATTCCTCCCAGTAATAAGCCTTCACTTAAAAATATTTTTTGAATCATATTGCGGGTACCTCCCATGCTTTGCAAGGTGTTGATGTCTTTTTTCTTTTCCAGTACCAGCATAGTTAATGCACTCACCATATTAAAAGCAGCAATGATTAATATAAGGGTGAGCACAGCATAAATTGCCCATTTCTCCAATTGCATGGTTTGATAAAGACTACTATTCTGCTGAAAGCGGGTTAAAACCTTCAGTTTGTTACCTGTTTTCTGCTGTATAAGGTTTTTTGCATCGGCGATATCTGTACCGGGAAGCAGGTTTAATTCCATGGCACTGTATTCATCTGCCTGCATACTCATTTGTTGCTTTATAAAATCAATATTGGTAAAGGCATATTGGTTATCAAAATCCTGTTGAATAGAAAATACGCCCGTTGCTGTAAGATTACCCTCACTGAGGGATTCCATAGCATCAATGCTGCTGTTATTTTTTTTAGGCAGGATTATGGTAAGATGGGGAGGCTGAAAGGCAGGGTTCAGGCTAATAGCCGCAGCATTTTGCAGACCTGAACCTAGAATTAATCCTGGATCATCCACCGTGCCGGTTGCAAATTTTCCATTTATAAGTTTATAAGGAACACCACTTACTTTTTTAAAATTGCTGTCCACACCTTTTAGGTACAAAGCTGTTTGTACATCTTCGTTTTGAAGCAATGCTTTTTCTTCCACTATCATGGAATATTTGGCAATGCCTTTCAGCGAAGCGATTTCTGCAATTTGCTCTGAGGTTAAGACAAAGGTTTTACCGGATGCAGGAACAATCTTTATATCAGTATAAAATGAAGAATATAATGATTTTACCAGGCCTTCAAAACCATTGAACACACTTAAAACTAAAACCTGGCAGCAGGTGGCAAATGCAATTACGCCGGCGGTAACCCATGCAATTATATTAATGGCATTTGCCGATTTTTTTGCTTTAAAATATCGCCAGGCAAAGGTAAAGTACATGTTAGTTGATAGATGTTAGCTGACAGATGTTAGTTCACGATCGTTAGATGACAGTTGAAAATTTATTGATATTAGACGATATTTATGTTATGAAAGTGGTACTGTCATCTGTCTTCTAACATCTGCCTCTACCCCTATCATCTGCCGCCTAACCTCTGTCATCATTTTTCTTGATTTCCTTAAATAATGCTTCCATTTTATCCACGTATTCAAGCGTATCATCAATAAAAAAACTAAGCTGGGGCATGCTTCTCAACTGGTGACGAACACGGGTGGTTAATTCCCTTTTTATTTCCCAGGCTTTTTCTTCTATTATTTTAAGGCTTGCTACCGGGTCTTTCACTTTAAAAAAACTCAGGTAGACACGGGCATCAAATAAATCGGGTGTAATTTTTACAGATGATATGGAAACCATACCGCCATCAATCATACTAAGGCCCAACCGCTGAAAAATTTCATTGAGATCTTTTTCCAGTACTGCTGCCACTTGTTTTTGTCTTTTACCTTCTAACATGGTTTGCTCATTTTAATCGTTGTAAAAGTACTTACTTTGTGCGTTCAAACCCCACTATTTTACATAGAGAATGAAGAGTTTAAGCACTATTTACCGTTACATAAAGCAATATCCGGGCCTTGTCATCAGCTATTTTTCCTTTAATATTTTATCAGCCATATTTGGCCTTATTTCCCTTGGTCTCCTCAGCCCATTTCTTATGCTAATATTCAAGCAAGGCGATGCGTTTAAAGCTGTAACGAATATGGGCCTTTCTAGCAGGCTTAACCCTGTAAGTTATTTTAAAGAATGGTTATATCATTTAATTCAGCAGCCAGGCGGCAATGCAAAGGCGCTGCTTATAATTTGCCTGGTGGTTTTTTTTGCTATCCTGCTCAAAAATCTTTTTGCTTACATGAGCATGTATTTCTTAAATCCAATCCGCAACCGCATTTTGAATAATATGCGGAGCCGGATGTATTTCAAAATCCTGAAATTACCTATTGGCTATTTCAGTGAGCAGCGCAAAGGTGATATTATGAGTCGCCTGAGCAATGACCTTGGTGATGTGGAAAGCAGCACTGTAAGTGTTTTGGAAAGTGTATTCAGGGAACCCATTACCATTATTTTGTTTTTAACCTATATGGTCATTTTAAGCCCTCAGCTTACCCTTTTCCTGCTCATCTTTTTACCTATTTCAGGTTTTATCCTTGGGCGTATTGGCCGCTCACTTAAGAAACAAAACAAAGCAGTACTTGAGCAATTTGGAACATTGTTTTCAATTATTGAAGAAACGCTTGGGGGCATTAGAGTAATCAAAGCTTTTAATGCAGAAAAAAAATTATCCGATAAGTTCAGCCATGAGAATGAGATCATGTTCAACATGAAGAACAGTGCCAACCGCAGGAGGGATTTAGCATCGCCTGTCTCGGAAGCGCTTGGTATTACTTCAGTGCTTTGTATTTTGTTTTATGGCGGAAGATTAGTGCTTAGCGGCGATCCTTCTTTCACCTTAAACGCCGGTGATTTCCTTGCCTATATTGCCATTTTCACGCAGTTAATTCAACCGCTTAAAAATCTTTCAAGTGCATCCTATAATATCCAGAAAGGTGCGGCAAGTATAGAAAGAATTGAATCGCTGATTAATGAAGAAGTGGTTATTCCTGAAAAAGAAAATGCAACAGTTTTATCGGCATTTAATCATACTATTGAATTTAAAAATGTAAGTTTTTCTTATGATGATGTTGTTGTGTTAAAAAATATAAACCTGGTAGTAGAAAAAGGTAAAACAATAGCGCTTGTAGGTAGCAGTGGAGCAGGCAAAAGCACCCTGGCTGATTTGATACCAAGGTTTATAGATGCTACATCCGGTGAGGTGCTTATAGATGGCGTAAATATTAAGGATTATACATTGCACTCTATCCGTAGCCTTATGGGAATTGTAACACAGGAAGCCATTTTGTTTAATGATAGTATTGCCAACAATATTGCCCTGGGAGTAGAAGAAACTATTACTAAAGATGTAGAACATGCAGCGGTTATTGCCAATGCCAATGATTTTATCCGGAATAAAGAATTGGGTTATGATACCAATATCGGTGATCGAGGCATTAAACTTAGCGGCGGAGAAAGACAGCGCCTTACTATTGCCCGGGCGGTTTTAAAAAATCCTCCAATTCTAATATTAGACGAAGCAACATCTTCTCTTGATACGGAAAGTGAACGCTTAGTGCAGGATGCCATAAACAACCTAATGCAAAACCGAACCTCCGTTGTCATCGCACATCGGCTTAGTACCATTCGTCATGCCGATGAAATTATTGTATTGCAAAAAGGTGAAATAGTAGAACGGGGTACGCATGATGTACTGATTACTCAAAATGGCTTTTACAGCAAACTGGTGGAAATGCAGGAGGTAAAATAAGTTTAAAAATGTTCAATTCTAAAAACGAAAATGCCCCGGATTTCAGGGCATTTTTTTTAATAATATAAAAAGCGCAAAAGTTTTATGAAATTCTTATTTTACATTTCCCATCTTGGCTTCAATGCTTAATGTAGCATGAGGTACAGCTCTTAGCCTTGCTTTGTCAATCAATTTGCCTGTAATCCTACAGATACCATAAGTTTTATTTTCAATGCGCATCATTGCTTTTTCAAGATGATCAATAAAGGTAATCTGGCGGCTTGCCATTTGGCTAAGTTGTTCCCTTTCCATACTAAGGCTGCCATCTTCCATAGTCATATATCGGTTATCACTATCATCTCCACCCATTGCATCTTTACGGGTTATCAATCCTTGTAAATAAGAAAGCTCCTTTTTTGCAGCTTCCAGTTTGCGTTGAATTAATTCCCTGAATTCAGAAAGATCAGTATCATTATATCTAACTATTGGTTGGCCCGGATCATTTTTTGGTTGATCCAATACAGATTTAGTAAAATCAGGTTGATACTTACGGGCCGTTTTTGTAGCAAATTTTGGTATGCTAACAGGCTTTGCAGGAAGAACTTTTATATCTTTTGCATTGGCAGCTATTGCTTTAGGGGAAACGTGCGGCTTTGCAACGGTTTTATTTACTGGTTTTTTATCTTCAGTCTTCTTTGGCATGGGTGTTTGAACGTGTTTATGTACAGTAACATGATTAGTTACTGCCGTTGGTATAGGTTTAGCATTTTTTGAGCCAGATATTTTTGAGTCCGCTACCTTGGCTTTTACAGGAGTTGATACTTTTTTAGCAGGCACCTTTGCCGCAGCTTTTACCACTGTTTTTTTTGCTGCTGATTTTGCTACCGGCTTTACTGATTTGGCACTTGCTTTTGCAGGCTTTGCAGCAGATTTTTTGGCAACTGGTTTTGCAGCCACAGTTTTTGTAGCTTTTTTAGGAACTGGTTTAACCTGTTTTTTTGCAGGGGCAGCTTTTTTTACCGGCTTGGCTGGAGCAGCTTTTTTAGAAGCTGGTTTTTTAGCTACTGGTTTTACAGCTTTTTTCTTGGTTGCCATACTACTCGCTTTTTTTAGATATGTTCACAATTAATTGGGCCTCATTCACGTCAATTGCAGTGCCATCTGTTATTTCCGACACAAATTCAAGGGAATCTGCCAAAATTTCGCGGCAAATATAATCTTTAAATTGAATTAAAGACGGCTGCATTTCAGCATTTTGCACCATAAATACATTAACCCTGTCTACCAGGTTTAAACCTTTATCCTTCCGTAAATTCTGAATCCGGTTTACAAACTCCCTGGCATTGCCTTCATTTTTAAGATCTTCAGTTATAATTACATCTAAGGCTACTGTTAATGACCCTTTTATGGCTATTTCGTAGCCGGGGATCTCATCTGTAATTATTTCAAGGTCATCAGGGTTTAAGATAATCGCTTCCTCATCTATATTGCTGAGCTGTAAGATATAGTTTCCTTCCAGAACTTTTTCAATTGTTTTATTGTCAAATTTTTCAATGACTGCCGCTACTTCTTTCATTTTTTGCCCCAATCTTTTACCCAGTGTTTTAAAGTTGGCTTTGGCTTTTTTCCTTATAAAATCATTATCTACATCCAATATTTCCACTTCTTTAATATTGGTTTCTGCTTTAATAATCTCTTCCACTAATTTAATTGAAGCTGCCATTTGTGCATCTAAAGCTGGAATAAATACTTTTTTCAAGGGTTGCCTCACTTTCAGATTTACTTTTTTGCGAAGCGATAAAATAAGTGATGATACATCTTGTGCAAGTTGCATCCTGTTTTCAAGAGGTTTATTTATCCAATTCGCATTAACCTTTGGAAATAAAACATGATGAATAGATGAAGCCTTCATTCTTCCAGTGACAGCATCCAGATTTTCAAAAAACCAATCTGCGAAAAAAGGAGCTATAGGAGCAATTAATGCACTTACAGTTTCCAGGCACTCATATAAAGTTTGATATGCACAAATTTTATCATGCTCATATTCACCCTTCCAGAAGCGGCGGCGACACAGCCTTACATACCAGTTGCTCAACAATGAATCTACAAAATATTCAATAGCTCTTCCCGCTTGTGTTGGTTCATAATCATCCATGCTTTGAGTTACCTGCAGTGTCAACGAATTAAGCGAGGATATTATCCATTGGTCAATTTCAGGCCTTTCTTCTATGGGGATTATAGCTTCTTTAAATGCAAAACCATCTACATTAGCATACAAGGCAAAAAACTGGTAGGTATTATATAAAGTTCCGAAAAATTTGCGTTGAATTTCTTTAATACCCTCAGTATCAAATTTAAGACTATCCCAGGGAGATGCATTGGTAATCAGGTACCAGCGGGTTGCATCGGCACCATAGCTATTGATGGTAGCAAATGGATCCACCACGTTGCCAAGGCGTTTACTCATCTTATTGCCATTCTTATCCAATACCAGCCCATTACTTACTACGGTTTTATACGCCACCGAATCAAATAATAAAACTGCCAGTGCGTGCAGGGTATAAAACCAGCCACGGGTTTGATCCACGCCTTCAGCAATAAAATCGGCCGGGAAGGCCTTTTCAAATTCTTCCTTATTCTCAAAAGGAAAATGCCATTGGGCATAAGGCATAGCGCCACTGTCAAACCATACATCTACCAGGTCTGGTATACGTTTCATTGGTTTACCTGTTTCGCTTACAAGTATAATATCATCAACATAAGGTTTATGCAAATCGAGGATGCCATCATGCAGGTAATGTGAGTTTACGTCTCCTCCTAAAGCAGTATTAGCTTTTCTAATCTCAGAATTCAATTCTGAAATGCTTCCAATACATTTTTCTTCTTCGCCATCTTCTGTTTTCCAGATGGGAAGCGGAGTGCCCCAAAAACGACTGCGGCTCAGGTTCCAGTCCACCATATTTTCCAGCCAATTACCAAAACGGCCAGTGCCGGTTGCAGCGGGTTTCCAGTTAATGGTTTTATTCAATTCTACCATACGGTCTTTTACTGCTGTAGTCTTAATAAACCATGCATCAAGGGGATAATAAATGATAGGCTTGTCCGTTCGCCAGCAATGCGGATAATTATGTTCGTATTTTTCTACTTTAAAGGCCCGGTTTTCTTTTTTCAGTTTAACCGCTATATCTACATTCACATCTACATATCCGGCTTCATTTTTATAATCTTTTACATACCTGCCACTAAATTCACCTACACCATCTACAAACTTACCTGCTTTATCTACGAGGGTTAGAATTCCAAGATTATTTTTTTGTCCTGCTTTAAAATCATCTGCACCAAATGCAGGTGATGTATGAACTATGCCGGTACCATCTTCAGTAGTTACAAAATCGCCAGTAATTACCCTGAATGGCTGGGCACCCGGTGTTATATCCTGAATTTTTTCCAGTGTATTGGCTTCGGATGGGAGAAGTTGCTCGTAATTAATGCCTTCAAGGTCTTTTCCTTTGAAATTTGAAATAACATGCCAGGGCAAAAGCTTTGTTTCAGGAGAATAATTTTCAAAATCGCCATTTTCTCCTTCTGCTTTAAAATATTTTCCAACTAACGCTTTTGCCAATATAACATTGATTGGCAAATGAGTGTAAGGGTTAAAAGTTTTCACCAATACATAATCTATGTTAAGGCCAACGGTCAATCCAAGATTGCTTGGCAGTGTCCATGGAGTTGTAGTCCAGGCCATAAGAAAGATATCTTCATCAAGATGAGAAGAGATGCCAGCGTTAAAAATAATCTTACTTTCCTCTGTCATCTGCCCTCTGTCAGCTAATCTGAACATCGCCACAACACTTGTGTCCTTCACATCCTTATAAGTTCCCGGTTGATTAAGCTCATGGCTTGATAAGCCCGTACCTGCTGCTGGTGAATAAGGCTGTATGCTTACGCTTTCGTACAGATAACCTTTTTTGTATAATTCACTCAGGCACCACCAAAGTGTTTCAATATAATTATTTTCAAAGCTGATGTATGGGCTTTTCAAATCAACCCAGTAGCCCATTAGCCGTGTAATATCATCCCATTGGTCTTTATACTGCATCACTACTTCCCTACATTTCTTATTGTATTCTTCAACAGATATTTTTTTTCCAATATCTTCTTTAGTGATACCCAATAGTTTTTCTACGCCAAGTTCTACCGGCAACCCATGCGTATCCCAGCCCCCCTTTCGTTTTACCTGGAATCCTTGCATGGTTTTATAGCGGCAAACGAGGTCCTTAAGTGTACGTGAAATAACATGATGAATACCAGGCATCCCATTAGCACTTGGTGGCCCTTCATAAAATACAAAGGCCGGTGAACCTTCCCTAAGCTGCACACTTGCTTCAAAGGATTGGTTATCATTCCATTTTTCTAATATTTCTTTACCAATGCCTGGAAGATTCAGTTGTTTATATTCTTTATACCTGGATGCCATGAGAATAACTATCTAAATTGAGGGCGCAAAGTTATGAAAATAGCTTTGGTGGGGAAACTCTAATAAAAACACCTACTAGGCATCGTATAATCACGATCACTGATGTATTATTACCCTTTTCTTTTCATTTATCCACATTTATTGCCGTTGGCATAATATTCGCAAAATGCATTTTGCTATCAAATTACCTATGTTAAATGTTAATTTATGAAAAACACTTTATTAATTTTGTGTGCAGGAATACTATTTGGTTTCTCTGCACAAGCTCAAAAGAAGAAAGTAAAAACAAAGGAAAAATTTACTGTACCAGCAAGCGTTAACAATTCTTTTAAAGGTACATATTCCGATGTTGCCGATTCAAAATGGAGTAAAAGTTATAATGGATATTATTTAGCAGATTTCACTAATGCCAGTGCACAGAAGCAAATTGTAGAGTATAATGCAGATGGAGCCTTAGTTAAATCAAGGATTTTTTATGATGTTAATGCATTACCTGAAAACATTAGCACATCTTTAAACGCTAGATATAGCGGTGTACCAGTTAAAGAATTAGTAAGGATGGAGATTCCTGGTGTGGCTCCTTATTATAAAGCTACAATTGATAATAATGGACGTAAAAAAGAATTATTCATTAGTGAAGAAGGCATAATAGCCGAATAAGAGTTTTGCTGGTTTAGGGTTTTATTAGGGTAAAACGGGAGTAGTCTTGCTCCCGTTCTTTTAAAAAGTAATTTTCCGTACACACCGAAAGCTGCCCGCTTTAAAATTCAGTGTTGTAACCCAAGAAAGAATTAATTGGATTAACATGCACAAAAAGAGGCCATCAAATGATGGCCTCTTTTATTTTTTTTAAAAATTTTAATTCTATTAATGAACTAATAATTCGCAAGGTTTAATTCCTGTATGCTTCTTAAATGCTGTACTAAAATGCGAAATAGAAGAATATCCCAGCAACATAGAAACTTCGGTTACACTTAATCCCTTATCATACAACAGGTATTTGGCATGTTCCATTCGTTGGCCCTGGTAAAAATCGAAAATAGTTGTTCCAAAAATTTCTTTAAAGCCTTTCTTAAGGTAACATTCGTTAATGGCTACTTTACGGCTTAACGCTTTTATAGTGATTGGCTCGCCTATATGCAACAGTAAAATCTCTCTTGCTTTAATTATCTTTTCCCTGTCGGCTTCATTGGCCAAAAATTTACAAGTGAAACTGCTCTCTTCTTTTTCTCCCAGCATACAGTCCATGCTATACAATAGCAATATCTGGGTTTGGGCATTGATAAAGATGTTTTCCAGCGTATCGGTGTAATTATGATTCAATAAGGCTTCTATGGCCATGCGGGTTTTACCGCAAAGGGGCAATATTTTGGAAAAAGAAGACACATGGTTAAAGGCCAGCACATTATCAGATAGAGTAACAGGGTTCTTATGTGCTTTTGCAAACTGTTGAAGGTAGGAAGGAGAAAAACTGAAACTGAGTACATCAATACTATCCACTTTTTCAATGCAGGTTTTTGATGAATTCAATTTGCAGAAATCACATTCTGTTTGTTTTTGCCTGCAATATACATTTCCCGTTACGCAAAATTTGAGTTCAAGGTAATTGGCTTGAGGATTGTTTTTTTCATAATGATACACAAGCACACCAGTATCTTCCATAGACCATTGTGGGCGTTTCAGGTATCGTTTAATATTATAAGTTACCGACCCTGGCACCTGGCGCTCCACATCCTGAAGCAGTTCCATATCCTCCTGCATAAAAGGCAGTTTATGAGAAAGGGATAATATATCTAAAGGTTGATGCATTGAAAAATTTCGATGCAAATATAGTGAAGTAATGCCAGGTTTCAACAGGGCTCAGTTACTTAAAGCATCTTATTACCATTTTATTACAAATTGAGTGAAAAAACAGCATCACATTTTCCAAATGCCTAATTATCTTTTACCGAAAAATATGCCTTTTAAAAATGGGTTTAATATGTTGAAAATAAAGCCATTTTTTTCATCATAAACCCCTGCATTTCATTAACTTTGCCTGAATGTGATTTTTGATAATATAAAGCGCATTTTCCCCTTTTTATGAGCATAGAAACAGCAGAATTAACTTCCCTTGCCACAAATAGTTATGGCGCAGACAGCATACAGGTTTTAGAAGGTTTGGAAGCGGTGAGAAAACGGCCGGCAATGTACATTGGTGATATCAGTGTAAAAGGCCTGCATCACCTGGTTTATGAGGTTGTAGATAACTCTATTGATGAAGCACTTGCTGGTTATTGTAATAACATCACCGTTACTATCAATGAAGATAATTCGATTACTGTACAGGATGACGGCCGTGGAATCCCAACTGGTATGCATACAAAAGAGAACCGCAGTGCCCTGGAAGTAGTAATGACTGTATTGCATGCAGGAGGAAAATTTGATAAGGGATCTTATAAAGTTTCAGGTGGATTGCATGGTGTGGGTGTAAGTTGCGTGAATGCTTTAAGCAAACGTTTGCTGGTGACCGTACATAGAGAAGGCAAAATCTTTGAACAGGAGTATGCAACCGGCATTCCCCAATACCCTGTAAGAGAGATTGGCAAATCAGATAAAACAGGAACAAATGTTCAGTTCTGGCCAGATGGAACCATTTTTACAACAACAGAATATAATAGGGAAATATTAGAAGGCCGTCTTCGTGAGCTGGCTTTCCTTAACAGAAAAATCACCATCATCCTTAATGACCTTAGGGAAATTGACGATGATGGAAGAACCTATACCAAAACATTTTATAGTGAAGGTGGTATTGTGGAGTTTGTAGAAATGATTGACAAGAATGCGAACCGTCAGCCATTAATACCACAAGTTATATACTGTGATGGTCACGATGAAAAAAGCAATGTAGCCGTAGAAGTAGCCATGGTTTACAATGCAGGTTATCAGGAGCATATTTTCAGCTATGTAAATAATATCAACACGATTGAAGGAGGAACCCATGTGGCTGGCTTTCGCAGGTCTATAACCAGGGTTTTCAAAAGCTATGGCGAAAAACAGGGCATGTTTGAAAAAGCAAAGGTTGCTATTGAAGGAGACGATTTCAGGGAAGGCATTAGTGCTATAATTTCTGTAAAAGTTCCCGAGCCACAGTTTGAAGGTCAAACCAAAACCAAGTTAGGAAACAGCGAGGTGATGGGAATTGTGGATACAACCCTGAGCCGTGTACTTGAAGCATATCTTGAAGAAAATCCCAGGGATGCTAAAACCATCATTCAAAAAGTAATACTTGCTGCACAGGCTCGTGCTGCTGCCAAGCGTGCAAGAGATATGGTGCAGCGTAAAAGTGTATTAGTAGGCGGTGGTCTTCCGGGTAAACTGGCAGATTGCAGTGACAAAGACCCTCATCGTTGTGAACTCTTTCTTGTGGAAGGAGATTCGGCTGGTGGAACTGCCAAGCAAGGCAGGGATAGGAGTTTCCAGGCTATTTTACCACTCAGGGGTAAAATACTGAATGTAGAAAAAGCTATGGAACATAAAATTTACGATAACGAAGAGATCCGGAATATGTTTACTGCCCTTGGCGTAAAAATAGGTACGCTGGAAGATGCAAAGGCTTTGGATATAACAAAACTTCGCTACCATAAGCTTATCATCATGACGGATGCTGATGTGGATGGTAGCCATATCGCCACGCTGATACTTACTTTTATTTTCAGGTATATGAAAGAACTGGTGGAGCAGGGAAATGTATTTATCGCACAGCCGCCATTATATCTTGTAAAAAAAGGAAAGGAACAGGAATATGCCTGGACAGATGAAGAACGCAAGGCCATAACCATAAAAATCGGGCAGGGAAAAGAAGATAGTGTGAATATTCAACGCTATAAAGGTTTGGGAGAAATGAACGCTGAGCAATTATGGGAAACCACTATGAACCCCGCTACACGTATGCTTAAGCAAGTTACCATAGATAGCGCTGCAGAAGCAGATAGGGTTTTTAGCATGCTAATGGGAGATGAAGTTCCACCACGCAGGGAGTTTATTGAAACTCATGCTAAATATGCCAAAATAGACGTGTAATAAGTTAAAATTTACATGGGATTTGCCCAATCAGTTTATTCATATGGTATTTTTTATGCATCTTTAAAATTCCCTGGTAAGTAGTAATTTTTGGCAAAACCAATATTTTCAGTAGCTTGTAGCCGTAAATTGATTTGTGAACCCATATTTACTAACCATAAATTTTATCAAATGTCAAACATGTTAACAGCTTATTGCATGAAAACAAAGGAAAAAAATGTTCCTATGCAGGATGCAGTAATTACTAAAACTTCCCGTGGAGGCTATATGGC
>JBDSYV010000011.1:0-7102 GCA_040110925.1 Ferruginibacter sp. | reverse complement strand
GAGGAAAAAGGTCTGTATTATGCCATGTGGCGGCAACAGATTGGCGAAAGAAAAAAAATGGGATTCAGCCCAAGGCTTGAACCATCAACTTCTGATACCTGAAGACTGAAGACTGATGACTGATGACAGTTGTCAGTTAAACTCATTCACTATTCACCATTCACTTTTCACTACTATGACTGCAATACAACTTCTTGGCCTTGCTGCAGGAACTATTACTTCTATTACCTTTTTGCCCCAGGTTATTAAAATATGGCAAACAAAGTCTGGAAAAGATTTGTCAGTAGTCATGCTGTTTTTGCTCCTATTGGGCACATCGATGTGGCTGTCGTATGGTATTTTTATAAAAGACATCGCAATCATCTATACAAATACTATGGTGCTTGCCATGGGATTGATTATGCTTTATTTCAAATATCGTTTCAAGGGTTAATAAAAAATTACCTTTGCACAACATGAGCGAAAGCAAAAAACCCAAGCCTAATTTTTACTGGAGTATCTTCACCATGCGCTGTCCCCGCTGCCGCAAAGGCCCGATGTACAAAGACAATAATCCTTACAGCAAATTTTCTTTGAAACATGTTTTTGATATGCCCGAAAACTGTCCTGAGTGCGGGCAGAAATATGATATGGAGCCCGGCTTCTGGTATGGAACGGGTTATGTTAGTTATGCATTGGCTGTGGCAGTATCAGTAAGTAGCTTTGTAGCCTGGTTGGTATTTTTTGGCGTATCGGCAAAGGATAATCGTATTTTTTACTGGCTTATTACCAACTCTGTTTTATTGGTGATGCTTCAACCCTGGCTAATGCGGTTAAGCAGGGTAATTTATATCCGGTTTTTTGTAAGTTACGATGAGAATTATGTGGCAACAAAACCGAAAGAGTTTGATTATTAAACATTCTTAAAATTTTATTCTTCGATCATACTCCAAATCTTCTACATGTACAATTTTACAAAACGTACTATTCTCTATTTGACAGTTGACAATGAAGTTAAACTCAGGTGGAATTATAACAGATGGAATCCTGATGATTTTTTTCCCTTCCCTTAACCATGCACTACCCATATCTTTTGTATTTACGGGTGCAGGATATTCTTTCCAATTAGGTGGTAATTCTTCAAATCCCGGTGATAAGACCACAGCATCATCTATTTCAAAGCTAACAAGAGTTAACGAAAAAGGGATTTCATCAACATTTATATTTACCGTATACTCCAGCATGGCTAATGCCCTACTTTCAGATGCATAAATACAAGCCAATTTCTTATGGTTCCATCTTCCTCCATAAAGTCTTGAACCTTCCCCGGTTGTATCTTTTGCCCATTTTGTTTTTGCAACCCGATAAATTAGCATGTTTCCGGTATTAAGAATATACACCGAATTCTATGCGGCCAATCAGGTTTTTTATTTCTTCTCTTCCAAATTCATTGTCTATAAAAAAATATGGTACTTCACCACCTAATGAAGTGTTGGGCCTAAACATCCATTTATTGAATTTTTCTTCGTCTTCAAATACTTCGTAACCGAATGCATAAATATCGGCGAGGCTCACAATTTTTTCACTTACAGTCGGATTGAATTTGTCTTTGCCTTTTTTATTGATTAAGGTGGCCCGGGTTACGGATAATACTGATGCTAATTTATCATAATCGAGCCGGGTTTTAGTTTTAAGATGTTCTAAATCCAGCTTGCTTATGCCAGCCTTAGAAACGGTCATTTTTTCAATGGCACTCATGTGATTTTCTGCGTTTGAAGACGCTATTCTTAGAATTCTTTTTTCTTTATTGCCTGGCGCAGGTATAGCTCTAAGCGTTGAAGAAATTTTATAGGCTACGGCTGGCTCGTTTACTTCTTGCAAGGAATTAACGTTGTCCTTATTTGGTTTTTTAACAGCCATAGTATAAAATTTAACCAAAGATAGTTATTTTTTATACTATTTCAAATTTTTTACACAATATTTTCTATAATTCCCGCAATACCTTGTCCTCCGCCTACACAGGCAGTAACCATCCCATATTTTTTTTCTAAGCGTTTCATATCATTTACCACCTGTATAGTAAGTTTTGCACCAGTACATCCAAGTGGATGACCCAGTGCAATAGCTCCACCATTGATGTTCACAATTTCGGGGTTGAGGCCAAGTTCACGAATCACAGCCAGTGATTGTGATGCAAAGGCTTCATTCAATTCTATCAAATCAATTTGTGAAAGCGTCATACCAGCCTGCCTCAATACTTTGGGGATAGCAACCACCGGGCCTATGCCCATGATGCGTGGATGTACACCTGCGCTGGCACAATTCACCAGGCGGGCAATGGGTTTCAGCCCCAGTTCGTTTATCATTCTTTCGCTCATCACTATTACGAAAGCTGCGCCATCGCTGGTTTGTGATGAATTACCCGCAGTCACACATCCGCCTGCTGCAAATGCAGGTTTAAGTTTGGCCAAACCTTCAGGTGTAGTATCAATACGAACACCTTCATCTGTATCTACAACATATGATTTGATTTTTCTTTTCCCTTTTTCATCTACGTAAACCTGTTCTACATTAATAGGAAGAATGCCGCTTTTGAAATGTCCATCACTGATGGCTTTGGCTGCTTTCATATGACTATTATAGCTGAACATATCCTGGTCTTCGCGACTCACATTGTATTCTTTGGCCACAGCTTCTGCTGTAAGGCCCATACTCAGATAGTAATCCGGTTCTTCGCTGGCTATAGAATAGGCGGGAACAGTTTTCCAACCGGCAGTGGGTACAAGGCTCATACTTTCTGTACCGCCTGCAATGATGCACTCCGCCATTCCCGTACGGATTTTAGCAGTAGCCATCGCAATACTTTCAAGCCCGCTGGCACAATACCGGTTAATGGTAATGCCCGGAGCATCAAAACCTACGGCCCTGGCCGCAATGATACGGCCTACCTGCAAGCCTTGCTCAGCTTCCGGCACAGCATTGCCCACTATCAAATCATCTATCCGTTTTACATCTAATTGCGGTACACTTGCCAGCAACCCTTTTATCACATCAATAGCAAGGTCGTCAGGACGAGTAAATCGAAATCCACCTTTTTTGCTTTTTCCAATGGCCGTTCTGTATCCGGCTACGATATATGCTTCCTGCATAATTTTTATTTTTATGGCTTTCGCCTGTGAATCAATATTCATCATTAGTCCCGGCTATCCGCTGCAAGTCCGGCACAATCCCACGCTCAAATCCTCACCGGGCTTTTCGCTACTATCCGGCAGCTTTTCAACAGCATTGCAAAAGGGAGCAATTTAGTTGTTTATGCAACTTATCTCAAAGTTATCATTCATTCATCAAACCAAAAAACTAAATACCTGTATTTTCGCAGCCATGTATAAACTGCTGCGTACCGTTCTTTTTCTTTTTGATGCCGAAAAGGTTCATTATTTCTCAATGAGTGCCCTAAAGTTCCTATGCCGGTTTCCATTTTTGAAAAATTTAATAACCCGGGCATTAACGCCAAAAAATCAAAGCCCGTTTACAATTTTCAATTTACAATTTCCCAACAGGGTTGGCCTGGGAGCAGGCTTCGATAAAAATGCTTTATATCTCAATGAACTTTCTCTTCTTGGTTTTGGTTTTGTGGAAATTGGTACAATAACACCAAAGCCGCAGGATGGAAATCCAAAACCAAGATTGTTCCGGCTTAAAAAAGACAAGGCACTAATAAATCGAATGGGATTTAATAACGATGGAGCAGAGATAATTGCTAAACGACTTGAAGCATGGCGGGCCTCACAGGCTGCCAAAAAAGATAAAAGTTTAAATCCCATGTTGATAGGTGGCAACCTGGGTAAAAATAAAATAACTGCTAATGAAGATGCATGGCAGGATTATGGATATTGCTTCAACAAACTTTATAATGTGGTAGATTATTTTGTGGTAAATGTGAGCAGCCCAAATACAGCAGGGCTTCGTGAACTGCAGGATAAAGAAATGTTGCGAAAAATTTTAATGCACCTGCAATCACTCAATGGAGAAAACAAGCCCCTGCTCCTAAAAATAGCACCCGATTTATCTACGGAACAAACAGATGATGTGATAGACTTGTGCATGGAAATAAAATTACATGGGCTTATTGTGGCTAATACAACTATAAGCAGGAGTGGTTTAAAAACTTCTGATGCCGAAGTTGTAAAGATTGGTGCCGGAGGCCTGAGTGGGAACCCCTTAATGGAAGCCAATACAAATATGCTTTCTTATATTTTTCAAAAAACCAGGGGCAATATTCCTATTATTGCCAGCGGTGGTATCTTCAATGGCGCAGATGCAGAAAAGAAGTTTGCCAGCGGTGCTTCGCTGGTACAGGTATGGACAGGATTTATTTATGAAGGACCTTCCATTGTAAAAAATATTTGCCGCCAGCTCCCAAATCAAATAACTAATCAACCAATAAAATAATTAACCAAAGAATGGAACATCTTTTTACTTCTGAAAGCATTATTAGTTTTTTAGTACTGGTAGTACTGGAAATAGTGCTGGGCATTGACAATGTGATTTTTGTAAGCATAATCATGAACCGGCTTAAAGATAAAAAGAATGAGAAAAAAGCCCGTCGCCTTTGGATGATCACCGGCATTATTTCCCGCACCCTCATGCTGCTTGGCCTCAGTTGGTTGCTCAGTCAAAAAGGAAATTACCTTTTCAGCATTTATGGCAAAGGGTTCGACCTGGCAAGCCTGGTAATGCTGGCAGGAGGATTATTTTTAATTTACAAATCGGTAAAAGAAATTCATGAAAAACTGGAAGGTGAAGATCCCGATGAGAGGGTAAGGAAAAGTTCAGGACTTTCATTTGGTCGTGCTATTACCCAAATCATGATCATTGATGCAGTTTTTTCTTTTGATAGCATTATAACTGCCGGCGGCACCGCAAAACATGTGGAAATTATGATTGCTGCAGTGGTAATAGCCATGACCATTATGTTTCTCTTCAGTCCACGCATATCTGGTTTTATTCACAAGCATCCCACGTTAAAAATGCTGGCACTTTCATTCCTTGTAATGATTGGCCTTAGCCTGGTTATGGAAGGATGGAACACCGAAGCATCAGAAGCACTTCATCTCAAAAATTATATTTATTTTGGTATGGCTTTTTCATTTGGTGTAGAAATGCTGAATATGGTTATGCGGAAAAGAATGCGAAATAACAGGCTGGTAAAGTTGAACGAGCCGCAACTTAACAATAAAGAAAAAGAAATTCATCCTGACGATATCGCACATTAAAAACAACATTGCCAATTGTTTTTTACTTTGGCAATGTTAATAGTTTTTATTAGGGCCTATTATTTTTTAATTTTTTACAAATGTTGCAATTAAAAATTTAGGATTGTAATAAGTAGAAACCTTAAGTGTATAAACACCTTTACTCAAATACGCCACATTAATTGTCTTCTGGCTTAGACCACCACTTAAACTCACCGGTTTGTTATATACCAGTTTTCCTGCTGCATCATATATCCTGAATTGTGTTTCTACAGGATAGGATAAATCCAACACCACGTTCAAATTGCTTAAAGTAGGATTGGGATAAATACCGGTTAAGGGTCTGGGTATCGGAGTAGTTTGCACCGCAAATGGAGAGAAGCTGGTTATATTATTTTTAGTTTGTGTATATGGATCTGAGCCGCCTGCAGCAGTAGAAGAACCGGTAACCCATGATCCGCCTGTGAATTGCATTACATAACATTTATTCCTGTCAAAGCCTGCCAGTTCATTGGTATTACTCCATTGCAGGGTAAGGTTCACGTTACTACCGCCCATTACCGCTTCATCTACAAACCATGTTTTATCTACCACTTTATCAGTGTACAAAGTTCCTGTGTTGCCATTTGTGAACACACCCGGTTGCACCCTGATCATAAAATCATCTGTAGTATGTCCTGCATTTGCAGCAATAATTAACGGTGTATAAGATGCTGCATTTGTACCTACAGGAACTATTCTTGCAGTAGATGCAGCCAACGCTTTTACTATTACATTGCCATTGCCGTTTGTGATAATATGCGATGCCGCAGATCCCGTACTGCTGCTGGCCAGGCTAAGGTTGCTTGAGCCGATACTTATATTTCCATTGTTTAATGTTAGCGTACCATTTATAGCAACATTACCGCCCAGGACCAGGCCTCCACTTCCATTCATAGTTACATTGGTTGTACTAAAGGCTGGCATTGCCTGGCTGCTATTTCCACGGAAATTAATACTACCAGTAATAGCGTTAAATGTACCATTGTTTGTTATGCTTCCGAAAAGCTCCAGTATTCCTGCAGAACCAATGGTAACAGTTGCCCCGGAATTTATGGAAATATTGGCTGCAGTTCCTATGCCTCCTGAAAGGTTTGGCATATTTGGAACACTAGATGGAATAATAATATTTGAAGATGCAGTGGGTATACCTCCACACCAGTTGGAAGCATTGTTCCAGTCGCTATTTGTTATACCAAGCCATGTACCAGTTGCGCTTACAGAAAGTGAAGCTGCTGTTGATGTGAGTATTCCGCAAGTACCTGTAACTACTACATCATAATTTCCTGCGTCAGCAATAGTTGTTCCTGTAATAGTAAATGTTGACGATGTTGCACCTGGAATATTTACCGCTGCTTTTCTCCATTGATATGTTAGTGCAGTGCCTGTTGCATTTACTGAGAAGCTTACATTGCTTCCGGCACAAACAGTTTGTGAAACCGGTTGTGTGCTGATGCTTGTTACTGCATTTACAGTAAGAGTAGCTGCATTGGAAGTTATGTTTCCACAGGTTCCGTTTATCACTACATCGTAGCTTCCTGCATTGGCAGCTGTTACTCCTGTTATGGTAAATGTTGCTGATGTTGCGCCCGGAATATTTACCAATGCTTTTCTCCATTGATAAGTGAGTGCAGTTCCTGCCGCATTCACTGAGAAGCTAACATTTGATGCGTTGCAAACTGTTTGAGAAACAGGTTGCGTATTTATAGACGTAATTGTATTTACGGTTAATACGGCAACATTAGAAGTTAGCGTACCGCAAGTGCCCGCAACCACTACATCGTAGCTTGCTGCATCTGTTGATGTAACGCCTGTTATATTAAATGTTG
>JBDSYV010000010.1:0-3363 GCA_040110925.1 Ferruginibacter sp. | reverse complement strand
GGGAAGGTTACCGCTTTATGATGGAGCTTCCCTTCAAATCGCTGGCTGATTATGAAGCCGAGCTAAACCGTGAAATGACCGGTGAAAACTGGCAACAGTGGTACGAAGATTTTAAAAAATTAATTCGTTATTCTGAAAGAGAAATTTTAAAAGAGATTAGTATTTCTTGAACAGACATTTGGACGACACTGACCAATTTTTCTTCATTCCAATTATTTAAGAGAATTATGAAAAATATTAAGACTGCATTTCGCTCCCTCTCCCCCTGGGGAGAGGGTTAGGGTGAGGGGGCTTTACCACGGATATTTATTTTCCGCAATCAGCTTATCTGCAATTCTTCTTCTTGCATCTTTGGAATTATAAGGTGCCATTTTTGTAAAACGTTTAAGACCCAACAACATCATGCGTTGCTCATCGCCATCAGCAAATGCGTTGATGGCATCTTTACCTGCTTTGTTCACATAATCAACAGCATCATTCAGGTAGCAGCGCATCATATCCGCCTGTATAGAAGCCGCTTCAGTATTTTTATCAGACATTTTTATAACCCTTAGTAATGCACTCTCTGCATTAAAAGTCCAGATAGCCATGTCCGCAATGTTCATCAGTATTTCCTGTTCATTCTGCAGGTTCATCATCAGCTTTTGTACTGCTGCGCCTGCAGTCATTAATATAGCTTTTTTCATGTTTACGATAGCCTTTGTCTCAGCAGCAAAAGCACCTTCGTCTTCCGTACCAAAGTCAGGAATGCTCATCAGCTCTTTACTCACTTTCATTGCAGGCCCCATCAGGTCAAGCTTTCCTTTCATGGCTCGCTTCAACATCATATCTACAGTAAGCAGGCGGTTTATTTCATTGGTGCCTTCGTAAATTCGGTTGATGCGGCTATCCCTGTAGGCACGGCTTATCATATACTCATCGCTATAACCATTACCACCATGCACCTGCACACCTTCATCGGCCACAAAGTCCAGCACTTCGCTGCCATCCACTTTCAGCATGGCACATTCAATGGCATATTCTTCTGCAGCTCCCAGTAGCGCTTCATTAAAGGGTTTACCTTCCGCTTCCAGTTCAGTTTCTTTGTCATCAATCCATTTTGCAGTACGATACAGAGCGCTTTCATTTACCCAAATGCGGATGGCCATTTCTGCCAGCTTATGTTTTATAGCACCAAAGTTGGCAATAGCTGTTTTGAACTGTTCCCTTGTTTTGGCATATTCCACTGTAGCACTCAGGGCCATCTTTGCCCCGCCAATAGCGGCGGCACATAATTTCAGGCGACCGATATTAAGAATATTGAAAGCGATGATATGTCCTTTGCCAATTTCACCTAACAAATTTTCTACCGGCACTTTTGCATCCTGGAAATATAACTGAACAGTAGATGATCCCTTGATACCCATCTTATGTTCTTCTGGGCCTTGAGTAAATCCTTCCATACCTCGTTCTACAATAAATGCAGAAAACTTGTCGCCATCAATCTTGGCAAACACAGTAT
Organism: Ferruginibacter sp.; assembly: GCA_040110925.1. Taxonomy (GTDB): domain Bacteria; phylum Bacteroidota; class Bacteroidia; order Chitinophagales; family Chitinophagaceae; genus Ferruginibacter. The sequence continues at coordinate 1,862 of JBDSYV010000010.1, read as the reverse complement.
ATACATCTGCAAAACCGCCATTGGTAATCCAGCATTTTTGCCCGTTCAGTAAATAAAATTTTCCATCGGCCGATAATGTTGCAGTAGTTTTTGCGCTCAGTGCATCGCTACCACTATTGGGTTCAGTAAGGCCATAAGCACCCTTCCATTCGCCGCTGGCCAATTTGGGAATATATTTTTGTTTTTGTGCTTCGCTACCAAAATATAAAATGGGTAAAGTGCCAATACCTGTATGTGCGGCCACCGCCACGCTGAAAGAAAAGCCACCACCCAGGCCTTCATTCACAAGTGTGGAAGTAATAAAATCTTTTCCCAGCCCCCCAAATTCTTCAGGTATAGATGCTCCCAGCAAGCCCTGCTCTCCTGCTTTTTCCATTAGGCCCGGCATCAGTCCTGGCTCCATCTTATCTATACGGTCAATAGCAGGCAGCACTTCAGTATTTAAAAACTGCAGGCACATTTCCTTCACCATAATTTGTTCTTCATTAAAATCTTCAGGAGTGTAAGTTTCAAAAGCATTGCTTTCTTTAATTAAAAATTCGCCGCCTTTTAAAAGAGTGCTAGTGTTTGCCGTATTGCTCATAACTAAAATTTTATAATGATTATTTTTAAACCGAATTAAATTGCCCTTCCGAATTCGCTATCAACTATCAACTATTTTAAATTCTCATAAACCATCCCCAGTACTTCTTTTGCAATTTCAATCTGCCCGTTGGTGACGCCTTCCAGCGCTTCGTTCAATGTCTGGTTGGCCAGTTCCATGGTTTTTTCCTGCAGCACCTGTGCTTCTGCTGACAGGTAAATCATATTTTTTCTGCGGTCGTCTTTGCAGGCCACACGCCTAACCAGTTTCAGTTTTTCAAGGTTATCCACCAGCCTGGTTATACTGGGTTTATCACGGAAAGTAGCGTCGCAAAGCTGCTGCTGGCTTAGCCCATCCTGCTTCCATAAATGATAAAGCACGCTCCATTGCTCAATGGTAATGTCCACCCCGGCGTCTTTAAAATTCTTTTGCAGGCGCCTTGCAATAGCCGTACTTGCTTTCCCTGTGATGAAGCTGTAAAGCTCCCCTTTCTTAAATTGGTTGTTTGACATATAGTTGTTTATGCAACTACATAAAGATAAAGATGATTTACTATCCGGTAAAATTTATTTTTGTGTCCCGGCAGAGGTATAGCTTTCAGCATAGTTGCGTCGCACTCTTGTACTGCATACCTCCTGGCAACACATCATGACCATACTTTTCTTCCTTACTTTTTTGTTCCTGGTAGTTTATTGTGGTCTCCTGTTATACTACCGCAAAGCCTGGCTGGAGATTCCCGAACCTGGAGGAAACCCCCAATTATCATTTATCCATTATCCATTATCCATTAACCCATTATCCACTAAAATTTCTGTAATCATACCCGCCCGTAACGAAGCCGGAAACTTATACAACCTGCTCACATCGCTAACACATCAAATATATCCTTCATCTCTTTTTGAAGTAATTGTAGTGGACGATTATTCAACAGATGATACTGCCGCCATTATAAAAAATTTCCCGGCACCTAATATTCATTTGCTTTCCTTAAAGGGACAACTGGGCAATGAGAAAATAAATTCCTATAAAAAGAAAGCCATAGAAATCGGCATTGCAGCAAGCAAGGGAAAATTAATTGTTACCACCGATGCAGATTGTTTTATGGGTGAAAACTGGCTGCAAACCATTGCAGGCTTTTACGAAAAATTTCAGCTCCAGCTCATTGTAATGCCTGTAGCCATTGATTGCAGCAATAGCCCCATAGAGATTTTCCAGGCACTTGATTTCATGAGCCTGCAGGGCATTACCGGTGCCGCCGTGTATAAGAAAGTGCACAGCA
>JBDSYV010000009.1:0-10869 GCA_040110925.1 Ferruginibacter sp. | reverse complement strand
TTGTTTACAGGCTGTTTGAGTACATACAAAAAGCAGGACTGCTAAAGCCGGAAAAATTATTCGTTTCATAATATTTATATTTAGAAGTCATTTATTTTTTTGCATTTATTACAATTATTTTTTTCGCTGCAGTGTTTTAATCAAAATACTCACTATAGTTTTCAAAATGCTTTCGTATCATTCCAAATGCCTGCTTCCCTTTTTCTATAGTTGTAACTTCTGATAATTTTTTGTTCTCTTCCATTAATGGCTCCAGCCATTGATGCAACGCATCATGATCGGGTCCCTGCATCCTGCATTCGCTTATCATTTTATTAATGCCCGCTTGTATTGATTTCCCCGCCTTCTGATAATCTTCCAGCATCACCGGGTTAGCATCGGCAATCACGTTATATAAATCCTTTACATTTTTATTTGTGCTGGAATCGGCTTTCCACTTTGCACCATTATTTAAGGAGAGCCCGGCAGCCGCTTCATGTTCGTGATGCACATCAGTTTCTGTTGAGGTTTCAGTTAATTTACTTTCCTTTTTTCCGGTCTCATTACAGGCTATTAAAAGGCCTCCAGCCAGAATAAAAACAGCTGCATTTTTTACTAATTTGTTTGTGTATTTCATTTTTGCCCGTTTATAACTCAGCAAGTGAGAGATTTTAATTTAATTTTTCTTCTAAGTCCAGCGCTTTAGGAAACAGAATATTGTTCTCCAGGTGAACATGCAAATGCAGATCATTTTCAAATTCATCCAGCATTTTATACAACAGGCTGTAAGAAGCACAAGCATCTTCGGGTAATGTGTAATTTTTCGACAATACTCTTATATCTTCCAGATTTTTGCCTACCAGCTCATGTTCCATTTCCATCATGTTTATTGGATTTTGGACCGTGCCAAACTGTGCAGCCTGTGGAATTTGATCATTTGAATCAGCCAATACCAGCGTTTTGATATAAGGGAACAATACCTTTTCTTCTTTAACCATGTGGCCAGATAATTCTGCATTCACATCATCCACCAGGCTTTTAATTTTATATAATTCAGGATGTTGTTGGCCATGTACACTGGCAACTTTAGCAGCATAGCTTACCAACTCTGGCAATGTTTTCATAACATAGCTGTGGTGTGTGTTTACAATATAATCAGCTAAAAAATCTAAATTCCATTCATTATAAGGAATCGGGCGGGATGAAAGTGCTTTGTCAGCCTGCTGCAATTCCTGTTCAATTTTAGTTACGTCCAGTCCTTTTTCTGCACAAGCTTCTTTCACCGTTTTTTTACCGCCGCAACAGAAATCGAGACCATATTTTTTAAACACTTCGGCCTTGCGTAAATCCTTTGCCGCAATCTGTCCCAGCGTTTCGTCATCTTCTCCGGTAATTCGTTTTGATATTTTCACTTTCCACCACTCCGGTCCTTGTTCCAGATATTCCCACACAAAAACATTTCCTCTTTCGCCCAGCAATTGATAATACAAAGGCTTGGGATCATGGTCATTGTGGATGGTTAAGCTTTCGCCTTCGTTCAATTCATCAAAACGAACAAAGATGGTTGGGTGTTTTTGTCTTGGCTCAAGTAAGGTTACGTTGAGGATATTTTCTGTAATAGTATTCATGTACTGTGTTTTTAATTGTCAATTATAAAGCAAAGATAAGCTTGAGTTTATAATAAAAGTATTTAAATACTTTTATTTACACAAAAATGACACATTCAGTTACTCCAGCTCGAATTAGAGAAGACAACAAAGGAATTATTTCAGATTAAATAAAGATTGAGAGTAGGCTTCCGTACTACATTTCAAATTAACCACATTTTACTTTAACCTATTCCATTGTAAATGCTTAAATTTTACTGTTTGCCAATACAGAAGATACAAGTTACTGATGTATATGTAAGCGGGGTGATGTTTAATAATAAAGCAACTTCCTTTAAAGTTAGATAGCATTTATAACTATTAATTGTTCGGCTGTAATAAAATCTTTTGGTGCTTTCTTGATTGCTGTTTCCAATTCAACCTGAGTGATCTTATCCTTTTTAATATTCCGTTTATAGAATCGCTTCGCACAATTGCCTGAGCACGTTTTTGAGGTAGTCTTCTTGGCAATGAATTCCTTGCTACACATCTCGCAGATTTTTAGAACTCTTAAATTACTACTCATTGTATTTGTATGATTTATAGGATTTGTATCATTTCAATGTATCGTTGCGTATCATACCCTATCAATTTTTACAGTTGATGACCTAAACTTCCCATAAATATTTTGTAGTAACCAGATTAACAACAAGAAAAACAATACTAAGAGCAAGAAAAACAATAAGAAAAGCAAATGATACTTTTCTAACTGTATGAGAGTGAGACTAAAAGCAAGTAAAACCAAAACAAGAGCAACTAAATTGAATACTGGCTACTTTCCGATACAGAAGATACAAGTTACTGTCGTAGCAATGGTTTCAGCCGATTGGGCAACATATAGCCAACAAGTTTAGCCAAACCAAGTGCAAACCCTGCACAAACAAGAGAAGAAAAATTATTGAGTATAGAGAGTGCAAGCCCGCATCATAGCGTCTGCGAATATAAGCATTACGGTTTATCGTAACTGCCGGGCAACAGTATCCTGCTGTAATCCCATGTACTGGCAGAACTCTTCAACAGTAACAACCTGGTGTTGTTGCTTCTTGAGATGCTCCTTGATCTTCTTAATAAGATTTCTGCCATACCTATCGCTTCTTCCTGTGATGATCTGAATGTCCTTCGGATAAATACACAGTCTGTTCATTAATCAAATAACTTTTTCATACACTATCCATACTTCGGCTATGGCTTTGGTATGAGTAATCTATAGCAAAGATAATAGTTTTTTGAAGGCGGTAAAATGGTGTTAGTTGGAATAATGTGGAATAAACGGAACGGATGACCTTGCACATTTGTTGGGGCTTTATTGCGAATCTATTTTTGTTTTCAAATGCTGATAATACAGCAACAAATTGAAACAAATTATTAACTCAATAAATTTTTTACAATGGCAAAGCAAAAAGGAATTATCAAATTAGATGGTACTATCGGCGGTATTACTTTCTATAAAACTACAGAAGATGGATATCTGGCAAGAGAAAAAGGCGGAGTATCTGCTGACAAAATTGCCAACGATCCTGCCTTCCAAAGGACCCGTGAAAACGGTGAAGAGTTTGGAAGAGCCGGAAAAGCTGGAAAGCTTTTGCGTAATTCAATAAGGGCAATGTTGCAAAACGCTTCTGATAGCCGGATGGTAGGCCGCCTCACTCAGAAAATGGTTGAAGTAATCCAGGAAGATCTTACCAATCCCCGTGGTCAACGCAATGTGATTGATGGAGAAGCAGAATTGCTGGAAGGTTTTGAGTTTAACATCAGTGGCAAACTCGGAACTACTCTTTATGCACCATTCACTGGAACCATTGACAGGGTGGCCGGTACACTTACCGCAAATATTCCTGCATTCGTTCCTATCAACATGCTTGCAGCTCCAGGTGGTTCTACCCATTTCAAAATTGTTTCTACCGGTGCGGAGATTGATTTTGAAAATGAAACTTTTGTAATGGATGCACAAGCAACTGCTGTGTTACCCTGGGATTCTGCTGCTACAGCAGTAATCAACCTTGTAAACACTGTTACGGCTAACAGTACACATCCTTTGTTCCTTGCATTAGGAATTGAATTTTACCAGGAAGTAAATGGTCAAATGTATCCGTTGAAAAATGGTGCATTTAATCCGCTGTCATTGGTGAAAGTGTCCGGCCTGTAAAAGTCAGGGTAAGATAAATGCATTCGTGAAATATTTTCCCGAGTCAACTAAAGCAAACAATCTTTATAACAATTAAATTTAAAACCATGTTAAGCGGAGTACTAGATTTCATTGCCTCAGTAATAAATTTATTCTGAGCTAATTTTTGAAATCACCTGAACATCTTTGTTCATTCTTCAGTTCAAAAAATGGCCCTGCCGCAAGGCAGGGCTTTTGTTTTTAGTATTCTCTTGGCAACATCAGGCAGCCATCAACCAGCCAAAGCGTTACAAGATCATAAGGGAAATCGCTGAAGGAGATTTCCTGACTTGTTACTTTGTTGTGGTTCCCATCAGTTGCAAGAATCGTAAAGGCATTATCCTTTACTCTCTTTAAATCCCACACCTGGAAGCGTTCAAGGTTAATATCCCTGTGGCATTGGTGGCTTATGATTAAATCTATCAGCCAGTAAGCACCGCACCCTTCTGCCAACTCCTTCACACCATCTGTGTAAAGAATCAGGGAGGGCTTGTGGCAAAAGAAATTTTCTGAACCGTTGTGAGAGCCGAAGAAGTGATTTGCATTTTTCATTGTAATAAAATTTATTTTAAAAGAAAAAAGGAAAAAAAAGAAAGCATTTACATCAGGCGGCGGGGCTAAAAAAACAAGGAGGAACGGAATAAATGATGGCTTTGTGCGGTGGGGCTGTGTTTATGCCGTAGTTCCTTGTTTTTTTTAAAGCAAGGGGCTGTGCCAGCCGACTAACTTGCTGTACTTTTTTGATTCTTTAGAAATAACTTTAGTGTATGACATTTCAGGAATTAGAAAAGACATTAATAAAAGGAAAGAGAATCCTTCAGCCAATAACAAATGGGATTGTAATTGAAAGCAAGGAAGGATATTATTCTATCTGGATTACTAATACAAAAAAACTACCTCCGGTATTTCACAATGAATTAGTAAGAAGGAAAACAAATCTGCTTTACATCGGGATAGCCAGCGGTTCTCTTTTAAAAAGACTGTATTTGCAGGAACTTCAACATAGAAACCCTGCAACATTTTTCAGAAGTATGGGTGCTGTATTAGGATATAGGCCGGAACCTGGGAGCCTTGCAGGTAAAAAAAATCAGAACAATTACAAATTCAACAAAGAAAATACAAAAGCGATAGTTGAATGGATAAACCATAATCTTGAAATTGCTTTTCACTACTGCCCTACTGCCGATTCAACAATTGAAATAAATCTCATTAAGAAATACGGGCCAATTCTTAACTGGACACATAATCCAGAACCCTTCATGCCTTTGAAAAAACTAAAAGATGAATGCAGGGCAATTGCCAGAAATTAAATTTGAAAAAAGGAAGATCCGGTTAATGTGCCGGTTTGTTACAGTTCGGATATGTACTAAAGATGCACCGGCTAAATTTATACATAGATCAGTAATGGTTTCTTAGAAGCGATAGCAAAATGTGTCAAGCCTGCCGGTAAAAGCGCCTGCGGCAAAAAAGAAGCATAGCCGTGCCGCACACTTGTCGGCACTGAGGTGTTGGCGAGCCGTTAGATGGCCGCCGGAGAGAATGAGGAACGAATGAACGGAGGCGGACAGCGAGCCCCCACAAAGGGGCTGGCAGTAAAGCCATGAGGAACGAATGGCGATGCCAGCACCATAGGAAGCCGCCGGAGTAAATTTCCCGTCAGGGTACGGAGGCGGCTGAACTATGCAAGTGAACCTTAGCGATGCTTTGCCAAATGGAGGTACGACATGAGCAATTAGCAGCGCAAGGTGAACGCAGCCTTAAGTGGGGCTGCCGGCGAGCAAAAGAAAAGAGGGCAGCGGGTGGACTGAACGCTACTGAAGTGAATGAATGACGTAGTGAAGCGGAATGAAACCCAGTGAGTATTGTAGGGATGGCTTGCGAAAAGGCAGGTGCATCCCAAGTGTGTTGCTTTTTGTGTGTGGCTTGGGATGCACTGCCCTGGAGCAAATGGCTTAGCTGCGAACGTGGTTTAATGAAGCGGAACGAAGGAAGAAATAAACGAAGTGGCGTGAAGGACACAGTAGCTGCCGTGAGGAATGAGGAGGAACTGCAAGCAGCATGACAAACTGTGTAGCGAAGCGGAGCACCCGAAGGGCATTGCAGGTGCAGCAATACCATAAAAGTTTATAAAAAGATTTATTGCTGCTGCTGCAATGGTTTGGCATGATTGCTTGCTGACGACGAATGACGAACACCTATTTACCGGCGAAGCGTGGGCTTTGTGTGGTGGGAAAAGAAGCGTGGCTGGCAGCTTCCCGAACTGGATTTGTGGGTGGCTCCGGGATGCTGCCGTTGGGCAATCGGTGCAGGAAGTTGATTGCCGGAAGGCTACCGACTGAATGAGTGAGTGCAGCGGTGGGGACGGAGCAAACGAACGAAATGAAGAAGGTGGCCTGTAGGCAGTACGGAATCATTCCAGTTCTTTTATCCAATCAAATATTTAAAAGCAAATCGAGTAGGAAGTGAGGGATTATTTCCCTCACTGTCCTCTCACACCACCGTATGTACTTACGTGTACGGCGGTTTCCCAATGTGTTGCTTACTGTTCTTCGCATACTGAAAGGTTTGGATGTCCTCCTTCTTTGGATAATGTGCATACTTTCACTTCTCTCAAAAGATTTTTAGGCAGCCTTGCGGCACTTTCTGACAATAACCTTTTACAATTTCCGGAACTAACCTCACTTTGAGATTCAGCCCTTCCCTCCCGTATATTTCTATACCTTCTCTGGTACTATGGCTTCTGCTGACTTCTCAATTATTATGAATAATGCTGAGACCTCCCGCGGTAAGTAGATATTTCTTTCCGTGAAAATTGCAGGATTTACCACCTTCGGTTAAGGTTGGATTTATGGCTTCGCAGTCTATTGCCCGCTAACCCCTAAGTAGGCCTATATCCTGTTTCTGTTCGTCAATTCCCACTTTTGCCACTAACTTCTTTCAGATTCCACCTCACAGTGGACACCCTTGTCTTTGGCTAACGATTCCTCCCAACTCGGCTCGTTCGGAACTTTCATCCTATAGAAATATCACATGCACGGCACACAAAAGAAAGCCCCCTAAAAAGGAGGCTGACATGAAGAAGAAAATGAATAACCTAACTGCGATGAAAAAACAAACACACCAGGCGAGACGAACCAACAGGAAACCCAAATGCTACCAACGAGCCAACGCTGAACAAGAACTGACATAACAATACATTTAAAATGAAAAAATAAAATAACTGCCTCCCCCCAGCACCGGGTTTGTGGGCTGCAGTATAAATGATGGCCTCGTGTGTTGGGCTTGTGTTTATGCTGCGAAGCGTTGGCTCTGTGCCGGTGCTATCTTTGCAGATTATTTTATTTTTTTAAATGGATTGCCAGTCGTCAGCGATGGATTGGTGACATAACGGTTTAATGGTTCGAATTATGAAGCTGATATAAAAAAACAAATGGCTACTTCTAACTACGAGATAGCCATTTAAAAAGGAAAATGAGTTATCAATACGTTATTGTTATCCCTGCTCCCAATCCCATATCACTATCATAATGAGTAGAGAGAGAAATATACTTTGTGGCTATGTATCTGAAACCTGCCATATATTCTTTATCTGTATTAAGCATCCAGGCAAAACGTAGCCTTGGTGTAAGCGGAATATCTTCTCTTGATAACTGAAATCTTAATTTTCCGACTCCATCTATTCTTAAATCTGCAACCGTTAATGTTGGCAATGTATATGCAATACCCGCAACTACTGTTTTACGATTATTTTTATTGCTTGTTTGACAGAAAGAACCAGTCGCAGCTTTCAGTAGCAGCAAATTCTAAAGTATCCAGTTCCATCGGCATAATGTCAATTATGTTTTTCATAGGAGAATAGTCACCTTGTCCATTCAGTAATCTAAAGTCATGACCATGAAGGTGCATCGGGTGGCACATCATAGAATTGTTGTACAAAATAATCCGTACGTTCACGCCCTTCTTAATTAATATTTTATCCGCTTCTGAAACTACTTTATTATCCAGGCTCCACACATAGCGGTTCATATTTCCTGTAAGATTAAATTTTAATTCTTTCACCGGGCCTTCCCGTAAGGTTGTTTTTTCAGTAGCTTTTAACATGGTGTAGTTGAGGGTAACAATATCCGTTTCCTCCGGAGCCATATTCATACCCGTAAAAATTTATCGTAAGCCACATCACTAACATCCATTGAGTTCATACGTTTCCATTCATTGGTTAACTTAGTTTTAAGATAACCGCTTTGAATTGCTTCACTAAAGTTCTGCGTAGTACCTTTCTTAATGGCAAACCAATTTAATTTTGATCTGCACGCTTAATTTCGCCAAGTTATTAAAATATAATCCTATTTGGAGTAAAGCTTTGAATTGAATAAAGAACCCCGATGCCCTTATATTCAGGATTTTCGCCTGTTCATTGTTACATTAAACCAATACCTTTTCCATTTGCAAATTATAATCTCCGCGCCGGGCAGCGGCATCTAATTTTGCACGACGATATAATAATTTTTGTGCTCCCTTCGTATTCGCTTCCTCTCCTTTCCATATATCGAGCGCAGGCTGCTGAATGGCTCTTGCGAAAGAAAACGTAACGATCCAGGGCAAGCGGTTTTTAAACTTGGTATGTATCGCATTCAAATGGGCAGCCGCATCTTCAGGTGATTGTCCGCCGGATAAAAATGCAATGGCAGGCATAGCCGCAGGAACGGATGCAAGCAAACAATTCACGGTAGCCTCAGCAACTTCATCAATGCTGTTTTGGTTGGCGCTTTCTGTTCCGGCAATTACCATATTTGGCTTTAAGATCATGCCTTCTAGATCAATCTTAAATTGATACAATTGATAAAACAGCATTTTCAAAACCTTCTCTGTAACATCATAACATTGTTGTATGGTATGATTACCTGTCATCAACACTTCTGGCTCCACAATTGGCACAATGCCAACCTCCTGGCATAAAGCAGCATACCGTGCAAGTGTATCTACATTGGCTTTAATACAGGCTGTGGTTGGAATGCCATCACCGATAGTGATTACGCCACGCCATTTGGCAAAACGGGCCCCCATTGTTTTATATTCTGCTAAACGTTCACGTAAACCATCCAACCCTTCGGTAATTTTTTCATTGGGGAAACCAGCCATTGGCTTAGCACCCGTGTCAACTTTTATTCCCGGGATGATTCCGGCCTTTACCAGTACATCTGCCATCGGTATCCCATCAGTTGTTTGCTGGCGAATTGTTTCGTCATACAAAATAGCACCGCCGATACTTTCATTTAAACCAGGCGTTGTAACAATCAGTTCACGATATTTACGACGAATCTCTATTGATTGCGGAATACCTGCTGCAGCAAAACGTTTGTTACAGGTGCTTGAGCTTTCATCCATTGCCAGCAACCCTTTATTGCCGGCAAAAAGTTGTTGTATGGTATCTTTTAATATTTGCTTATTCATGTTAATCAATAATTTTAAAAACCCTTTTAAACAGTTGAATTAAAAAAACAGGTGCAATACTGGTAGCAACAATAATTAACCATGTATTTATACTCAGCATTTGCAGCCCAATAATTTTATTAAGCGGACTAACGAAATAGAATACAGCCATGATTGCAATACATAACAGCAAGGCTGCCCAAATAAATTTATTACGGGTAATTTCATTATTAATGAAGGAAATTTTACGGGAGGATAAATTTAATACATGCCACAACTGAGATAAAGCAAGGCTGAAGAAGGTGATGTTATTACTCAATTGTGCATTGTACTTTAAATAATAGCTGCAATACCAAGTTACAAGCATAATAGGCAAAGCTATTAACAGCGCATACGCATTTATTGTAAACCAATCTCTTTTAATTATAATAGGTTCTTGTGGATTTCGTGGAGGGATTTTCATAATTAATTTATTGCCTTTGCCAAGCCCCAATGCCAGCGCCGGAAAAATATCTGTAACCAAATTGAGGAAGAGTATTTGTAAGGGAAGCACCGAAAACGGAAAGTTTAATAACCCGTAAAAAAATACAATAAATATTTCACTAAGGTTGCAGGAGAGGAGGTACATTAAAAAGTTTTTAATGTTTTTAAAAATTACCCTGCCCTGCATAATGGCTGCAACTATAGAGGTAAACGAATCATCTTTTAAAATCATCGCTGCCGTTTCCTTTGCCACCTGTGTGCCTCGTATGCCCATGGCAATACCAATGTCAGCCTTTTTTAATGCGGGGGCATCGTTTATTCCATCACCCGTCATGGCAACAATATTGCCCTGCTTTTGATAAAGGCTTACCATGTCTAACTTTTGCTTTGGCGTAACCCTGGCAAAAATAGTAGCGGCAAATAATTTTTCTTCCGGCAATGGGGTATCTAATTCTTTGCCGTTGATAACAACATTATCTTTTTCTGATAGCTTTATTTTTTCAGCAATATTGAGTGCTGTTGCCGGATGGTCGCCTGTTATCATAATCACTTTAATGCCTGCATCCCTGCATGATTGCAAGGCATCCACAACTTCCATTCGAGGAGGGTCTAAAAACCCTATTAATCCTGCAAGGGTTAAGTCCGATAAAAAATTAATGGTGGAGATATTGGCTGCATCCTTAAAAGCAAATGCCAATACTTTTGAGCCCTGTGCCTGTATAATTTCTGATTTATGCAGAAATATATTTTTGTCTGCATCTGCTAAAGGCACTATTTTATCGCCTACACAATATGAACTGCATTTATGTATTAACTCTTCTACTGCACCTTTAGCCGCTACAATGTTTCCGGTATCTTTTTTATGTAAAGTGGCCATTAATTTTGTTTCAGAATTAAATGGTTCTTCTGCAAAACGGGGATACGATGCGTTTATATCTACTGCATTTGTTTTGCTGGAATTTACAAATTGCAATAGTGCAATTTCAATAGGGTCGCCCAAATGTTTTTTCTTGTTCCCTTCTTCTTTGCTTACGGCATTGTTGCATAAAGTGGAGATGAGCAATAACTTTTCAAATGCAGCTTTATTTTTTTCAATTGCGGCACTGCTGTCTTCATCACTTTTATCTATCGTTATGTCTTCATCAAAAAATACCAGCTTGTTTACAT
>JBDSYV010000008.1:0-19793 GCA_040110925.1 Ferruginibacter sp. | reverse complement strand
ACCGGTTAGCCATTATTGATCTTTCTCCCGCAGCTGCACAACCCATGCATTATATGCATCGCTACACCATTGTATATAATGGAGAAATATATAATTATATTGAATTGAAAGCAGAGCTGCAAAAAGCAGGATATGCCTTCAATACAAAAAGCGATACAGAGGTTATACTTGCTGCTTACGATTGCTACAAAGAAAAATGCCTCCAGTATTTTGATGGCATGTTTTCCTTTGCCATCTGGGACGAAAACGACCAAACACTTTTTGCAGCAAGAGACCGCTTTGGTGAAAAACCATTTTATTATTACGCCGAACAAAATGTGTTTGCATTTGCCAGCGAAATGAAAGCTCTATGGGCAGCAGGTGTGGCTGAAAAAAAATATGAGCCAAAGATGCTGCTCAACTACCTCAGTTTGGGTTATGTGCAAAACGCATCAGACAAAAGCCAGACTTTCTTTAGTAAAATATATGCATTGCCAGCGTCGCATTATTTAATTTTTCATTTGCATAACCACCATATTTCCATTCATAGTTATTGGGACATAGATAAGCAGGCGTCCATTAAGATTTCAGAAAGAGATGCTATGGAAAAAATGCATGATTTATTTTCCCGTTCTATCATTTCAAGGCTTAGAAGCGATGTACCACTAGGCATCAGCCTTAGTGGCGGGCTGGATAGTTCTTCTATTGCCTGGTACCTGCGTCAATTGCAAAACAAAAAGGAGAACCCACCAATCAAAAGCTTTTCAGCCGTTTTCCCGGGATTTGCCAACGACGAATCAGCTTATATAAAGTCTGTTTGTGAAGCATTGAATATTGATAGTAAAACATGCAGCCCCGGTAATATTGACCTGGTCAATGATTTTGAAAAAATCATGTATCACCAGGAAGAACCCTTTCCTTCTTCCAGCATTTTTGCACAGTACAAAGTTTTTGAACTTGCCCGCAATAATAATGTTTCAGTATTGCTCGACGGGCAGGGAGCGGATGAAATACTTGCAGGTTACCCGAGGTATATTCATTGGTATTTGCAGGAATTGTTAAGCCGCAATAAATTTTCAAAGCTAAAAAAAGAAAGAGCAGCGCTGCATAAAAACAATCTGCATGTGAGATGGAATATTAAAAATATAGCAGCGGCATTTCTACCCTCGCACGCAGCAATTGCACTTGAGAAGAATGAGTTCAATAAAATAATTCATAACCACGATGTAAGTAAAGAGCTTAGGGCTTCGCTAAAAGGCAGGGAGTGGGATGGCATACATAAGCCGGTTGTAACCAAGCTGAATGATATGCTTTATTTTAATGTAATGGAATATGGCATGGAGGAACTTCTTCGGTTTGCAGACCGTAACAGTATGGCTCATGGTTGCGAAGTGAGACTACCTTTTTTAAATGCCGCACTTGTTCAGTTTATTTTTTCGCTGCCATCTCAATATAAAATCACTGAGGGCTACCAAAAATGGATTTGGCGAAAAATGATGGATAAAAGATTGCCGGATACAATTCTGTGGCGTAAGGATAAAGTAGGTTTTGAAACACCGCAAAAAAAATGGATGCAGCAAGAGGATATGATAGAGTATGTGCATGAGGCAAGAAAAAAGCTGGTGCACGAACGCATATTAAAACCCCAGGTTCTTAATAAAAAAATCCTTGCGCTGGATGCTCATGAGGCCAATAATTACGATTGGCGGTATTTATGTGCTGCACAGATGATTTAAAAAAATAAAATTCCCGCCCTTCATTTCTGTTTATTTTTGCCCTTCATTTTATTAAATACTATGACCATAGATTTATCCACAAAAAAAATCGGTACCCGTTTTATACATGCAGGCTCTGAGCCTGACCCATCTACAGGTGCCATCATGACTCCCATATACCAGACATCCACCTACGTACAGGAAGCTCCTGGAGTGAATAAAGGTTATGAATATGCCCGGTCACAAAACCCAACCAGGCATGCATTGGAAAAAGCGCTTGCACAAATAGAAAATGGAAAACATGGCCTTGCCTTCAGCAGCGGGGTAGCAGCAACTGATGCCATGGTAAGATTACTTAACCCGGGTGACGAAGTGATAACAGGTAATGATTTGTATGGCGGCACTTATCGCCTTTTCACAAAAGTGTTTGCAAGGGCTGGTATTAAATTTATTTATGTAGATACAACCAATCCGGAAAATATTAATGCTGCAGTTACGGGAAATACAAAACTTATCTGGATAGAAACGCCAACCAACCCACTGATGAATATAACAGATATTTCAGCGGTAGCTGCAATTTCAAAAAAGGCAGGTGCATGGCTTTGTGTGGACAATACATTTGCTTCACCCTACCTGCAAAACCCCCTGGATCTTGGCGCTGATGTGGTCATGCATTCTTCCACTAAGTACCTTGGCGGGCATAGTGATGTAATTCAAGGCGCACTGGTGATGAATGATGATGAACTAAGAGCGCAATTATATTTTATACAAAAAAGCTGTGGTGCTGTTCCTGGCCCAATGGATTGCTTTTTAGTTTTACGTGGCATTAAAACACTTCACGTACGTATGAAGCAACATTGCGAGAATGGCTATATGATTGCACATTTTCTGCGCAAGCATCCATCAGTGGAAAAAGTGTACTGGTGTGGGTTTGCAGATCATCCCGGTTATGAAATAGCCAAAACACAGATGAGAGGCTTTGGAGGTATGATGAGCTTTACTTTAAAAGATGATAGCATTGAAGCAGCAACAAAAGTATTATCATCTACAAAATTATTTTCCCTGGCCGAGAGCCTTGGTGGTGTTGAATCACTGATAAACCATCCTGCTGTGATGACACATGCCAGCATACCAAGAGATGAGAGGATTAAGAATGGCCTTACCGATGGATTGATAAGACTGAGCGTAGGTATTGAAGATGCCGATGATTTGATAGAGGATTTGAAACAGGCGTTGGGATAATGTGCTAATTATCCAATGTGAAAATGGCTCAATTGCTCAATGTGAAAATAAAGCTGGTTTTCACTTTGCTATTCATAATAGAATATGACTCCAGATCTTATATCCTTCCTTAATAAAAAAGTAAAAGAATACAACAAACCTTCTTTCATTGCTGCTGATCCTATTTGTATTCCTCATTCATTTACCAAAAAACAGGACATTGAGATTGCAGGATTTTTTGCTGCAATATTCGCCTGGGGAAACCGCACTACAATCATAAATAAATCAAGGGAACTAATGTTGCTGATGGATAATGCGCCCCATGAATTCTGCCTGCATCATACAAAGAAAGATTTACAAGGGTTAATGCATTTTAAACATCGCACTTTTAATACAACTGATCTATTATATTTCATTTCATTTTTTCATCAGCATTATAAGGCGAATAACAGTTTGGAAAATGCATTTACAATAGGAATGCATAAAGGCGATTCGAATATAGAAAATGCCTTGAATGGATTTTATGATTATTTTTTTTCGCTGCCGGATGTTCCAAAGCGAACCTTAAAACATATTGCCAGCCCCGCAAAAAAGGCAAGTTGTAAACGGCTATGTATGTACCTTAGGTGGATGGTGCGAAATGATAATTGCGGTGTTGACTTTGGCTTATGGAAAAAAATAAAACCATCGCAACTGGTAGTGCCGCTTGATGTGCATGTGGCAAGAGTGGCAAGGCATTTTAAATTATTAGAAAGAAAGCAAACAGATTGGGCTACAGCACTGGAGTTAACGGCAGCTATGAAAGAAATGGACGCAAATGACCCTGCCAAATATGATTATGCATTATTTGCACTTGGGGTACTTGAAAAATTTTAAATTGAGCTATGAAAAAAATAAACCCTTTAAGAAAGATTGCCATTTATTTTGTGATTAACCTGGTAATTTTTTTTAGTATCACCTCATTAATGAATTATGCGCTAAGAGATGAGGGCTTCTCAAAACCACTTATCCTTGTATTTATCCAATCTATTGTTACTGCCCTGGCGCTAACAGTTTTCTTTGAATGGCGATTTATAAAAGACCTATTTTCAAAAAAAAGCAAAGAGGATGAAACAACCTGAATTATTGCCTGAAAATCTGTGGCAGGAAAATGATGAAGCCGTTTTAAACGATCATGCTTTCCGGCAAAAACTGGAAGACGGGATAAACAATCTTATCCTTCACAACTTTGAAAAGCTTGTACAGCTTTTATACAGGATAGATGTATATGAAGACAAACTAAAAGGCATGCTGGCGGATAATGCAAATGAAGATGCTGCAAAAATCATTGCAGCATTAATAATAGAACGCCAGTTGCAAAAGATTAAGTCAAGAGCGGCGTTTAAAAAGGATGATGATGTTTCGGAAGAACGCTGGTAATGGCTGAATAGAAAACAACTATACAAGTGTGCGACCTGCCTTTGCCGGCAGGCGGGCACCACTTAAGCCGGGTAAGGTTGTACGGCCGGGTAAAAAAAATCATTTTTCAAACATCAGTTCCCTAACTTTCTCCTTGTCTTCTTTTTCTTTTTTAAGATCGAAAGTGGTTCCAAAAATATGGTCCCATAATGTGGAACTTACGCCAAAACCACGCTCCTGCTGTTTGTAATGATGCAAGTGATGATTGCGCCAGAGACCCTTCATCCATTTAAACGGGGGATGCCAGGCATGGATAGCATAGTGCATGCTGCCATAAATTAAATAACCGAGCATAAAGCCTGGGAAAAAAGGGAATACATATTTCCCTAATACTAATTGAAAAAGCAGGAACAACGTAGATGCAATGATCAGACTTGGGGCTGCAGGCATAAACAATCTTTCCTTATCACGTGGGTATTCATGATGATTTCCATGCAGGATGTAAATGAATTTTCGTCCGCGGTCAGTCTCTGAAATATGATGAAATGCGAACCGGTGCATTAAATATTCAAAAAGGCTCCAGAAAAACATGCCGCCTATAAAAACAAAAAATACCTGCGTGCCAGGAAAATCCAGCCTTTGTATAGAATAATAAGGTAATAACAGAAGTACGGGGAAATATAAACCCCAAATTACAAGGGGATGCGTTTTAGTCAAATACTCCAGGTATTGATTCTGAAACAGACGTGCCTGTCCTTTATTATGTATTTTTTCAAATTCCATGGTTGTTACTTAAAGTGCAAATATAAACAATGATGCATAAAGCCCATAGCAAAGCCTATACCAAGGGATTATTTTAACAAGATTTAATAGTCATGGGGCATGTTTGCCCCGGAGCTTTATTGACACCTAAATCGCTATTTTTACAGCCCTTAATATTAAAAAATGAAATTAGTAACCTACATAAAAAACGAACAACATCAACTTGCATTGCTAGTAAACGGATTGCTCTACGATACGGATATTTTGCATCCCGACTTACCGGTAAGCATGGCAATGTTTTTAAATTACTGGGATGATGTAATGCCCCTGGCATTTGCAGTGGAACAGCGAATAAAGGAAGGCTTGGTGAGAAATGTAATGGCTACTCCTTTTGAAGATGCAGATATACTGGCGCCGGTACCACATCCTACAAGCTGTAGGGATGCTTACGCTTTCCGGCAACATGTGGCTGCGGCAAGACGTAACCGCCGAGTAGAAATGATCCCGGAGTTTGACCAGTATCCCATTTTTTATTTTACCAATCATAACAGCGTACAGGGGCCGGGAGAAGTGTATTGTATGCCCGATCATTTTGAAAAACTGGATTTTGAACTGGAAGCAGCTATTGTTATCAGTAAGCCCGGAAGGAATATAAAGGCAGCAGATGCGGATGACTACATTGCCGGCCTGATGATTATGAACGACCTGAGTGCAAGAAGGCTGCAGATGGAAGAAATGCTCCTCAACCTGGGCCCTGCCAAAGGAAAAGATTTTGCTACGGCTACAGGGCCAATGCTGGTTACCCTGGATGATCTGCAGAAATACGAAGTGGCTTGCAAAGCTGGTCATACAGGCAAGGCATGGAACCTTGCGATGACCTGCAAAGTGAACGGCATTGAGGTGAGCCGTGGCAACCTTGCCGATATGGACTGGACTTTTGCAGAGATCATTGAACGTTGCAGTTATGGTGTAAACTTATTTCCTGGAGATGTCATTGGCAGCGGCACTGCAGGAACAGGATGTTTCCTGGAACTTAATGGAACAGGTAAATTTAATGACCCGGAGTACAAAGAGCAATGGCTGCAGGAAGGAGATGTAGTGGAAATGGAAATAGATGAATTAGGATTATTAAGTAATACGATAGTGAAAGAGGATAGTGATTTTAGTATTTTGGCATTGAAGAAGAAACTTTAACCACGGAGACGCTAAGGCGCTAAGCATATGACCAAAAAAAAGTATAATGAATTGGCATCACAAATCGTAGATTCTTGTTTTCATGTTCATAAAGAACTTGGCCCCGGATTACTTGAATCTGCTTATGAATATGCATTACTAAAAGAGTTTGAGCTTAAAGACATAATAGCAAGTAATTAGGTTCAGGTAAAATTATATTATAAAGGATACGATACAGGAAAGTATTATTTAATTGATGTATTAGTTGAAAATGAAATTGTTATCGAAATTAAATGTTGTGACACAATTCCTCCGGTTTATAGAGCACAGATAATTTCATATTTAAAATTATCTCAAAAGAAATTAGGATTTTTAGTTAATTTCCATGTGCCTCTAATAAAAGATGGAATAAAAAGGTTTGTAAATAATTTCTAAACTTAGGGCCTTTGCGCCTTAGCGGTAAAATGTTATTAAAACTCAAAGATCTCACCCCAGCTGATGTCCAGAACTACCTGCAGCACGCCATTGCCCCCAGGCCCATTTGCTTTGCAACTACTATAGATAAAGATGGAAATGTAAACCTCAGCCCTTTTAGTTTCTTCAATTTATTTTCTTCTAATCCACCGGTTGTAATTTTTTCACCGGCAAGAAGAGTGAGAGATAATACTACCAAGCATAGTTTACAAAATGTAGAAGAAGTAAAAGAAGTTGTCATCAATATTGTGGATTATGATATGGTGCAGCAAACTTCGCTGGCCAGTTGCGAGTTTCCTAAAGGAACAAATGAATTTGAAAAGGCAGGCTTCACAATGGAAAAAGCAACTATTGTTTCTCCTCCGATGGTAAAAGAAAGCAAGGTAAAACTAGAATGCAAAGTGCTGGAAATAAAACCGCTGGGAACAGAAGGCGGTGCTGGCAACCTTGTGATATGTGAAGTGCTTTGTATGCATATTGATGAAAGTATTTTGGATGAAAACAAAAAAATAGACCAACGCAAACTGCATCATGTAGCCCGGCTTGGCGGCGACTGGTATTGCAGGGTAGATGAAACAAACCTGTTTAAAGTGCCAAAACCAAATACACAATTAGGTATTGGTGTAGATGCTTTGCCGGAAACCATCAGGCAAAGCAAAATTTTATCAGGTAATGACCTGGGCATGCTGGCTAATGTAAATGAATTGCCATTTATTAACCCCGCTTTTGAAGATGATAAGTTGAAAAATATTATCCAGTATTATTCCATTAACCCTGAGGAGATGGATCTGGAGTTGCATCGTTATGCAAAAGAATTATTAGATGCTGGAAAATTAAATGAGGCCTGGCAGGTACTACTGGCAGACAATTAAAGTTTGCACAACAGGTAAAATTCCATTGGCTTTCTGGCAACAATAAGTATAAATTTATTTGTGTAAATTTGTTTCATGTCATCAGCAGTAAAAATATTACCCCATTATACTTATGAAGATTATTGCCTTTGGGAAGGCCGTTGGGAGATTATTGAAGGTATCCCTTATGCCATGAGCCCGTCCCCAAATCCGAGGCACCAATGGGTAAGTTTAAATATGAAATATGAAATTAAAGATGCCATAAAAAAATCGGGTTGCAAAAACTGTAAGGTGTACGATTTTATTGATATTAAAGTTTCGGAAGATACTGTTGTGCAGCCGGATGCAGTTGTTGTATGCAAAGAAATAGCAAAACAGTTTCTTGATTTTCCGGCAGCGCTGGTTGTAGAAATCCTTTCGCCATCAACGGCTATGAAAGACCGTAATAATAAATTTACTATTTACCAGTCGCAAAAAATACCTTATTACATTATTATTGATGTAGAAAAAAATGAAATTGAAATTTATCATTGTAAAGAAGATGGAAAATACCATTTGGAAACCGTAGCCGCCGATTCACCTTATACTTTTCATCTAAATGCTGAATGCTCAGTTGAAGTATTGCTTAATAATATCTGGGAATAAACCTGGATACTGATGATCCCGTTGCTATAAGCGTTATTTTAATCCCAACCTTTCCATCAACATTTCTTTTTTAGCTTTGCTTACCGAAAGTTTTTCATTATTTTAACAACCTTTTATTCTGAAGAAAGTTGCGATGTAAGTAATGTTGGCCGATGTTCTTCAATATCACTTTATATTTTTGAAATCAATATTATATTATTGTCAGGGATTTAGAACAAAACAACAGGAAAAATAAATAACAATATTTATTACTTTTATAAGATGAAATGAAAGTTTTCTTATTATTATTAAGCTTTCCAATGTGTTGCTTTGGGCAATACAAACCCAATGAAAAGATCCCGGTTAAGGCCATGATCGTTTCAGACTCCGGTACCATACATGGATATTTTTTATCAGGATCAGATTCTTCTATCATTCTCAATAAGGCAAAAAGGTACTCGGTCAATACAACCATAAGTATTCCGGCAAGTACTATTAAGGAACTGCGCTTTAAATCTAAAAAAGAAACACCTATTGCAATTGCTCCTGCAGCATTTGTTCTTGGATTTATTATAACTGCCGGCCTCACTAAAAATGCCGGCGATTTTGACGATGATGGGAATACCAGTTTTTTGGAATTAATTTTAACGGCAATTGAAGGCACCACATCAAGCAATAGAAAACGAAGAAATACTGCTTTAATAGTAGGCGCAGCCGGGGGTACCGCCGCCATGCTGGCTGTAATTTTAACGACAAACAAAATGTCTATTGTTTTTCCCATTAAAAACCGAAATGATTTTTATAAAGAAAAACGAATGGAAATAAATAATTACGCAAAATTTTAGGCCCCATTAAAAATATGCTGTCCTTCGCCTTGAATAATCAAAACCTGCTTTTGAAAGAAAACTTTGTTTAGCTTTAAGTACATTCTATACATATCGGTAAAGTTGCTGGTAAATAAAAAGTATAGAAAAATTTCCTTGAAAAAAATAATCAAGACTATATCATGGATCCAGTTATTATCCAGCCTGATTATTTTTTTCAGTTTTTATTCCTGTATGAAAAAGAAACAGGAAGAATCTCTGTTGCCTATAAATAAAAATTTTAAGCCTCCTGTAATTATAAAAGCCGGCAATCCTTATATTGTAAACCTGGACACTTGTCCTACGCCACAAACAATTATAGTTCCCATTAAGGATAGTATGTTTTTCACCATGAAAACGCCTTACTGGGAACGTCAATTAAAGATGGTTCCACCTAAAATTCACCCCGCAGATTTTTTTGTTACCATGCCCAAATTTGGAAATGAACAAGGATTACAGGCGCATAGTGTATTAAGCAGTATACAGGACAAGAAAGGCAATTTATGGTTCGGAACAGATGGTGGTGGTGTTACCAGGTTTGATGGAAAATCCGCGGTTACTTTTACAGGGCTGGGATGTAATAACGTGAGAGCTATATTAGAGGATAGGGAAGGAAATATATGGTTTGGTATGGGCGGATGTGGATTAGTGAAATATGATGGTACCGGAATTACAAATTATACTACCAAGGAAGGATTAGCCGATAATGAAGTGCTGAGCCTAGCACAAGACAGTAAAGGAAATATCTGGATAGGTACATATGCATTTGGTGTAAGCCGCTTTGATGGGAAAACATTTAAAAATTATAATATAGCTTCCGGTCTGGCAAATAACCAGGTATTTGGAATTGCTGAAGATAAACAAGGCAATATCTGGTTTGGAACAGATGGAGGTGCAAGTTGTTATAATGGAGAATCATTTACCAATTTATCGGAAAGCGATGGGCTGATAAATAATTATATCAAAACGGTTATCTGCGATAGTAAAGGCATTTTGTGGTTTGGAACAGCAAGAGGTCTTTCCAGGTATAAGTCTAAATTATTTACAAATTTCACTATTGAAAATGGTCTTGTAAATAACTATGTAGCCTGTATAACAGAAGTTAAAAAAGGCAATTTTTGGATTGGAACACAGGGAGGAGTAAGCAGGTTCGATGGAGAGTCTTTCCAGAATTTTACAACAAAACAGGGCCTTGAAAATAATAATGTAAGAACTATTACGGAAGATAGTAAGGGAAATATGTGGATTGGGGCAGCAGGAGGTGGTGTGGTGCGGTATGAAGGGGCAGCCGTTACAAGTTTTTCAACCGAACAGGGAATGTTTTATAACCACCTGAGGAGTATTTTCGAAGACATAAATGGCAAGCTATGGTTAGGCCCTAGCATTGCCCTTGCAGGTGTATTTTGCTATGATGAAAAAAGCTTTACCCAGTTTTCATTCTACCAGGGATTTATGCAGGGAACGGTGAATGCTATTTTTCAGGATAGAAATAAAAACATATGGTTCTGTACAGATCGAGGCTTCTCCCGTTATGATGGAAAGGCTTTCACTAATTATAATATATTCCATGGCTTGCGAACCAGTAATATAAACTGTGGTTTAGAAGATTCCACAGGTAAACTGTGGTTTGGTGTTGGGGGTGGAGGTATCTCCATATTTGATGGGAAAACATTAAGCAACATGACCACAGCACAGGGTTTACCAAGTGATAAGGTTACCGCTATTGTTGATGATGCTGAAGGTTGCTTTTGGATAGCAACCTATGGAGGAGGTTTAAGCTGTTATGATGGAAAGTTCTTTATGAATTTCGATACTGCCCAGGGCATGGCAGACAATTATATTAAGTGCATGAAAAAAGATAGTAAGGGAAATATTTGGATTGGTGGGGGAAATGGTGGTGTAAGTATTTTACGAATTGATGTATTGAAAAAAATAAGAAAAGGTATTGGGGTTAGTGGAAATTTGTTTGAAAAATTTTCAACTTCCGAAGGGCTTGCAAATAATGTAGTTTATGATTTAGTAGAAGATAAACTCGGAAATATTTTCATTGGAACTAATTTCGGATATACAGTTATAAAAGGTGGAATATCACCAGGCCGTATAATTCAAAGAGACGATTTAGAGTATTATAATCAAAAGACTGGCTATCCCATTAATGATTTGAATACAGGGGCTATGTATGTTGATAGCAAAGGAATTGTGTGGGGCGGTACCGGTCATGATCTTGTCAGGTTCGATTATAGTGCTGTTCGTAAAAGTAAACTTTCACCATACGTTACTATCCAGGGCATAAAAGTTAATAATGATAAACCAGGTTGGTATAATATACAGCTAAATAAAAAAGTGCAAGATTCTGCTTTCAATCAGGAAATACTGTCCGCAATAGGGATTGAAGAAAATATAAATTATGATGCCTCAAAGTCACAGGCGTTCCGGGATAGTATGTATCAAAAATTTGCAGATGTGAAATTTGACAGCATAGCCAGGTTCAACCCTGTACCAATTAACCTGGTTTTACCACACAGCCATAACAATATAACTATTGAATTTGCAGCTATTGAACCGGCTAAACCGGAATTTGTTAAATACCAGTATATACTTGAAGGATATGATAAAGATTGGAGCCCTGTTACCGGCCAGGCTTTTGCCAGCTTTGGTAATATTAGGGAAGGCAGTTACACGTTTAAAGTTAAAGCCAGCAGCCCCGATGGCGTATGGAGCCAACCAGTTGAATATACCTTCAAAGTATTAGCTCCATGGTTCCGTACATGGTGGGCATATACTGCTTATGCAATCCTGTTCTTTCAATTAGCATATTTCATTTATAAAAACAGGATAACTTCCCTGGAACGAAAACAGTCACTGCAATTACAAACGGTTATTGCCACGCAGGAAGAAGAAAGAAAAAGAATTTCAAGAGATCTGCATGATGATGTAGGTACAAAATTATCTGCATTGAAACTTTTTTTATCTTCCCTGAAAGCGAATGTGCAAAAGCAACAATACCCACAGGCAGATCAACTGGCTACTAATAGCGAAGAACTTATCAATGAAACCATAAAAGATGTAAGGGAAATGTTGCTAAACCTAAGCCCCGGCATTCTGGAAGAATTTGGATATACAAGTGCAATTGAGGCATTGATTAATAAAATAAACCAGGCAGGTACTATACATTTTCAACTTTCTGTATTTGGAATAAAAGGTAAATTGAGAAAAGAATATGAACTTGCCCTATACAGGATTTCGCAGGAGCTGATAAATAATACTCTTAAACATTCTAATGCAAAAAACGTTATGCTGCAACTTGGCTACCGCAATGAAAAAATCATCATTATGATTGAAGATGATGGCATCGGGTTTGACGCACAGCAGCATAAAGACGGGTATGGATTACGAAACCTGGAGGCAAGAACAAAGCTTTTAAATGGTACCATAAATATAGATTCTCAACTGGGGAAAGGCACCAGCGTTTTAATAGAGGTCCCTTATAAATTTACTTAGTATGCATTCTTCGCATCGCACATACAAATTATTGGTAGTAGATGACCACCAGCTAATGATTGATGGATTGTGCGGCATACTAAAAGATGAAAAACTCATTGAAACAATTCATACTGCTTTGAATGGCCAGGAAGCAATTGAAATGGTAAGACAATATGCAATTGATTGTGTGTTAATGGACATCAATATGCCACTATTAAACGGGATGGATGCAACTAAAATAATTAAGCAGCAAAACCCAGAAGTAAAAATTATCATTATTAGCATGTTGTCCGATACCCCTGTTGTAATTAAATTATTGAAAGCAGGTGCCGATGGGTTTATATTAAAAAATACAGGCAGGGAAGAAATGTTAAGAGCCATTGAAAAAGTGATGAATAACGAAAAATATGTAAGCCACGAATTGACCATGAATATGTATCAGCATCTTGGCACACCTAAAGGAGATGTTTCTTCAGACAATCACCTTACACATCGTGAAACAGAAATCATTTGCCTAATTGCAGATGGAATGACAAACCAGCAAATTGCAGAAAGACTTTTTATAAGTGTACACACTGTGGATACACATCGAAAGAATATGCTATCAAAATTAGGATTAAAAAACACTGCGGCGCTTGTGAAGTATGCGTCCGATAACAAACTCCTCTAAACATCCCTACACCAAAAAGGGTATAAGATAAATACACGTTTGAGTGTATTGCCAGCACCTGTTATTTTATAGAGGTTTACAGTATTATATTATTGAAATGTTTATGAACCAAAACTTCATAAAAAAATATTTTTCATGGTTAATTATCAACAAGGTTATCATATTCTTATTGTTGATAAACATCAGTTAATAATTGATGGGTTAACAGGGATTTTGAAACAAGAAAAAAATATTGGAAATATTCAATCAGCAATTAGCCTTACAGATGCTCTTGAAATATTGACAAATAAGAAAATTGATTGTGTACTGTTAGATATAAATATGACGGACATAAATGGGAACATAATAACCAGGATTATTAAAGAT
Organism: Ferruginibacter sp.; assembly: GCA_040110925.1. Classification (GTDB taxonomy): domain Bacteria; phylum Bacteroidota; class Bacteroidia; order Chitinophagales; family Chitinophagaceae; genus Ferruginibacter. The sequence continues at coordinate 6,214 of JBDSYV010000008.1, read as the reverse complement.
ATTAATCCGCAGGTTAAAGTGGTAATAGTAAGCATGTTGTCAGATGCTCCTGTCATTGGAAGGTTAATAAAAACAGGGGCTGATGCTTTTATTACAAATGATATTGACAAAGAAGAGTTGCTAACAGCTATTGAAAATGTGATGGCAGAAAAAAAATATATAAGCAGTGATTTCAATTTTGATTTATATGAACAGCTTGAAAATGATAAAAATAATCAGCCTGTTTTTGCCTCACTCAGTTCCCGTGAAAAAGAAATCATCTGGTTTATTTCACAGCATTATACTAACCAGCAGATTGCTCAAAAACTTTTTCTTAGCGTTGATACCATTGAGGCACATCGGAAAAATATACTTGCCAAATTGTGTATTAGGAATACCGCGGCACTGGTAAAATATGCGATTGAAAATGAAATAAGCAGATATAAGTAAAGGGTATGAATTTTAGGAATTAATAATAATGCATGTTTTTGTTTTAGTATTTTATGCTAAAAAGAATATTTAACTCTTTGATTTAGTAAAAAAAGCAAGCACCAGGTGAAAATTGAATTTGACATGCATTAATTGCAATTATTAGAATCCTTACCAGAATTACCCATTTTTAATACCCTTGCCCGCAACGTAGGTTTGTCTCATGATATTCAAACAAAACGATTTTGGAAATTAAATAAAAGACCCCATCATGATAACCCTCATATTAATGTTATACATAAAAAAGCATAAGCAGGAAGCATTGAAAGCATATAGGACGGCATTAAAGTATCTATATATCTATACAAGGGCACTACTATTATTGCTATGCATAATACTTTGCGCTAAAAAGCTGCATCCACAAACGGTCAACTACCAGTTTGAAGTTAAAAAAAGTAACCATTGCATTGGCAACATGACCCTCACTCATATACGTGAAGGCGCATCAAGTTCTTTTATTATGGTTTCTGAAATTAAATACCGATTCATTTTATTATTCCAGGCTAATGCTAAAGAAACTGCAAATTTCCAGGATGGTATTCTCATGCACTCCACGCTTTACCGTGAACAAACGGGTAGCAAAACTATCAGCCAGCAAATTAAAAAAGCCGATACTGATTATATCGTAATCAACGATGGTAAAATTGAAAAACGAAGCAATCTCTCATCAATAAACTATAATATTCTATGTATGTATCATACTGAGCCGGTTAATGCCAGGGAAGTATTTATAGATAAAATTCAGCAAATAGTACCCATAAAAAAAATAGATGAGCATCACTACCGTATTGAATTGCCCGATGGTAATTACAATGATTACTTCTATGCCAATGGTAACTGTAAATTAATTAAAGTGCACCAGGGCTTTTTTGATATTGAAATCGTTTTAAAATCAATCAAACCATCATGAACTATTTTATCCTTTACATATTACTGGCAAATGCATTTATCATGCTTTGTTACCTAACGCATAATGCGGATAAAGCAAAAAGTGAAAGAATACAGGATGTACTATTTGCAGAAGGAGATGTTGCTGTTTTATTGCTTAAACAAAGGCAGGGCGTTATGATATTAACCATGACTATTCTTTCTTTCCTATTCCTTGGAAATAAGGAAACAGTTTTTTTAGCATTTATGATTAATGAACCATGGCAGATATTATTGCCCTTGCTGTCATTGACTGCTATCACACTAATCTTGATGTCATCAAAAACACCATTGACACTTGCTCATAAGACAAATGAAAGGCTGAATAGCCGTCAGCTTTCCCAGTTTTTCTTTGGTAGAATTTGTTTCATCATATTGTATGAGTTTTTTTTCAGGGGACTGCTTTTGTTCAGTATTGCTGCGGCCACCGGTATTTATATTTCTGTAATGATAAACTTGCTTTTGTATTGTTTTATACATCGGCATTTCACAAAAACGGAAATAGCTGGCGTGGCAATATTTGGTACAATACAGTGTATCATGACTGTAGTAAATCATTCCGTTTGGCCGGCTGTATTGCTGCATTTATCCATAACCCTCGCAGTAGAGATGAAATTGCTTTTTCATAAAAACAAACAACTAAACCTAACTACAGCATGAAAACTTTTATTACAGGCGCAACCGGTTATATTGGCAATCAATTGGTAAAAAAACTTTTAGAAAAGGATATGCATTTGCATTTGCTGGTGCGTAACCCATTTTCTTTAGCAATACCCAAGCATAAAAATATAAGTATTTATAAAGGAGATATCCTTAATGTAACTGAGCTAACGAGAGCTATGCAAGGTTGCAGTCATGTATATCATTGCGCTGCTATTGCCCGAATGAGTTCGCATGACAGAAATAAATTTTTTGAAGTAAATGTTAGCGGTACGCAAAATGTATTGGATGCTGCAATAAATACTGGTGTAAAAAAACTGGTCTTCACCAGTAGTGCAGCCGTATTTGGCCCCTCACTAAATATTCCCTTAACAGAAGAAGACCCCCGCATAGAGGCTTTTGAAAGCGATTATGATTTTGCAAAACATCTTGCTGAAAACCTGGTAAGAGAATATGTAGCACATGGCTTACATACAGTAATAGTAAATCCCAGCAGGGTATATGGACCGGGTTTGCAAACCTATAGCAATGCAGTGAACAGGTTAATTATGCAGTTGATGAAAAAATCCTTTATGCTGGTGCCGGATGTGAGCCAGTATAGAGGCAATTACACTTTTTTAGATGATGTTGTGCATGGACATATAAAAGCTATGGAACATGGGAGGGCTGGTGAGAATTATATATTGGGAGGAGAAAATATTTCCAATGATGTATTAGCCCTCACTATAAAACATTTTGCTGCCCGTAGTGCTAAAATTATCAAATGTCCTTCTGCGATTTTAAAAATTCTAATCGGCATCTCAAGTCCATTTACAAAGGATACAGACTTTAATGCTGCAATGATAAAAAGGTTGCATAAACATCGTATGCTTTGCAGCGATAAGGCTATTGCACAGTTAGGTTATAACATTACTCCATTTGAAACAGGCATAGAAACTACTATTAAGTACTTAAAAAATATACACTCATGAAAACTGAATTTTTTACCCTGATCACAGGTGCCAGCACAGGCTTTGGAAAAGCGCTGGCACTTGATTTTGCAGCACAACAACATAATATTATTATGGTTTCTCTTCCTTGCAGGGAGTTGCAACTGCTTGGCAATTTTATAGAAAAAAATTTTGGGGTGAAAGTGTATTGCTTTGAGAAAGATTTATCCAGCGAACAACAATGTAATGAACTCTACGACCAGGTTTCGTTAATGGGCCTGCAGGTAAATATTTTGGTAAACAATGCGGGCATAGGCGGTACAGATTATTTTGAAAACAAAGCTTTTTCATTTTACAAAAAGCAACTCGATATAAATGTAATGGCACCCACCTGCCTCAGCTATTTATTTTTAGACGATTTAAAAAAGAACAGCCCTTCACATATTTTAAATGTGAGTAGCCTTGCTGGTTTTTGCTGTGTACCTCAAAAGCAGGTATATGGCGGCTCTAAATCTTACCTGCAGTTTTTTTCAAGGAGCCTTGCTTACGAGTTAAAGCAATATAACATAGCGGTATCTGTGGTATGCCCTGGCGCTATGAATACAACTGCTTTGCACACCTGGAAAAATAAACAGGGTTCATGGCTGATGAAAAACTCGGTAATGAAGCCTGAAGTGGTGGCAAAAATTACCATTCAAAAAATGTTTCTAAAGCGTGCCGTTATCATTCCTGGTTTTTACAACAAGATGTTCAGGCAGTTGGATAAAATCACTCCCGGTAGCCTAAAGTCATTTCTCCTTAATAACCAGTTTAAAAAAATGGAATCGCAACTCACAAAAGCATTTGTACCCGTGAAAACCCTAATGAAAACAGCATAACGTTTATTAAAAAATATTTACAATGAAAGTATTAGTAACAGGCGCATCAGGATACCTCGGAAACAAACTGGCAATGGAACTTGCACGCAGCGGTAACAAGGTGCATGCACTTATTCGTTCTGATGCTAGTACTAAATACCTGCAGCATGCAAACATTCGTATTTTTTATGGAGACATCCTGGATAAAAAAAAGGTACTTGATGCTATCGAAAATTGTAGCCAGGTTTACCATACTGCAGCTTGTGTTAGCGTATGGGAAAGTGACCCGTCTGTGTATTATGCGGTAAATGTGCAAGGCACACGTAATGTGCTGGACGCCGCATTAAATGCGGGTGTAGAGAAATTTGTTTTCACCAGTACCTGTGGGGCAATTGGCTATTCATTGTCAGATCCCATTGGTGAAGATGAAGCACAAAGCTATAATGAGTTCAGTGATTACGATGAATCTAAAAGACAAGCGGAAGAAATGGTTTTTGCCTACCGGGTTAGGGGATTGGAAGTGGTTATTGTAAGCCCAACAAAAATTTACGGTCCCGGCCATACCTCACATGCGCTAACTACTAATACGGTAATAAAAAAATTTATTGAAAAAGGGATAACATTTGTTCCGGCTCCCGGAAGTTTTAAAATATGCCTGGCATTTATTGATGATGTTGTAAACGGACATATCATGGCTATGGAAAAAGGAAAAAGTGGCGGGAAATATATTCTTGGAGGAATAAACTGTTCATACCTGGAATTTTTTAGTCAAATCCGGGAGCTTGCTTTTTGCAAAGGGAAAATTATACCACTGAGTAAAAATGTTCTTAAAGTTATCGGGCATTTACTAAAACTTAATTATAAAATTACCGGAAGGCACCCGGCTTTTGCAGCAAAGCGGGTAAGCTATGTTTTTCATGATTATATTTTTTGCAGCGATAAAGCAATCAACCAACTGGGCTACAGGATTACCCCACTGCATGAAGCATTGACTGAGACCATTGGGTATTTAAAAAAACAAAAAAAGGATAATGTAGTTCTGCAATATAACCGCATGTATAAACCGCATATGGGTAAACTGGTGGATATTGAAACAACAGCTCATTTGTAAAACAGCCATTGAAACTTTGATAATAAAATATTTAAGTAATGTTTACATTCAATCTCATAAGTGCAATTATATTATTCGTTGCATTTTTTATTGAGTTCACTTTAATACTTCTGCAAAAGCCGGAAAAGGATGTAGTGGATGATATGAAGTCAAATGCCATTCTGGGTGTTTGTCTTGTATTGACGGGGTTGATTACAAAGGTTATGGCATTTGGAGTTTTCTCTTTTGCATATAGTTATGCGCTCTTTACGCCAAAACTTTCCTGGTGGTTATGGATTGTGGGTTTCCTTGGCTGCGACCTGATGCATTGGGTTTATCATTGGTTTGGGCATAAAACCCGGCTGTTCTGGGCAGCACATGTAACACATCATTCCTCACAGCATTTTAATTTGTCTACCGGCTGGCGTACCAATTTTATTCATTTGTTTTACCGGTTTTTGTTCTGGGCTCCACTTTGTCTATTTGGTATACCACCAGAAATGATTTTGCTTTTTGAATCTATATCTGCCATACAGAATTTTATTGTGCATACAGAAAGAGTAGGCAAGCTGGGCATATTAGACTTGTTGTTCAATACACCTTCAAATCATCGTGTGCATCATGCAGTAAACCCTGAATACATTGACAAAAACCTCGGCGGCATTCTTATGATATATGATCATTTGTTTGGAACCTATGCAAAAGAAGAGGCAACACCGGTTTATGGTATCACACATAATATAAATAGCAATAATCCTATTACCATTTTGCTACATCAGTTTTTTAGTATTGGTAAAGAAGTGCATACCATAAAAGGTTTGCAGGCAAAATTTCGTTTCCTTTTTTCACCACCACAGTAAAATCTAAAAACGCATAATAAAATATTATCAACAACTATTTCATTTCAAAATCAAAAAAAAACAATTATGAAAAAGATTATCCTTTTCTCCCTCGTTTTATTTTTTGCAACCAGTTCTTATTGCCAAAAAATAGCTTCCCTGAATTATTCTGCACCGCAGAAAGATTATCTACAAAAAAGCAAAAAGCAAAAAACATTTGCCTGGGTATTATTAGGCAGCGGAGCTGCTCTTGTAGTAGCTGGCGTGGCGATTCCTAAAGGCGAAAAAGACGGTTTTGATATTCTAACCTGGTCTGATACATATAAAAATGAAGATATTAAAGCTGCGCTTATACTTAGTGGCGCTTTAGCCATGGGTGGAAGTATTCCATTATTTATTGCCTCTGGCAGAAATAAAAGAAAAGCTCTTAGCGCATCTGCTTTT
>JBDSYV010000007.1:0-5178 GCA_040110925.1 Ferruginibacter sp. | reverse complement strand
TGTAAGGCCGGCAGCCTGTGCTGCAGTTATATCAGCCTGCGAAAGCCACACGCCATCGGTTTTATATCCATAAAACTGTATCAATTGACTTCCGGGCCCGTTTAAATAAAGTTCTGTTCGCTCTCCCTGGTTTAATAAAAATTTTTCGCCACCTAGTTCAGTAATGTTGTTTTTAGTGTGAGCTATATTAGCTGATGTACTCCAGGTAAAATTTTTCTTCCTGATGTTATTGGTATTTAGTTCCAGCTCAATTCCATTGTTCTTCATACTGCCCACATTGTTTATGGTGGATGGCGCACCACTAAAAGCCATGGTAGCCTGTTGCAATAATAGTTTCTCCGTTTTTGTTTGATAAACATCTAAGGAAAGCGAAATGGCATTTCTCAAAACAGTAACATCAACACCAAAATTTAGCTGGTTTGTTCTTTCCCATGTTATGTCAGGATTTGAGATAATTTTTCTTGAAGGCGCAAAGCCTGCTATTACATTCCCATTATTTGAGTTTCCGGACAAATAATTAGCAGTGTATAACAGGTCCACCCATGAAAACGGATTGGGTGTGGTATTGTTGCCGGAATAACCCAGGCTTGCACGTAATTTAAGATTGTTCAGCCATTTGGTATTTTCCAAAAACTTTTCTTTGGAAGCTATCCATCCTACTGAGGCAGCAGGGAATGAACCCCATTTATGACCGGGTGCAAAATGCGAACTGCCATCCGCACGCAAACTGACTGAAACAAGGTATTTGTTTTTATAATCATACAATATTCTTCCAAGAACTGATTCAAGTCCTTCCTTGCTTTTTAATGTGTAAGTTCCCTGGAGATTACCATTAACATCATAATAGGGAGCAATGATCTGGAGTGCGTTATTTAAGGTGGTTATATTATCACTTGGATAATCCTGGCCAATGGCCTGCTCATAAGAGGTGGAAGTTTTTTGTAAAGTGTATCCTGCTAATGCTGTGAAATTATGTTCCTTGAAACGTTTGTTATAATTAAGGGTATTTTCTGTTAATACATCAGTACTCAGGCGGTTGTTATAAACACCTTTATTCAATTCACCGGCCCGGTTACTGTTTCGTTTGGCAAAGTCAAGTGCATCGTTATAAGTTACATAAAAACTGGCCAGTGTTTTAAAGTCCAGTCCCGGAAGAATACTGTAAGTAAGATCAGCAGAAGTTAATAACCGGTAATCTTTAGAAGTGATTGTTCTTGTTTCCATTACCGATTTTGGTGAATTGTTAGAAGTGCTGAAAGGCGTTACAGCAGCAGTGTTTACCCATATACTGCCATCAGGCATCAGGCCATTGTAAACCCTTCCATTAAAATACCTTGCTTGTGCAAAATCACCTGCTTTTACATCAGAATAAGTGGGATCCTGTCTTACATAGGCTGCAAGTGCTTCATCAAGATAAACCGGCAGGTACGATTGAAAACGAACAAAGTCAATATAGTTTGTGGAAGGCCTTTCCCTTTTAATAAGAGAAGGATTTACATTAAATGTAAATTTTAATTTTTTGGTTACCTGGGCATCAATTTTAGCTTTCATATTGAAACGCTCATATTCACTGTGGTACATCATGCCCTGGTCACTTTGGTATCCTCCCGATATATAATATTTTACACCGCTATTACCGCCTGAAATATTCATTTGAATATTTTTGGTGTTTGCACTGCGTATGGCTTCTTTTTGCCAGTCTGTAGCTTTACCGCCTCTTAATTGTTGTTCAATAATATAAGCGCCACGTTCGGCAGTAGATGCAATTTGTGTTAGTGTGGGTTGAATAATGCTTGGGTCTTTAGCTTTTAATGCAGCTTCGTAAAAAAGCAAATTGGTGTATTCAGTTGTTGTCATCATTGGGTAAAGTTCATAAGCGGACTTAAAACCGGTTGACATTTTTACACCCACTTTTGTTTTATTTGCTTTACCACTTTTTGTTGTTATTAAAATTACACCTCCCGAACCACGTGAACCATAAATAGCTGCTGAAGCAGCATCCTTCAATACTTCAACAGATTGTACATCCGCCATATTTACAAAGGCAAGGCCATCCGGTACTGGATGGCCATCAACCACCACCAACGGTCCTTGTGATTGATTGATACTGGTAAGTCCACGCACTTGTATTTTAGTATCTGCACCAGCTTCGGAAGAAATATTTTGAATCTGAACTCCTGCAATTTTACCCTGAAGTGCCTGGTCTAGTCTTGAAGAAGGCGTTTCTTCCAACCGCTCATTTTGATATTTTGACACAGCACCTGAAACTGCCGAACGCTTTTGCGTGCCATAACCGATCACAACAACTTCTTCCCCGGTTGTTGTTACAGGAACCAGGATAACATCAATTTCTTTTTTGTCGCCAATTATTACAGTTTGTGATGCGTAACCCACATAAGAAAAGATGAGTATGGTTGCATTCCTGTCAACAGAAATGGAGTAAGTGCCATCTGAATTGGTGGACACACCACCCTTTTGTTTATCGGCCAGTACATTTACACCCAGCAATGGGTCGTTACCAATTTTGTTAATCACTTTACCAGTGATGGTTCTTTTCTGTGCTATTGTTGCAGCACAGAAAAGCATCATGAATATTAGCAGGCATTGAAACTTTTTCATAATCGCAATTTGAAAATTTGAAAAATAATTTTAGTATAAAAGTTTAAGTCTTAATCTCGGTGCCTTATCGTCAGCCAACTGCTGTACAGCCTGTACACAATCTCTGCACTTGTAATGTTCTGCGCCTTCCATCAATAACATATAGCCGTCTTCCTTATCGTATTCTTTAATTTGTTCGCCTTCCCAGTTTTGCTCCAGTGTGATAAAAGGCTTTAAAACAGTAAATCCTTTTTTCAAAGATTTACCCGAAGGCGTTGTATAATTCCAGAAATCAAAACCGGTTTTGCCAGACATTTGTGCAATTGTAAAAAAAGCATCCATTACAAATGTGGTGTAGTGTAAGGAAATGGTTCTTTCCATTTCAGCAGGAAAAGATCCGGCATCATCCATTTGCTTATCCAGCCTTAGAGTTGCATTACTTACAATATTTTTTGCAAGTTGAGTGCTATCTATATACAAAGCCAAAGCAAGCCTTTGTGCATCATACCATGCACCATGATTATTTTTTGCTTTCAGTTCATCCATTCCTGTTTTGCTTGTTTGCATCCAGTTCAAAAAATCAGCAAACCATCTTTGCATTCCCTGTTGGTCGGCTGGCTTCCAATTTGGTGAAGTTTTCAACAGCATAATGCCATCTATAAGTTTTACAAAATGCCTTGAATCAATAAGACCTGCTCCCCTGCCATCATTTTTTCCTTTTATGGCTTGTGCAAAATTCAGGTTTGGGTTCATTTTAGTTTCCGGATCTAGGAACCATACTTTCAATAACCTGGCTGCATGTTCTGCATACAAATTGTTATCAGAAAAATAATATGCAAGGGCCAGCGTCTGAACATTATCACAAAGTTTCGGCATGTAATCTTTATCCTTATAGTCTTTCACTTCAGGATTTGTTTGTCCGTCTTTACGTATATATGGCAAGCCATCAGCTTTTGAAGAGTCAGGCCAGAAATAAGGTGCAAGGCTCATATAGTCGTGCTTATCACCACTTGGCGGATTATTGGTTTTTTCCATAACACTGTATGGGCCCCACTTCAAAGCCTTATCAGCATCCTTTATCAGCTGCTTGTAAGCAGGCATTAATTCAGCATTATTATTTTTTATTGCTGATTTATTTCTTTCCAATGCCTGGGCATTTAATGCCAACACCACTGGCCTTGCATTGCCTTGCGCTGTAAGTTTGCCAGCCTGGCAACCCAGCATACAAATAAAAATTGCGGCTACTAAAGTTCCTTTCATGATGTTGTTTATCATTTAATAAATGAAATAATTTGTTTAAGATCTACCCCATTTCCTTGTATGCTGATGATGTAATTTCCCGATGGCAGGTTGGTTGCCGGAATATCATTTGATATAAAACCTGTGGGCATTAGAATATTTTTCTTTGCAATAAATCTTCCACTCATATCATAAAGAAATATATCGCCAAGCAATGGCTCTTTTGAATAAACCCTTACCGTAATATTTCCTGCGCTGTTCCGGTATGCACTCATGTACATTTCATCGGTTCCGGTTAAAGGCAAAACGGTAAGCCTGCCATTTACATAAATAATATTATAATTATTAGATGTTGCACCCTGCAGCGTAACAGGATAATATCCGGGTGATGAAAAATCTGTGGCAGTGGTAACGGCTACGGGAGGTGTAAGTAAATTTGCAACTGTTTCTCCCAAAACAAAACCGGTATAGGTTATCCTGAAAACTGGGTTTGGCTGGCCCGTAGTTTTCACCGAATCTATTGCCCGGATAGTTAGGTTAACCTTATTTACAGTAAAACTTCGGGTTACATCTGTTGCAGCAAAATAACCAGCATTGCCTGCCTGTGATGCAGTGATAGTAGTTATTCCGGCACCTGTAATATGAATATTGGCACCCACTATGGTTGCAACATTCGTATTGCTGCTTGTATATGTAATGGGTATAGTTGTATTTGTACTTGTAGCACCTGCGGGGAAATCTGCATTACCATAATTTTTTATAGGCAATGCATTATAGGTTATGGTTTGGCTTTGTTTGGCCTGTACAGTCATAATGCCATTTACAAAACTAATCGCATAGTTTGCGGCTGTTGCGCCATTTACGGTAATGGGATAAGTGCCCGGCAAAGATGCGGTGACTGCGGTGGTGGAAAGCACTGCTGGTGTTAATAACACCGCAACATTTTCTCCCAATACAAAACCTGTATATGTAGCAGTAAGCGGAGGGTTTACTTGTCCTTCAAATTTTAGTTTATCATCTGCTTTAATGGTAAGGGCAGCTTTGTTCACTGTTAATGTCCTGGTAACAGATGCATCGGGGTAAAAACCATCGCTAAGTTGAGATGCAGTAATGTCAGATACACCGGCGCCGCTAATATGTATGTTGCCGGCTACAATGGTAGCTACCGCAGGATTGCTGCTTGTATAGGTAATGGGCATGGTTGTATTCAGGCTGGTGGCACCACCATTAAAATCAGGATTACCATAGGTTTTTACAGGCAATACATTAAATACAAACGGGCTCACTTGAGGTACTGCACCTGCACTGAATGAACCGAAAGCAGGTACCGATGCGGTAACA
>JBDSYV010000006.1:0-3663 GCA_040110925.1 Ferruginibacter sp. | reverse complement strand
TGTCCACCTGGTGCATCTCCTTCATCTTCCACAAATTTCTGAATGTGTAATAATGCTCTCAGCTTCACAGTTTCAAGGCTACCATTCCGGTGCTTGGCAATTTTTACATGAGTTTCTCCTTTATTATTTTCACCAAATTCATTTGCAGTGATATCATAGTATTCAGGGCGGTAAAGAAACATAACCATATCCGCATCCTGTTCAATGGCGCCCGATTCACGCAAATCACTCAGTTGGGGCATTTTATTTCCTTCCTTTCTTTTCTCTACCTCACGACTTAATTGTGATAATGCAATGATTGGAACCTGTAATTCTTTTGCAAGGCCTTTCAGGTCACGGCTTATTTTACTTATCTCCTGCTCCCGGTTGCTGTTCCTGTCGGCACTACCACTCATCAACTGCAGGTAATCTATAATGATCATGCCCACGTTGTGTTTGTTTTTCAGCCTCCTGCACTTTGCCCTTAACTCAAAAATATTTAGCGCAGCACTATCATCAATAAAAATGGGTGCTTTGGAAAGTCTTTCAATACCACGCTTGTACAATTGTTTCATCTCATGCTCTTCCAGTTTACCCCGTGCAATTTTCTCCAGCCATATCTCACTTTCTGCACTTAGGATACGCTGCACCAACTGGCTGCTGCTCATTTCAAGGCTAAAGAAACCCACGGCTGTGGGCCGTGTAGGATGAAGGGCCGCAGTGCGTGCAAGGTTAAGTGCAAAAGCTGTTTTACCCACGGAAGGTCTTGCAGCAAGAATGATCAGATCTGTGGGTTGCCAGCCATAAGTGATCCTGTCAAGAGATTTAAACCCTGTTGGCACACCGGTAATTTCATCCTGGCGGTTACGCATGTCTTCAATGCGTTGAATAGTTTTTACCAATACAGTGTCTATATCATCAAAGTTTTTGCGCAGGTGATTATTAGTAATTTCAAACAATTTTCCTTCAGCATTATCAAGCAAATCAAAAACATCAGTACTGTCTTCATAAGCTTCTCCTATAATCTCTCCACTAATACGAATTAGCTCACGCTGAATAAATTTCTGCAACACAATTCTTGCATGTGCATCAATATTGGCAGAGGACACCACGGCATTGGTTAGACGGGTAACAAAATAAGGGCCGCCTACAACATCCAGTTCTTCACGGAATTTTAATTCTTCTACTACCGTAAGCAGATCTATGGGTAAGCTTTTAATTGCAAGCCCTTGCATAGCCTTGTAAATCCGCTGGTGTGAATCTACATAAAAACACTCAGGCTTAAGTATTTCTACAACCGTATCAAAGGCTGATTTTTCCAGCATAATAGCCCCAAGAATGGCTTCTTCAAGGTCCTTTGCCTGGGGCGGAACTTTTCCAAATACCATACTGCCCAGGTCCAGGGGCGACTTCCTTCTTGGTTTCCGGTCTTTATTTAGATTTGTAAATTCCATTAAAATATTTTATTGCTTGGTTAGATTCAGGGTTTTAAAATCAGCAACCTTCAACTTATAATGAGGCCAGTCCGGGCTTGCCAAAAAACAGTCATCAGGTTCCCCTTTTTCAAAATGATTTGCATTTTTTAAAAGGAGGGCTAAGGTAACAGCTTTTAGTAATGATTAATTAACATAGTGCTGTTATTAACTTTATTCAACGGATTACCCACGCTCTTTCCACAGGCAAAGTTAGTTTATCCCCATGTTACAAACAGGTTAATCAACAGTGATTATACCACGTGCTTTTGCATTTTCTTATTTTTATCAACAAAAATTAAAGGCGGCCAATTGTTTTTGTACACCCTAAAAAGAATTTTATTAGTTGCAATTATGTCCGTAAAATTTTAGTTTCTGGAACAAATAGCAGATGAAATTATCAGCAGGCAAAAAAACTATCTTTGCTGCGAAAAATTTGATTCATAATGATTATTTCTTATAACTGGCTTTGTGATTACCTTCCTTTAGGACCAGCGGGGGTTCCCGAGAAAATTGAACCGGAAAAATTGTCTAAAATTCTTACTTCTATAGGCCTGGAGGTGGAAAGCATGGAAACTTATTCTTCTGTAAAAGGAGGATTGAAAGATTTAGTTACAGGGAAAATTCTTACCTGCGAAAAACATCCCGATGCAGATAAACTTAAAATTACAACTGTAGATGCCGGACTTGAAAAACCATTGCAGATCGTTTGCGGTGCTCCCAATGCAGAAGCGGGCCAATACGTGATTGTAGCCATTGTAGGCGCTACGCTTTACCCAACTTCCGGAGAGCCTTTTACCATAAAAAAAGCAAAAATAAGGGGAGTGGATAGCCAGGGAATGATCTGTGCGGAAGATGAAATAGGACTTGGTGCCGGCCATGACGGTATAATGATATTGCCAGAAGAGATTATCCCTGGTACACCTGCTTCAACAGTATTTGAAGTAATGGAAGATATCATTTTTGAAATAGGACTTACACCAAACCGAATGGATGCCATGAGTCACCTTGGTGTTGCCAGGGATGTGTGTGCCTGGCTTTCTCATCATCATAAAAAAGACACTGTAGCAAGGCTGCCGTATAAAAATAATTTTAAACCTGATAATAAAAAGTCCAGTATTAAGGTTACCGTAGAAAATGTAATTGGGTGCCCGAGATACAGTGGGGTAAGCATCAGCAATATAACAGTAGAGGACAGCCCAAAATGGCTTAAGGAAAAACTTACAGGTATTGGCCTGAAACCGATTAATAATATTGTGGACATTACCAATTTTATCCTGCATGAAACGGGGCAACCATTGCATGCTTTTGATGCCGATAAAATTACCGGCAACCATGTGATTGTAAAAAATGCTGAACCCGGTAGCAGCTTTATCACTCTTGATGAAAAAAAACGTATCCTTGATCAAGATGATTTAATGATATGCAATTCGGAAGAACCTATGTGCATTGCAGGCGTATATGGTGGATTGCAAAGCGGTGTAACTAAAAACACAAAAAATATATTTTTAGAAAGTGCCTGTTTTCAACCGGAGAGTATAAGGAAGACTTCCCTAAGGCATGGCCTGAGAACTGATGCCGCCACTCGTTTTGAAAAAGGAACTGACATAAGCCAAACTGTTATCGTTTTAAAGAGAGCTGCAACATTGATCAAGGAAATTACTGGTGGGGAAATATCAAGCGATATTATTGATGTTTATCCGGCCCCTGCAGTAAAGAAATCTATAGGCTTGAAATTTCATTACCTGAAAAAATTAAGCGGGAAAAACTATCATGGCGATACGGTGAAAAATATTCTACAGTCATTGGGTTTTGAACTGGTAAAAGAAGGCAGCGATGAGATTTGGGTAAATGTTCCTTTCAGCAAGCCTGACATTTGTTTACCGGCAGATTTGGTAGAAGAGATCATGCGTATTGATGGATTAGATAATATAGAAATCCCTTCCAGCATAAATATTTCTCCTTCTGTAAATGTGAATGCAAAAAAGATCAGCCTTAAAGAAAATACAGCAGCAATACTGGCCGGGATCGGCTTCCAGGAAATATTCACTAACAGTATTACTAACAGCGCTTATTACGATGACGGTCAACTTCAGCATTCCGTAAAAATGTTGAATAGCCTGAGTGCTGAACTGGATATTATGCGGCCCTCCATGTTGCACACAGGGCTGGAATCCGTGGCTTATAATGTACATCGTAAAAATGCTGATAT
>JBDSYV010000005.1:0-5938 GCA_040110925.1 Ferruginibacter sp. | reverse complement strand
AACGCCCCAGCTGAGAAGGCTGCCTTCTTTGCTTATATTTAAAATCACAGATTCTCCAATATCAAAGGCTATTTTTTCAATTTCGCCCGTGCCGGTTATTTTTATTTTGGATATAGTTTGTGCCTCAATGCCGAGGCAAAAAAAACTGAAGTTTAGAAGTAAGTATATATTTTTCATTGTGCAGAATTTTATTCGTCTTTCATTAAATGCAATAACCAGGGAGTACTTATTTTAACCCGCATTGAAGATAAAAAATTTTACTGAATGCATCAGCATGATTATTTCTCTTTTAAATCTTGGCGTAAAGAAAAAGGAAATCAACCGGGGCAGGTAGCTGCAGCAGTTATTGGTATTGAAGCATTTAGCCAGGGCTTGCCTTATATGGGAGGTATGGCCGCAGGCAATGGGGGAAAATTGGCCTAAGTTGAAAGCGTACCATTTACAGGAAATAAAAATCAAACATGGGAAGACAGGATGGATGCCATGAGTGGGAAGTAAGGTGGAATGAATTATCATACACCTGTTCAATTGATGGGCAATGAATATTTTCCGGGATATAAATAATTTTTAATAGGATTGAAGCAAATGTTAATTAATACATAATGAAGGAAACCATAGGTTAAAGATTTAGACGTTGCACAATATTTGTCGTTTGTTTATGTTATAAAAATGGCATTTATTCCACCGTCTAAAAACTTAATCTATGAGCACTGATAATAATCTCCCACAAAGTTCAATAGTAGAACAAAGAACAAATAATACCACCAGCTGGATTGGAACTTACCCTGGCCTCAGTAACAATATAGCAAAAGGACAGACTTTTATTTCTCCCTCAGAAGCTGAAGTTGAAACCATTGAAGTATTCTCAAGTTTTGTAACAGATCCGGGGCAAATTTTACTTACACTGCATAATTTTGATCCTGAAAATAAAAACTGGGGGCCATCCATTGGCTCTTCTAGTATTGAAATTAAAAAATCGGATACTGGAAAATGGCTGGCTTTTAACCTTCCCCGCCTTCACCTGGCAAAAGGGAAATCTTATGGTTTTAAATTACAAAGTACAGATAGTTTTATCGGAGTAGGTGAAGCTGCTGGCAGCCATCATCAACCGCCATTTAGTTCGGGCCAGGAGTGGAAATTTAATGGAAACAATACTCAGGGTGATTCGTTCTCTTATTTCAGCCTTGCTTTTAAAGTTGGACTGAGGGCATAAGTTAACAGGGTTAAGAGTAGAATGAGTCAACCAGGCATCTGGCATCACGGTTCATTCTAAAACAATTTGCGAGTATACCCCAGGTAAACTGTAGCACTTTGAATTGGTAACGATCCAGTTCCCATTTTTCTGATTGGCAATTTTATTGAAGGGGCAATTCTCAGGTTACCGTTTTTGCCCATTTGTTTGTTATAACCTGCACCAAGATTTATTACAGCGAAAGCATAAGTACCAGGATTGTCATAATTCACAGCCCTTGGATAATTATACCCATTGCGATTTACCTCAAAAGAATACACTTCCTTTTTCATGATAAATGATGATAGGCCTGCTGTTGCATAAATATTATGTCCAGGTTTTTGTTTTAAAAGGTAATTAAAATTAACTGGTATTTCTATCATGTCACAGTGACCTGAAACCTCTATTATGCTTGCACCAGCAGGCAGGGTTATTTTATTCGTTTTAAAATAGTCTCCTTTTGATTTGTAATATTTTCTATCAAAAAGAAGCCCCGTTTCTACCTGTATTTTTTTATTAAGTTGAACGCCGGCCACAACCCCTGCATTTAATCCCACTTTATCCACGTTTTGCATTTTCACAGCACTCACTTCCGGGCCTGCAATTATACCGGCATAAAACTTTTTGGATTTATATGGCTGGTCTTCCTTTTGTTTTGTTGCAACGGACACTTTCGGCAGGGTATCCACAGCCTCAACCTTTTTTGGTAATTGAGTTTTAAAATTATCATTATTTATCACAGTAGTAATTTTATTATCCTGCATTTCTATTTCAGTTGCAGCGGGCAAAGCAGGGATAGCTTTCTCAGCAACATTTGAATTCTTATAGGCCATATCTTCCTTAGGGATTAAACTAGAAGGTCTTGGTTGATGAAAATTGCTCAAGAATGCTTTAGAATTTACCGGCTGTACTATTTTATCATTACTAATGCCTTTATCATCGTCATTAATAATTTGAATTATACTATTTTGTTGTCCGGTTTCATTTCCGGAATTAATTCTTTTTTCACTGGTTAAAAATCTGGGTTTAGAAAATTGAATATCTGATATGGCCAAGGGCAAAAATAAAAGCAACATCAATAAACTTATCAACCCGTTTTTTTTGTTATTGATTTTATTGTTTTGCAGCTCATTAGTTTCCATTTTTTTGAGTAAGGCTTCCCACGCAGGCTTACCTGTATCCAGCGGATAATTCTCTGCTGCCTTGCGGTATAATTCATCCATTTCGCTGGTCATAAATAATATAATTTTTCTTCCCTGGCAATTTTTATATGGTCCTGCAGTATGTGTCTTGCTTTGGAAAGATTTGATTTTGAAGTGCCCACAGCAATATTTAAGATATGGCCAATCTCTTTGTGGCTGTACCCATCAATGACATACATATTAAAAACAATGCGGTAGGTTGGCGGCAGATTTTTTACAGCCTTCATCAAGTCTTTATATAGTATGGCATTGTCGCTTTGCCGGCTCCTGTCTTCAATCCAAATCCCTTCGGTTTCCATTCCAATTTCAGGTAAAAAATGGTCTTTGCGTAGCCGGTCAATTGCCGTGTTCACCATTATGGTTCGCATCCAGCCCATGAGGATCATTTCCAGTTTGCATGGATGGTTAAGTTGAAAGCTATTCAGTTTACCAAAGATTTTTACAAAGCCATCATTTACTACATCAACAGCTTTATCGTAATGAAAAATATAACGGAATACCACTTTCATGCAATAGCCATAATACCGCTCATAGAGAAGTTTCTGATCCCGATGGTTTTGCTCCAGGCATCCGGCTATAATGTCTTCTAATATTTTCAAGCAGTGGAATTACTTATGTAAATACGCAATTATATAAATTAAGTTGCTTTAGAAAAATACACAAAATTGCGATAAGATGCAACTCCATTCAGTATTACACCAATTATCCATTATTCATTGTCCATCAATTATCCCGGACCAAACGGCGTTTTGCCTGGCGGGCATTTACTAATTATCAATTATCCAATTATCAATTATTATTAACCCAACTGTTGTTGCATTCTCCTTACCCTGTCTTCTAATTTTTCAGAACTAAGATTCTCCCTCATACTATCCACCTTTAATGGAAAACAAAATGGTGTTAGCTGTTGTGGAAATTTAATAACAATTATTCCTTTCTGTATTCTTCTCAGCATATCTCTCAGCCTTGCCTCTTCCATTTGCTGTTGCATCACTTCGTGGTAAGACTGCCTTATCAGCAGGTTATTTGGTTCATATTCTGTAAACACATTGAAGAGCAGGGAGGCAGATGATTGCAGGTGCCTGGCTTTTACTTTTTCACCAGGCATACCCTGGAAAATCAAACCACCTATCACAGCAATATCCCTGAACTTTCGCCTTGCCATTTCCGTGGCATTCATACTGGTCTGAATATCGGTTAAAAGGTTTTCTTCCGAAAATAAATCATACGCATTACTATCGTCAATGGGAATGGGCTGATCGCAAAGCAACTCAAAACCATAATCATTCATTGCAAAGGAAAATGTGAGTGGGCTAATCCGGCTTAGCCTGTACGCCAGCAGAGCTGCCAGGGCTTCATGTACAAGTCGGCCTTCAAACGGGTAAACAAATAAATGAAAACCGTCTTTGGTTTCAATATGTTCTACAAGCAATTCATTGGCACGGGGAATATGCGAAAGCTCCTGTTGCAATTCAAACAAAGGCTTCAAGGTTCTCATCTCCAGGTAACCCGGAAGCTTTTTTCCTACATCTTTTCCAACATATAAGTCAGCGGCCTCATCTAATTTTTTGCGTAGCACTTGTCCAAGTCCCGCACTCAGTGGCAGGCGGCCACCCATCCAGCTAGGAACAATAGATTTTTTAGAATTGCTTTTCCGCACCAGCACCGTCATGTCTTTTATCATCACAAATTCAAGGTTGCGGCCTGCCAGCGTAAACACATCACCGGGTAGCAGGCGGCTGATAAACCATTCCTCTATTACGCCAATAAAGCCACCCGCCATGAATTTTACTTTTAACATGGCATCGCTCACTATGGTACCTATATGCATACGATGGCGCATTGCCATTCGGCGGTTGGTGATTTTGTATAAACCATTGATGATTTCCACTTTTTTAAAATCATCATATTGTGCCAGGGCTATTCCACCTGCAGTAATGAATTGTAAAACCTGTTCCCATTCTTCCTTTTGTATATCCCGGAAACAATATGTAGCAGAAATTTCCTTAAATATTTCCTCGGGGTAAAACCCATCCCCAACAGCAAGCGTGCATAGGTATTGCATCAGCACATCAAAACAAAGTAGCATGGGTTGCCGGCTTTCTATGATGCCATTAGCAATAGCATCTTTGAGTGCGGCAGCCTCCATCAGTTCCAGTGAATGTGTAGGCAGGAAATAAATTTTACTAACTGAACCAGGCTGGTGACCACTGCGACCGGCCCGTTGTAAAAACCTGGCCACGCCTTTTGGTGAACCGACCTGTATCACCGATTCAACTGGCCGAAAATCAACCCCAAGGTCAAGGCTGCTTGTTGCTACTACTGCCTTTAGAGTACCGGTATGCAGGGCATCTTCTACCCAGATGCGGAGTTCCTGTTCTATGCTGCCATGATGCAGCGCCAGGGCTCCCGCCAATTCAGGTGCAATGGTCAGAAGTTGCTGGTACCATATTTCACTCATACCACGGGTATTAATAAAGAGGAGCGTGGTTTTATTTTGCTCAATTACTGGCAATGCTTTATATGCCAGCTTAATACCCAGGTGACCAGCCCAGGGATATTTTTCTATTTCATCTGGGATGATGGATTCAATGTCTATTTTTTTGTTGATTGAAGCTTTGATGATACTTCCCTCATTGTATTGTTTTTTATTGTCAATTGCAAATTGTCTACTGCTTATTGACAATGAAGCAAGCAGTACCTCTTTCGCCTCTTCAAGATTGCCAATTGTCGCCGATATGCCCCAGATAGAAAGACCTGCCCTAACTTTAGTATTACCTGTTTTCACTTTCGACTTTGCACTTCCGCCCAACTGCTGGCTGCCTTCTGCCTCCTGCCTACTACCGGCTGCCGACTGCTGACTGCCGACTGTCATCTGTCCTTTGTCATCTATCATCCGCCTTAACCCCACCAGCCTCGAAACCGCCAACTCCACCTGCACGCCTCTTTTGCTTCCCAACAGTTCATGCCATTCATCTACTGCCACTATCTTCAGGCTTTTAAAAAGTTCGGGGTAATCTTTTTGTGCTAATAACAAATGCAGGCTCTCCGGGGTAGTGATAAGCACTTCCGGCATATTCCGTTTTTGTTTCTGCCTTTCGCTTACTGGGGTGTCGCCGTTGCGTATACCCACTTTCCATTGCATGCCCATTTCGGTTATCACTTCTTCCATGGCCCTGCCAATATCTTTTGCCAATGCCCGAAGGGGCGTGATCCATAATAATTGAAGTCCATTATTTTTTTTGGCCTGGAATTCTTTTGGGTGAAGATTAATGTATTGGATGATGGCACCGAGGAAGACAGAATATGTTTTGCCATAGCCCGTCGGGGCATTCACAATACCTGATTCACCATTGATAATTTTTTCCCAGGTCTCTTTTTGAAAGGTAAAGGGCTTCCGGTCCTTTTCTGAAAGCCAGCTGTTAATTACTGTAAATCCTTTTGTGTTGGAAAGTTTCAAATGATGTTTAATTGAAAAGGTCAATATACAATAACTCATCCAGTT
>JBDSYV010000004.1:0-2977 GCA_040110925.1 Ferruginibacter sp. | reverse complement strand
ATCAATTTACAAACCACCACCGCACTCCAAATCTTATAATCAATCCCGGTGTAGGATAAAGCGGTGCTGCAAAATTATTATTAATAAAACCAAAGCCATTTTTAAAACTAACCGTATTCAGGTTTTCAGCTCTCAGGTAAGCTGTAAATCCTTTTATCCTGAAATGAAGGAAGGCATGAATATCAGGTATATTCTTTATGGTTACCGTATCCTGCGGAACAAACTGCCCGTTCAGCGGGCTATAATTATTGGCTTTATAAGGTGTGAAATACCGAACTTCCAAGCCGGTACTGATGTTCAGGTTTTTAAAATACTTTCCCTCAAAACTAAACCTGTTGCGGGTATAGAATAATGGCAACCTGATAGGTGAAGCAGCGTCTGTTTGCTGGAGCACTGCCTCCGTGTACCAGTTCCATTTATTATGATAGCTGAATTTTTTTGTGGCGAAAACCTGCAGGATATTTATTGGTTTACTGTATTGTTCGGCCTGGTAATAATTATAAAAATAACTGTAGTTGGTCAGCAGGTTATTTATAAACCCCAATTGAAATAATGCATTGGCAGATGTAGCACCGAATGAAGTAATGTTTTCTTTCTTAAAATTATTATTGCTGCCCAGGTTAAAAGACGAACGGTAATCAAAATTAAAAGAAGGCGTTCTGTTTGCATTACTGAAAAACAATCTTACATCGCCCCATTTTTTATTTAAGTACCTGTTAAGGCTTGCATTTAAATTGTAATCCCCTGCATTAAAACCCGTAATATAAAACTGGCCATTCAGGGTTATATCCCAAAGCTTGTTACGGGTAAGGTTTTTATAAGCACCATGTAAAGATGCATTGTAGAAATTAACAGTACTACTAGTAAAATTTCCATTTATGTTCTGCAAAGCAATTCCTGCAGAAATATATTGCGAAGTATTTTTTGTATCAGGAAACTGCACCAACGAAAAGTCATTGGTTAGCACAGTCCATTTATCAGAAAATGAAATGCTGTCAATTGGAGTAGCAAGCTTAAGTTTATAGGCCCTTTGATAATAAAGTGAATCGCCATTATCATCCCTGAAAGTATATTGCTGTGTGTTGTATGTAAAACTATGCTGCAGCCTCAACTTTGGGTAAAATAAATACTCTGTTGTAGAATCATTAATGGCTACCGAATCTCTTTTACCAATATCATAGCTCTGCCTTATAAAAAAATTTACATCCCGGTAAATATTTCCTGTATTTATTTTGGTGATAAAAGGATTTGGCTCAAATGCGGCTGCGCCACCAAGGTTTACCGGAATACTAAATCTTTTTTTCTTATTGGGATCCAATAAAAAACTTTCCGAGGTTATACCACCATTTTCTGAAGCCCTTAATGTGTTTCCTGCCATCACCAGCCATGAAGAGTATCGCTTTCGCTTGCCCTGGTAATTGCCAAAGATTCTAAAGTTATTATGATTAGTATTTTGTGTTACAAAAAATCCCGGCGCACTAATCAGTCTGTAGTCAAATCCAAAATTTAAATTGGGTTTGGGATTTTGGGTATGCATTGCTTTAATCATCTGCTCCTTTCCTGATGCCAGTTGGTAACCCAGCATAGAAAAAGGGTGATTGGTTTTATAGAACCTTGTTTCTTCAAGCGTAAAGCGATACACATCATAAGCATGAAAGCCTGCATCCCAACCGGGCTTTAAATTGGGTTTAAATATAAGAGGGAATGCGGCTGCTCCATTATTACCCAGGTTTTGCCATGATGAAGGCAATGGATAATATTTATCAAAATCATTTATTGATGAATCAATAGGATATCGTCTTACTGAATCGAGGTAGCGATAATAAATATTGATAGAATCTTTTGCATCATCCCTATGTTCAAAGCCCAGGCTGTCTTTTTTGGGGACAGTTTGTTGGTTGGGATTAGTTCTATTCTTATTAATTCCACCAGGTAATTTTGTAGGTTCCTGGCAAAATGCGTTCACCAGAAAAAAAAGGGCGGGTATGAATAAGCATATTTTTTTCATCAGCTTATAACTGGGCAATCAGCTCCCTGAAAATATGAGTAAGTTTAGGTTCAGCATCCTTAGCGGCCTGCAGAACTTCTTCATGAGTAATGATATTTTCTTCTTCCCTGATGCCAATATCTGTAATTACACTTATGGCAAAAACGGGCAGACCCATATGATTAGCTACTATACATTCCTGGATGGTACTCATACCGACAGCATCAGCGCCCAGAGTATGAAGCATTTTATATTCAGCACGGGTTTCAAAAGTGGGGCCTGTTACACTTACATACACGCCATGTTTTACATCGTATCCTGCAGCTGCAGCAATGCGGTCAGCTTTTGTGATCAATTCCTTCTTATAGGGTTCACTCATGTCAGGAAACCTGGTTCCCCATGAAGGTTCGTTTTTGCCTATCAATGGATTTAAAACAAATGTGCTGATATGATCATTGATGATCATAAGGTCGCCCACTTTATAGGATGGATTGGTAGCACCGGCAGCATTGCTCAGCAACAATGTTTCCACCCCAAGAAGTTTCATCACCCTTATAGGAAAAACAACTTCTTGTGTGCCATAACCTTCATAAAAGTGAAACCTTCCCGCCATGGCCAAAATGTTTTTTCCTCCAAGTTTTCCAAAAATCATTTTACCGCTGTGGCCTTCCACTGTACTTACCGGAAAATGTGGAATATCGCCATAAGGGATTTCTATTTCAATATCTATTTGCGAAGTAAAACTTCCTAACCCGCTTCCCAGTACAATACCAGCTTTTGGGGTGTGTTTAATTTGTTGTTGTAAAAATGCTGTGGCTTCCTGTATTTTTTGCATCATCTCCATATAGCTTATTGAATGTTGATTTGCAAATGTAAGGGCTTCCATGCAATGCTTGTCATTTACATAGCCCCAAAGGCTGGTAAAAATGGTTCTCGTAAGGCCCCAGGAAACAACTAAAACGCAATAAAACTTTACTAACAATAACAAAA
>JBDSYV010000003.1:0-8120 GCA_040110925.1 Ferruginibacter sp. | reverse complement strand
GATGAAGGCCTTCACCTTTCCGCTCAATAAATTTTGAAATTACCCCATCCGTTGTAATGCTTTCCAGCAACTCTATTTTTGTGTCACCAGATGTGAAGAAGGCAGTGTTCACTTGTTCTGATTCTACCAATTCCTGCTTATAGCAGAGGGTATTCAGAAGCTTTTCATATAGCGGAACTGCATTTGCAAAATCTTTAACTGCAATACCTATATGTTCTACTCTTATCATAAAAGTTAATTTGTTTCAGATGGCCTTACGATATTGGTAAATTGAACGTTAAGAGCCTAATGATAAAGCTAAAGTAGAACCTTTTATAGTAATTTTGCGTTATAAGATTACCTGATAAATTTATACTATATATATGTTGAAATTGCCGATTTATTTAGATAACAATGCTACTACCGCCATGGACCCTCGTGTGCTGGAAGTGATGACGCCGTATTTCCTTGAGCATTTTGGAAATGCAGCCAGCCGTAATCATCCATTTGGATGGGAAGCAGAAGAAGCTGTAGACTATGCCCGTGAGCAGGTGGCTAAACTGATTGGTGCAGATCCGAAAGAAATTATTTTCACTTCGGGCGCTACAGAGGCTGATAACCTTGGTATTAAAGGTGTGTATGAAATGTATGCAAGTAAGGGTAATCATATTATCACTGCTACTACTGAACATAAAGCAGTATTGGATACATGCAAGCATATTGAAAAACTAGGGGGAGAGGTAACTTACCTGAAAGTAAATCCTGAAGGGTTGATAGATTTAAAAGAACTGGAAGCGGCCATAAAACCTACTACCATTCTTATTGCGATCATGTATGCCAATAACGAAATTGGTACTATTCAACCAATTAAAGAAATCAGTGCTATTGCCCGCAAAAATGGTGTGCTTGTTTTTACAGATGCTACACAGGCTGTAGGTAAAATACCTGTTAACGTAAATAAAGATGGGATAGACCTTATGGCATTTACTGCACATAAAATGTATGGCCCCAAAGGTGTTGGTGCTCTTTATGTAAGGCGCAAAAACCCAAGGGTAAAAGTAACGGCACAAATAGATGGTGGTGGTCATGAACGAGGAATGCGCAGTGGCACACTTAATGTACCTGGTATTGTGGGTTTTGGAAAGGCTTGTGAGCTTTGCATGCTGGATATGGACGCAGATACAAAGCGCATCGGCAAGCTAAGAGACAAACTTGAAACGTCATTATTACTACTTGAAGAAGCATATGTAAATGGCAGCAGGGAACATCGCCTGCCACATGTTGCTAATATTTCTTTTAAACATGTAGAAGGTGAAGGACTATTGATGGGATTCAATAAGAACATTGCATTGAGCTCCGGTTCTGCATGTACCTCTGCATCTTTAGAACCAAGTTATGTACTAAAAGCCCTTGGCCTTGGCGATGATTTGGCACATAGTTCGTTACGTTTTGGTTTAGGTAGATATACAACTGAAGAGCAGATAGATTATACCATTAAGGCAATAAGTGAAACAGTAATGAAGTTAAGAGAGATGAGCCCGTTGTGGGAAATGTATAAAGAAGGAATAGATTTGAGTACTATAGAGTGGGCGGCACATTAGAATCAATTAGCAAATTAGCAAATGGGAAAATTTGAAAATGGTTTCCTATTGCTTAAAGTTTACATTTTCAAATTGCGTAATTTTCAAATTTTCAAATTAAATATCATGTCATACTCAGAAAAAGTTTTAAACCATTATCAAAATCCTCAGAACGTAGGAACACTTGATAAAGCAAACAAAAATGTAGGCACCGGTCTTGTAGGTGCACCAGAATGCGGCGATGTAATGCGCCTGCAGATCCAGGTTGATGATGCAACGGGCATGATAACCGATGCGAAATTCAAAACCTTTGGTTGCGGCTCTGCCATTGCATCTTCATCTCTTGCTACCGAATGGCTTAAGGGTAAAAGCGTAGATGAGGCGCTGAAAATTGATAATATGGAAATCGTAGAAGAGCTTAATTTACCTCCTGTGAAAATCCATTGCAGCGTATTGGCAGAAGATGCTATTAAAGCAGCTATCAATGATTACCGGACCAAGAATGGCATGGAAGCTATTAAGTTTGAAGAAAGTGTTGTGCATTAATAATTTGCCCCAATTAAATTATCAGATTAATTATGGTAGCAACAGACAATAGCATATTTATTAGCGATAAGGCAAAAGCCAAAGTAGAGCAACTGATGAAAGATGCAGATGTGGTGGGAGATGGAAGCTATTTTCTTCGTGTGGGAGTGGTAGGTGGCGGTTGCAGTGGCCTTAGTTATAAGCTCGACTTTGATAACGAAGTAAAGCCGATGGACCAGGTGTTTGAAGACAAGGGCCTAAAAATAGTGACTGATTTGAAAAGCTTCTTATATCTTGTAAATACCGAACTGGAATTCAGTGACGGATTAAACGGTAAAGGATTTTATTTTAATAATCCCAATGCCAGCAGGAGTTGTGGATGTGGTGAGAGTTTTGCAGTTTAATTTACTAAAGTATTCATTTTAGAAATAATCCCCGGTGTAGTAGCCGGGGATTTTGTGTTTAAGACATTTTATAAAAAGAAATATGGGAAAAGTCAGTGTAAGATTTTTTCAATCCTTTTACTTCAGTTTTTTCTTTAACTGGAGGTAATGGCGGTGCTGGAGCCGCAACAGGTGCTATTGGAGGAACCGGTGGAATTGGCGGTACGGCTGGTAATCCTTCATTAACTATTATTTCTTCTGTAGGTGCAAGCGGTGGCGGCGGAGGTGGAGGTGGAGGTGGTGGTGGAGCCGGTGGAATTAGTGCTGTAGGTGGTGGCGGGGCAGGAGGTGCTGGCAAAGCCTCTGATTCTGCCTTTAATGGTTTAAATGATTTTGTTTGTGCCTGTAGTAGCGTGCCAATACTTACCAGTATGGCAAATGATAGAATTGTTTTTTTCATGAACTGTTGTTTTGTTAGATAAGATGCAGTCCATGAAATAATCCATAAATGGTTTAAAATATTTTTTAGGTATAAAAGAATTTACTTACCTGCTAAAAGTTGTTTTCATAGATTTTATCATTCCGGCTGTACTCCATCCGCTGGGCACAATCATTCTTCTTACCGTATAAAGTGGTTCTGTACTATCACGTTTTGTTGAAAGCTGGAAAGCCATTTTTATTTTTCTTTCTTTCAGTGGTGCGATGGAAGAATCTTTCCATAATCCGAAAGGGTATGCAAAATATTGGACAGGCTTTCCTGTAATAGATTCAATTTTTGCATTTGCTTCAGTAACCTGTTTATCCCAGTCTGCCACTGTGTACTTTGTAACCATGTGATGGTCCCAGGTATGGCCTTCGACTGAATTACCTTCGTCTGCAAGCTGCTTGAGCATTTCCTTTGTCATATACCTTGGCTTACCAATAGCAATAGTCATGATAAAGAACACAGCTTTAAAATCATATTTTTTCATTTCGGTATATCCGATAGTAAATTGCTCAAGGTCCGTATCATCATAAGTAAGCATTATTGGTTTTGGTGGCAAAGGCTTTCCAAAAGCCAGGTAATTGTGCAGGTCATCTGGTAATATAGTTGAATAGCCGCTGTCGTGCAGTGCTTTCATTTGGTCAGCAAAGTTTTTGGGAGATACAGAATAGCTTTCATTTTTATCACGTATATGGTGATAACATAGCACAGGTACCTGTGGCATTGCCATAATGCTGGCATTGTTATTTACAGGCTTATTATTATTTGAAGTGTCGCTAATATCTTTATTTGTGTCCACCTTGGTTTGGGACACTTTATCCGTTTTTGAATTGTTGTTGCAGGCAACCATCACTAAACATAGTGAGGCGATGATGAATGATCTCATTTTATTGGTACTGAATGTAAATGGGTTTAGGAATAAATTTAGAAAGTTCTTCAGGTGTATATAATCCGTTCGGGTCTTTTTTGGTATCGTTCTTATAAAATAATTTAAACCCTGTAAACTGCACTGGCTCTTTTTGTATATACCGCAGCCATGTGGAACGTTTCAGAATTTTATCGCCCCAGCCATCCATATCCATCACTACCTGCACATAAGGAGTTGGTTTTATAGAAGCAGCATTGGTCACCATACCCTGCGTAAACCTGTGAACGATTAATATTTTAGGCGGCAGGTTGTATTTTTTAGCGAGATTATCTAAATAACTGATGGCATAATTTATATCAGTGGCATCAAATGTTCCGATTCGCTTTCCGGGCACATCGCCAAATTTCATAGAAAATTCGGGGTCAATACCAAGATGTACATTGGGCAATTGAAGGTATTTTTCCAGGGTCGGTATTTCTTCCTGTAAAGTGCTCCAACCCACCTGGATATCTAAAAAGACCAATGCATTAATTTCCTTTGCCCAGTTCATAATTGTATCTATCTGGTGAAAGGGCATGCGCATTCTTTTTTTATCGCCTGCTGCCTGTGCAGTGATAGCCACATAATGTAATGAAGGCCTTACAGGCAAACTGCTATCAGCCGCTTCCCATTTTTTTACTTCCCCCATCAACTTGTCAAGCATTTCCTGTTTAGGAAGTTCTCCCAGTATCCCCATTTTTTTTGAATACAGGTTTCCGTAGTAGGCTACAATACGATGATAAGGAAGAATAGCTCCCGCCAACGGAAAAGCTGCAGTATGAGGCCATCTGCCGGTGGTATCCCCATTAGCAAGTGCCTTCATTTTACCGGCATATTCAGTAGAATCAAAAACTGGTTTTTTTTCCTGCGCCACACCAGATAGAGCAGCATCACTGCTTTTAGAAACTTCTGCAGAACTGTTGTTTTGATTACAGGAATGAAGTGAGATTGATACAACCAGGATGGCGATTAAGGATTGGATTTTGTACATGTAAGCGGAAAATAATTGTTTGGTTAATTATGGATGCAAATTAATGCAAACGGATGTCCTATAAAAATAATAGCGATGAAACATCTACACTATTTATTTAAAAAATCAATTTTTTTATTAATTAAATGATTTTTTTTTAAAAAAAGCCCGTTCAAGATTTTTCCTGAACGGGCTTTTTCTTAAATAAAATCACTTATTATTTAAACTGGTAAAACAATCCAATCTGGGCTACATTATTTCTTAATTTGCCGATGTTATTTTTGTTGATATTACTCAATCCAAAATTAAACCGTGCATCTGCTCCTAGGCCCATTTTACTCAAATATCCTACACCCGCAGCCCAGCTAAAATCAAAACCGTTAACCCCATTTTTAACGTCAACCGAAACGTTGTTATCTTTCTCTTTGGCACTAAGAAGAATTCCAGCTTGTGGACCTGTTTCCAATCTCAATCCATTGCTGAACATATATTGCACCAACACAGGTACATTCAAATAACCTAGTCTAAGCTCTGAATTATCTGATTTATCTTTTGCTCCCTGCATGGAATAAACCACCTCTGGTTGAACAGCAAATTTATCCGCTACATGAATATGTGCTAATAACCCAGCATGCAAACCAATTAAAGCTGAAGGTTTTGGGCTTTGCTCTGTTCCCAGTGTCGCAATATTAACACCGGCTTTAAATCCGATTGAAGTTGTTTGGGCATTTACTTGAAATGTGCAAAATGCTATGGCCATTGTTGCCATCACTATTCTTTTCATAATTAAATTTTTTTAGTTAAATAAGCAAAATTGCTTATACATTGATCTTGCTATACTTGCAAATAGAGTACCAAGGAAAGTAAAAGCAACAAATATTTTAAAAAAATACCCCCGGATTTCCCGGGGGTAAGCTGTTGGTTTTGGTAAACAAACTTAATTATCTGAACAATAAAAAACTATAAAATCAAAAACAAAACAAATGACTAGAAAAAATCCAGGTAAACATTAAATAGTCAATTTTTTCACCGCAGTTATAAAAACTAACTCAACATTCATTTAAACAGACAATGTCACTACGCATAATGCTGCATTGCGTTGTAAAAAACGGGTAATAAAACGTTAGTATTCGGCCCATACATTTCTATAATGCTGGTATATACTAAATTGCAGCAATTTCAATCTCATGTGGAGCATTACAAAAAAAGAATTAAGCCAGTTTTTTAGCAGCCTTACAGGATATATAGCCATTTTGTTATTCTTAATGGTGAATGGTATTTTTTTATTCATAATACCGGATAGCAGCATTTTTGAATATGGTTATGCCAGCCTGGATAAATTTTTTGACCTGGCTCCTTGGGTGCTTATGTTTCTTGTTCCTGCAATATGCATGCGCAGCCTGGCGGATGAATTTCGTGCTGGTACTTTTGAAACATTAAAAACCCGGCCCCTCAGCAGTTGGCAAATTGTATTGGGTAAATATATTTCCATTATTATAGTATTAATTTTTGTAATACTGCCCACAATCATTTATGTATTTACTATTAAAACTTTAAGCGCTACCGGTAATATTGATGCTGGCGGTATTGCCGGAAGTTATATTGGATTATTCTTGCTAGCTTTTGTTTTTGCTGCCATAAGTATTTGTTGCAGCAGTTTCACTCATAATGCTATCGTGGCATTTCTTTTAAGCGCTTCTGTTTGCCTTACTGTTTATTATGGCTTCAGTGCCATAAGCCGAATAGCTGCATTCAGGGGCAGCGCCGATTATTATATTGAAATGCTTGGCATTGATTTTCACTACAGGAGTATAAGCCGGGGAGTAATGGACAGCAGGGATATCATTTATTTTTTCAGTCTTATCTTTTTTTCTTTAATGATTACCGTCAAAATGTTGAACAAACGCTGATGAATTTTTTAAAAAAAATATTTCAACATAAGGCTGCACTTTTTTTCCAGTTAATACTACTGGTAGCTATAAACTGGGCTGCATCTGTATGGCATTCAAGAATAGACCTTACAAATGAAAAACGATTTACACTAAGTGAACCTTCAAAAAAATTATTGTCTGGTATTAAGGAACCCATTACTATTGAAATATTTTTGAAAGGTAATTACCCTAGCGGATTTAAAAAGCTGGCCGTTTCCACTGAAGAAATGCTGAATGAATTTAAAGAAATAGCAGGCAGCAGGTTTCAATACAATTTCATTAGCCCCGATGAAATTGTTCCGGGTAGTAGGGTGAGTTATGGAGATACACTTATGGCTTCGGGCCTATATCCCATCAACCTTACATCGCAGGTAAAGCAGGGGCAGCAGCAGCAGTATGTTTACCCTTTTGCATTGGTTCATTACAAGGAGAAAACTGTGCCCGTAGTATTGTATAAGGGCAAAACCCCACTGATAAACTTTCAGGAATTAAATAGTGCCGAAGCATTGCTGGAATATAACCTGGCCAATGCCATTGCAAAAATCACCACCACTAATAAACCAGCAGTTGCTTATGCTACCGGCAATGGCGAACCTATGGATTACAGAACTTATGACCTTGCAGAAAATGTACTTAACCCTAATTATGAATGGAGACCTTTTGATCTAAACAGTGCAGGGCCAGTGCCTGTTTTTGTAAAGGTTTTGCTTATTGTAAAACCTACGATCCCTTTCAGCGATGAAGAAAAACTTAAAATAGATCAGTATGTAATGAATGGCGGAAAATTATTGTTGTTTTTTGACCGGCTGAATGCAGAAATGGATAGCCTGCAGGTAAAGAATGAAGTCATTGCTTATGACAGGGATTTAAAACTAAATGATTTATTATTTAAATATGGGGCCCGTATCAATGCTGATCTTATAATGGATCTGCAATGCGATTTTCTTCCTTTTGATGTGAATGGAAACGGTCAATTTGATTTACTGCCCTGGAATTATTTTCCTTTACTTGAATCAAAATCCAATCACGTTATTAATAAAAACCTGAGTTTTGTAGCAGCAAGGTTTGCTAATAGTATTGATACCATTGCCGCAGAAGGTATAACAAAGACTATACTGCTCAGTTCATCAGCCAATGCAAGGAAAATAGCTACCCCAGCACTTATCAGCGGTAAGGAAAATGTAAATGCACCTGAGGACGAAAAATTTAAAACAGCAGATATTCCTGTGGCCGTTTTGCTTGAGGGAAAGTTTCCATCTTACTTTAAAAACCGGTTACCTGCAAATCTTAATGATAGCCTTAAAGCTTATGGCGAAAACTTTTTGTCCGAAAGCATTAAAGAGAACAAAATGATTGTGGTT
>JBDSYV010000002.1:0-3927 GCA_040110925.1 Ferruginibacter sp. | reverse complement strand
TTTCAAATGTTATTGAATACATCCTGTCAGAATTTTGAATAATGTAAGTCTCAACGGAAACTATCGGGTTGCTTCCAATTTGTCGTTTGTATCCAAATTTTATTGCAGGATATCCATTAATTGTCGTTGAGATAGCATTGTTCCAGGAAATGATTTTCGCGTTGTTTTGATACGCTTCACTATTAATTTGTTGTTTAAATGATGAGTTCACATCATTAACATCATCAGTAGTTGGTCTGGATATAAGAGTATTGAAGTCGCCATACACTGTTCTAATCATCACTCTTGCGTAAGTATCAAAACCCCCATCCCCATTGTTCAACCCTTTTTGTTGAAATATAACTTTTGATGCAGGAACGCCGTTTATTTCTTTCACTTTCTCAACGTATTCTTTGTATGAACCGGCTTGCAGTTCCATTTTTTCAGGGCAAGTAATTTTTCCAAATCCTTCAATGCTAATTGTTCTTTGTGCATAGATATTTGGATAAAAAAATATCAGTGTCAATAATGCCGTTATTTTCATACTTAGTTTTCAGTTTTATTAGCAGGTTTTTTGAAAAATAATTTATAAACCGCCCAAATTGCAAATGCCAGAATCAGGAGTAGAAATAAAAATGAACCTTCCTTGTGACGCATATCATACCATACATCATATGCTGCCCATAACCCTAAAGCTAGTGCAGGTAGCCAAAATAATTTTGAAATCATAATTGCTAAAAATTGAAAATGAATGGCATAGAATTATCGAACAAATTAAGTTTTGCTATCATTTAGTTTAAGGGTTTATATGTATTTGGCCAACCTGTGACAAGTGCTTTAATCCAGGCGATAATGATCAACAAATAACCGTTGATACGTCAAATATATTAGAAAGGCTTAAATAAAATTTACGGTATCCCGTAAAAGCATGAAGACTTAGTTTATCCCGCATGCTGCCAGCAATACCCATTTCCCTTCGCCTTTCTTTTACATCTGCTGCCCTTTTTTGTGAAAGCCTTGCAATGACCGCTCTGCAAATTATTGTCCTTTTGATCAGTTACAAACGGCACTGACCCCCCTCCGCCCTCAGTTGAATTTACTTTTCCTTCTAATTGCTTTACCCGTTCGTTTAACCGGTCTATCTCCTCGTTCCTGCCTCCGCCAACACAGCTGGATAATATCAGGAGCATGCAATAAAAACAAATAATGATTTTCATGGCAAATTATTTTCTGGTAACCGCCTGTTGTTACTGTCTTTATCAAAGATATGGCGGGAGAGTTTTTGAAGTTCTCGTTTGTGGTCCTCTGGGTACTTACCCTTCTGCGTGTAATATTGAATATCGTTGTCGTATTTGATATAATACAATTGACCGATATGCCGCTCTTTAATACTGTCTTCCCTTGTGATTTTACGGATAGCCAACTGGTCTTCATCTACTGGCAAAATAACTTTCCCGTTGCGTTTTTCTTTACAGTCAACCTTTTCATAATGATCACCAGTCCAATACATACATTCCTTTTCTTTAACCATTATTGAATATCCTGCCCAGCCAATGACCCCAATTCCAAGGATCACAGCTGCCCTTTTTACTCCCTTTTTCAATAAGGAATTCGTTCCAGGCACCTTTTGTTCTTCAGCTACCTTATTAGTTATTGATGGCTTTACTTCTTCAGTGAAAATGGACTTTGCTTCCGCGTTAGCTGTAGCAATATCCCCATGCTGGCTGTCTTCAACATTTCCTAAAAGAGCCATTTCTTCATCACTTAAAATCACATCATTGTCATGTCGGAATGGTCTGTGTGGGAAGTCTATCAGCCAGGCCAATAAGTCCAGGCTCCGGTCACTGATGCCTTCCTTCCCGCCACTTTTCAGATACTTATCAAGAGTCTTAAGTTTATTCACATCAAATTCCTGTATTGTTTTAAGATACTTCCTTCCCGGTTCCCCCGGGCCGAAATACGATCTGAGCATTGGCTCATCTTTTTTTTCCGCTCGCTCTTCATAAACATGAGCACATTCTAGCCTGATATTCCCCGGTGTAGAATGCGCTAATAGAGGAGACAATTGATTATGTTTCAATTTTTTCTTAAAAGATTCTTTTACCAACTTGATATAATCAAAATGTCTTAAACGCATAGCGGTTTGCTTTCAACTAATATATAATCAATAAGCAGAATTATCATAATCAATTTTCTGAAAATTAGCGTAAAGCCGGAATTTACGGTTACGGTTTCCCGGAATCTTCGGAATCATCGGAATTAACGGAACCCGCTTTGGAATCACCCTCTTTCGAATGATATGTTTGCATCGATCACCTGGGCCTGCATGCAATGCCAGTTGATCAGCTGAGGGTAGGATCGCAGGAAAGTTAACCGGCTGGGAAGTTGTTAACCAACTGCGATCTGCACCCTTCCTTCCCAACGTAAGAAGCGCTTCTTACAAACAAATCCAGTACGGGACCGACCCGTACGGCCATTTTTCTAACAATTAAATCATCAAACAATGATAGAACTGATCATTTGGCTTGCGGCATTGCTATGTCCCAACCCAACACATACAATACAAAATCATGAAAACTGTAACCAGTTACATGTTAGCACCACAACCACTGAAAATTTCGAAGGTGGTGAAACCGGCGGCGTTCCAAAACCGCCACCACCTCCTCCTCCTCCGGGCGGGTAATTATTGCAAAGAAGAAAGGCAAACCGGGTTTGCCTTTCTTTATTTATTTTTAGTGAAAGCAAATCCCCGATGTCCGCAAAGCATTTACTTTCATCATTTTTATTTACGCTGTTTGTTGCACTAAGTGCTAGCGCCCAGGAAGCGAAAACAATATACAGCGATTATGACCGGGGTTATCGCTACCTCTATTACCAGCAATTAGATTCGGCTTACCTTATGTTTAACCGTTACATCATCAATGCCGATGATACACTTAATAAAGGAAGGGCATACCTGTTCATGGGAGAAATGCAATGGAATATTGCTGATCTCTACGGTGCACAGGAAAGCCTGATGGGCAGCATTCGCACCCTGGATCCTGCTCACAAAACGCACAGGGAATTTTTAGGCTATACCTATAATATCCTTGGCAATGTGAGCCTCGATCTGAAACAATATGATGAGGCCATCCGGTTCTACAATAAGGCAATGCCTTTTTTTACAGGTACAGATTATTTGCCGGAAGTGATGAATGGAAAAGCAACAGCCTTACAAAAAAAAGGAAGTTATACCTCGGCCATTGCACTATACGATTCCATACTGGCAATGCAGCCTGCCGGTAAGATGCTATTGGCAAGGGCCATTGATAACAAGGCCATTGCAAAATGGCGGGCGGACCCCCGCTATCCGGCCCTGCCGGAACTTCAGTTAGCATTAAGGATTCGTGAAGACAGTCAGTATGTCCAGGGACTAAATGCCAGCTATGCACACTTGTCTGACTACTATTTGCTATCTGGGCGGGATTCAGCAAAATGGTATGCAAATAAAATGCTGGAGACCGCTAAGCAAAACAAAAATGCCGATGACATGCTTAGGGCCATTGATAAACTGGTACTGTTGAATAATGATGCCACTCAAAAACAGCACTGGCATACAACTTATAAAAAAATAAATGACAGTTTGCAGTTATATAGAGATACAACCCGCAACCGTTTCGCATTGATACGATATGATGTGCAAAAAAGCAAAGCAGATAACCTGGTATTGAAACAACACATCACAAGGCAGCGCCTTATAATGGCTGGTTTAATTGCACTTGCCACGCTGGTCATTACCGGGCTGCTTACCTGGTATAATAAACGAAGAAAAAGAACCCAACGGGAAAATGAAAATGCCATCCGCACAGCCCGTTTAAAGACTTCACAAAAAGTACATGATGTGGTTGCAAACGGCCTTTATGGCATCATGAACGAGCTGGAACATAGCGATAACATAGAACGGGAACC
>JBDSYV010000001.1:0-4397 GCA_040110925.1 Ferruginibacter sp. | reverse complement strand
CTCCTTCTAACGCAACATCCTGTTGAAAAAGTGTTGCATTGTTGTCTGAGCGGGCTACACGTTTGCGGTAATTCTTGAACATACTTTGCCACTTAAGCTGTAGCACTCCAAGTACGCCTTCTTTTACAATGCCTTTATTCATCTTGCTTGCACCCAGTTTGCGGTCTTTAAAAGTGATGGGGACTTCTTCAATTTTAAATCCCAGTTTCCAGGCAGCAAATTTCATTTCAATCTGGAAGGCATATCCAACAAAAGCAATTTGATCGAGATTAATTGTTTCCAACACTTCCTTTTTATAACAAACAAAACCGGCAGTAGGATCTTTTATGGGCATCCAGGTAATAAGGCGTGTATATAAGGATGCACCTTTTGATAAGGCAATCCTGTTTGCAGGCCAGTTTTCTACAGCACCTCCTTTTACATACCTGGAACCCACCGCCACATCAGCACCTTGTGAACATGCTCTGTACAATTTTTCCAGGTCTTCAGGATTATGAGAAAAATCTGCATCCATCTCAAAAATAAATTTGTATCCCCGTTGTAAAGCCCATCTGAAACCATGAATATATGCAGTGCCCAAACCAAGTTTACCTTTTCGTTCTTCTAAAAAAAGCTGGCCGGGATATAATTCAAAAAGGCTTTTTACAATATCAGCAGTGTCATCCGGTGAACCATCGTCTATAATAAGCATATGAAATTGAGGACTCAACTGGGCAACAGCCTTTATAATAGCAGCTATGTTTTCCTTTTCATTGTATGTAGGTATGATGACTAATTTTTCCACTAGAAGCAGGATGATACAATTTCAAATGTACTATTTTAATAGCAGTTGGGTAATATAAAATGAAGGGAACTGTTTTAATATTACTTATTTTTTAACAGCGCCCTGTTTAATAACTCAGTAAGTTTTTTCTTAGTGTGTTTAGGGAAATCACCCTTCATCATCCAATCGTAATACTGTGGTTCACTTCTTAGTATATCTATTACAGGTTTTCCTTTGAATTTGCCAAAATTAAAAACTTCTACACCTTTATCATCAAAACAAAAGCGCCTGGCATAGTCCACTACTTTATCCTCACCAATAGTATTTAGAATAGAGTCTACCGAATTGCCCAGCTTATCATAGCGTTCTAATTGAGATTCAAGCACTTCAATAGTGGCATTAATATCCACTTCGGCACTGTGAGCATTTGCAAGTTCCTTTTGGCAATAAAACTTATAGGCTGCAGTAAGCGTCCGGGGTTCCATGGTATAAAAGATATGCTGCACATCAATCATCCTTCTATCGCTAAGATCTACATCAAGTTCTGCTCTTAAAAATTCTTCCATCAATACCGGTACATCAAAGCGGTTGCTATTATATCCTCCAAGGTCGCAGTTTTCCAAAAATTGTTTTATTTCATTTGCAGCCTGTTTAAATGTGGGCGCATCTTTCACCATCTCATCGGTTATGCCATGAATATCGCTCGATTGCTGGGGAATAGGCATTTCGGGATTGATAATTTTCCTTTTGGTAACTCTTGTTCCATCAGGCATTATTTTAACTATGGCTATTTCTACTATTCTATCTGATGATAAGTTTACACCAGTAGTTTCCAGGTCAATAAAG
This sequence comes from Ferruginibacter sp., assembly GCA_040110925.1. Taxonomy (GTDB): domain Bacteria; phylum Bacteroidota; class Bacteroidia; order Chitinophagales; family Chitinophagaceae; genus Ferruginibacter. The sequence continues at coordinate 2,788 of JBDSYV010000001.1, read as the reverse complement.
GCAATAGGACGATTTAATTGTAACATAATTTTTGAGTAAATTTATTTTGGGTACAAATGTAAGGGCGCTAATTTAAATGCTTTACACAACAAATGTAACACATATACGTTTTCCTCCAATTACCACACATAAACTATCTTTGCTTAATAAAACAAACTTAAAATGAAAAAATTCTTACTGGCAGTATTATTGTTATCTACATTATCTGCAACTATTTGCAGTTGTGGGGCAAGCAGGAAAACCGGCTGTCCTATGAATGAAAAAATTATTCATTAGAACGCAATAAAATATGACCTGGTTAAAACTGGAAGATGATTCTACCCTTGAAGACATTACTGAAAAATCGAAAGAAAATCCCCAGGTTATATTTAAACACAGCACTAGATGCAGTATAAGTAGCATGGCTAAAAGCCGGCTTGAACGATCAACCTCTCCTCAAAATATTGATTTTTACTACCTCGATTTAATAGCTCACAGGGATATCTCCTCCAAAATTGCAGACCAATTTAATGTATATCATGAATCACCTCAGGTATTGGTTATTAAAGATGGCCAATGCGTGTATGATGAAAGTCATAGTGGAATCTCAATGGAGGATATAATTACCCATGCCGATTTTTAATTACTTCCTGGAAATATTTCTTTCACAGGTACCATTTCAGCAACTTTTTCTTCATGCATTTCATTGTTTATGCATTGGCATAATTACTTCCTAAATGCGGGTTTAATTAATAATTTTTAATTACACTTGTAATTGTGATTCAAGTCATAATTAAAGAAATAATTAAATAATACTTTGTATAAAATTTATAAATAAAACTAAATCTTATGCGAAGTATTTTCTCTTTTTCCATTCTCTTTTGCTGCATTTTTTTTATGGCCTGCGGCAGTGATAAAACAAGCAATGCTACATCTGAAACTTCATCTGTAACTACGAATAATAACTCAGGTCAATCTGCCGTACAGGATGATATAAGCCAGCGGAATGTAGTACAGGTAGCTATCAGCAGTAAAGACCACACTACATTAGTAAAAGCTGTTCAGGCTGCAGATCTTGTAAATGCATTAAGCAATGCGGGGCCGTTCACTGTTTTTGCGCCTACCAATGAAGCTTTTGATAAATTACCAGCAGGTACAGTTGAAAATTTATTAAAGGCAGAAAAAAAAGATGACCTTACAAATATTCTCCAATACCATGTTTCTTTAGGTGTATTCAAAGCTGAGAATTTCACTGATGGCGAAGTAATAGGCCAGGTGAACGGAGACAATATTACCATAACAAAAAAAGATGGAAAACTGATGATAAATGGAACCGCTACAATTATTGCTTCTATCCCGGCATCAAACGGTATCATTCATGTTATTGATGCTGTCTTACTACCCAAATAGCTACTGACTCAGCTATAATATACAAGAATAAAAAGAGGGCGTTATCCATGAATAGCACCCTCTTTCATTTTTTTGTTCAATATATTTTATCCTGATCTTCTTGCTGCTTTTTCAGGATATTAGCTTTCATCACTGCTGAAATACTTAAAGCCCTGCTCCTGGCCTTTTCTGCATTTATGCCTTCAAATTGTGAATCTATTGTGGCTGAAAATAATTTATTCCACCTGGTAAAATGCTGATCTGTGAGCGAACTGATATGATGCAGGTGTTTGTGCAAGTGCATGGGATTACCTTCATAACTGCCGGTAAACAATATGATATTTTCCCAGAAATCATACATAGCCGGCAAATGAGTAACCCAGTTTACATGAGCAATTTCCTGGAAGATAAAACCGAGTTCATCATCTGCCATAATTTTTTCATAAAAACTATTTACCAGCAATTCAATATCTGCACGGGTTTCTATGTCTTTTTTCAACTTCATTTATTAGTTGATAATAAGTGTTCAATGACTAATAGTTTTTCTTCGCTACATTTTTCCTGTATTAGTGGAAAAAGTTCACGTTCTTCTTTGCGAATATGTTTCTCCAGCAATACGCCTGTTTCATGCAGGTGAAGTTGTAAATCCTTGTGCCCTTCAATGGCTTTAAATAAAAGCTGTAATTGCCGGTGCTCTTCAAAAATGGAATCAATCAATAAGTCCATATTTTTATCTGTACCCTTTACCAATGCCAGCACTTTTTCTTCCTGCAAAAAATGTTGTATTAATTCATCTTTGTAAAATTGTAAAGCATACACTGCTTTGCCATTGCTGTCGGATGGCAGCCCTTTATAAACCGGTGCATTTTTTTGCAGTAGCCTGGCAAGAATTAATGCGCCATGGTGCTCTCTTGATAAGGAAATAAGCGAAGGATGTCTTTTCATCTTTTATAAATCTTTAGTATTAAACTTCCGTGTTGCATACCAAACAGGTAAAACAATCCATAAAAACAAAACTGAAATGGAAAATATTAATCCTACATAAGTACCAAAAAAATCTTTGAAAACAGCGCCAGTATATCCCATCATTGCAGATACATCCAGGTGCAGTAGTATGAGAATTCGCGACAAGTCTATAGGATTCAGGGCGGCAACAGCCACCATGAATTTTTCGATCGGATAATCGGCCAATTGGAACAATAAAAACAATACCAGCCCATCGAACAACAGCGCAAAAAACAACCAGAGCATGATTGAAATTCCTATTCCCTTGGCCTTATCTCTCGTGATTATTGAACTTAAAAAAGCAATTGACACAAACACTGTGGAAATAAACATTCCCACCAACACCATCATCAATCCTACATCCGATGGCGCAAAGAAAAGTATGGGAATACCTGCCCCTATGAAAAAGGCGAGC